>DASXRE010000132.1:0-12910 GCA_036506775.1 Pyrinomonadaceae bacterium | reverse complement strand
ATCAATGTCGTGCGCCCGACGGCCGACGCCAAAGGCATACAAATCGAAGCGGAACTCGACAGCACGCCGGCGATGGTTTCCGGTGATGCCAATCGGCTTCAGCAAGTGATCTGGAACTTGTTGTCAAACGCGGTGAAGTTTACGAACAACGCCGGTCGAGTGCGGGTGAAAGTCTCGCAGGCAAATTCGGCTGTTGAGATCAGTGTGACCGATACGGGCCAGGGGATTAATCTCGCGTTTCTGCCGTACGTGTTTGATCGTTTTAGTCAGGCTGACAGCACCACGACGCGCCATCACGGCGGACTCGGTCTTGGTCTGGCAATCGCAAGACATCTGGTTGAGATCCACGGGGGCACCATTCGCGCGGCGAGCCGTGGTGAAGGTCAGGGTGCGACATTTACGATCACTCTGCCGCTGATTGATTCCGGTGTGAAGGCTGATCAGATCGCGCCCGCTAGTGAGCAGGCGCTCGCGTGTGCGTCGCAGTTGTTGTCGGGTGTTCACGTGCTGCTGGTCGATGACGATTCGGACACGTTGAGTTTGATGGCCACGGCGTTGACGAGAAGACAAGCGAACGTCACTGCGGTATCTTCCGCAGGAGAGGCGATTCAGGCGATTCGACGACACACGCCCGACGTGCTGGTCTCCGACATCGCGATGCCGGATGAAGACGGCTACGGTCTCATTGAAAAAGTGCGGTCGCTGGAGAATGGCGCGGGTTCGAGCATTCCGGCGGTAGCGATCACGGCCTACGCGAAAGAAGAGGATCGCAAACGTGCGCTCTCGTCAGGTTTTCAAATCTATCTGGCGAAGCCGATCGAGTTAACTGAACTGGTGTCCGTCGTTGCGCGCGCAGCGCGTAGAGATTTCTAAGAGATGTCGTTCATTCGTGTTGATGATATTCAGTTGGCGTACACAGACGTGGGCCTCGGTCAGCCCGTGGTGTTGCTCCATGGCTATCCGTTTAATCGATCGTTGTGGACCGAACAGGTCAGTGCGCTGAGCAACAGCTATCGCGTGATCACGCCCGACCTTCGCGGTCTGGGCGAAAGTGACGCTTCGCCGGGAGCGGCCACGATGAACCGGATGGCCCAGGACGTCGCGGAGCTATTGGACCGGCTGGAGATTTCTCGCGCTGTTGTCGGTGGCTTGTCGATGGGAGGTTATGTTGCGCTCTCGTTCTATAAACAGTTTCCTTCGCGAGTTCGGGCGTTGATTCTCGCGGACACGCGCGCGCAGGCAGACACCAATGAAGGAAAACAAACGCGCTTACAACACGCGGATCAGGCGCTCGCCGCAGGAATGGCCAGCATTGCTGATGCGATGTTGCCGAAGTTGTTGACGCCGGAGACTGTCAGCAAACGACCGGAGGTCGTGAAGCGGATGCGCGACATGATGTTGAAGACCAAACCTGAAGGCGCCGCGGGTGCGCTGTTGGGAATGGCCGACCGTGAGGATCAAACGCCGCTGCTGTCGCAGATTTCGTGTCCGACGCTGATTCTGGTGGGGCGTGAAGATCCGATTACGCCGGTGGCAGATAGTGAGAAGATGCAGCGTGAGATTACCGGGTCGCGGCTGGTGGTGATCGAAAACGCAGCGCATGTTTCGAACCTCGAGCGCACGGAGCAGTTCAACGAGGAGCTCGTTAGATTTTTGAATCTGTTGAGTTAGATGGCCGATCACAAAACGTTTACGATTGAAGAACGGGTGCGCTGGGGCGACGTCGACGCCGCGCGCATCATTTTTTACGGCGCTTACATTCACTTCTTCGAGTTTGCAGAGACCGAGCTCTTTCGCGAAGCCGGCCTGCACTACGGAACGATGTTTGACGAACTGAAGATCTGGCTGCCGCGCGTGCATCTGGAGTGTGATTTTCGTCGCGCAGCCCGGCTGGACGATCTGCTGGAGGTGAGTGTTTACGTGGGACGGTTCGGCAAAAAGTCGATGAGGTTGAATTTTGAGGTGCGCCGGAAAAACGAGGACGAGTTAATCGCAACAGCACACTTCGTGCTAGCCGCGGTCAACCAAGACACGTTTGAGACGGTCCCGATTCCTGCTGAGTTGCGCGAGAGACTTGCGCCTTACAATGCGAACGAAGAAGCAAAATGAGCGCTGTAATCAACAACGTGGAAGGATTGAACGAGAACTCGATCGAGCGGGATCCGATTCGCCAGTTTCAGCTCTGGCTCGACGACGCGGTCGCGGCGAAGTTGCCGTTACCCGAAGCAATGAGCCTGGCGACAGTGACCCCTGACGGGCGGCCAACAGCCCGAATGGTTTTGCTCAAGCAGGTGGACCCGGAAGGATTCGTCTTTTTCACCAACTACCAAAGTTCCAAGGCCAAGCAGCTCGAAATTAACCCTTACGCTGCGCTGGTTTTTTACTGGCCGCAACTCGAACGGCAAGTGCGCGTCGAAGGCAGAGTCGCGAAGACCTCGGCGGAGGAGTCTTCGGCTTACTTCGCGACGCGACCGCGCGAGAGCCAGATCGGCGCCTTGGCGTCGCCCCAGAGCGAGGTGATTTCAGCGCGCGAAGTTCTCGAGCAACGCGCGCATGAGTTAGCGGAGGAGTACTGCGATCGCGAAATAGATTGTCCGGCGTACTGGGGCGGCTATCGTTTGAAAGCGGATCGGATCGAGTTCTGGAAAGGCCGCGTGGGTCGTTTGCACGACCGCCTCTTGTACGAACTGCAACCTGACGGCACCTGGATTATCAAGCGTCTCGCGCCGTAAGTGAGAGCTAAAAGAGCCGGCTGAAGAAGCGAATGCCGATGATCTTCATCTGACCACGCTCGCGAATCACCACGTAGTCGCCGATCTGATAATACTCCTGGCTTAGTGGCAAAACGTTCCCTCTGCTGTACGCGGTGAGGGGCTTCACGGCGTGATTGGGAACTGGATCGGTTTTGGCCAAGTCGGCCTTGAATTGGCGAAGGCGTTCAGCGACTACCGGGTCGCGAGCGGCAAGTTGATTCAAGTGCGCGCGCAGATCTGACGCGTCGCGTTTGAGTTGAGCCGCAAAAGACGCAAACCCCTCCGAAGCTTCTGGCCCTTTGCGTTGGAAGATGGCTTTGATTGGCGGTGGAAAGAATTCCCGTTCTTGTTCGTTACTGTCTGGGCTGGCCAGCGGCAACATCAAATACACAATCTGCATGCGGCTTTTGTAGGCGCTGACCAGTGTCGCATCATCAACCTTCGTCAGATCGACGCCGCCAAACTCGCCTTCCGAGATGGCAATTTTCCGCCGGCGCGCGGGGTCAGTTGTAAAGGTCGCTTCAAACGCGCGGTTGAAATCCAGATCCTGTGCGAGCAACTGCTGAAATCGATTGCAAACCTGATACGCCGCGATTACCTCGCGAGGCTGCTTCACCTTTTGCGCCGATGCGTTTGTTGAGAGCGTCGCCAAGAGAGCGACGAAGATAAGAGGTAGCAATGCACTTTTCAGCAGTTTCTTCTTCAAGTTGACGTAACCCTGGTCACCCGCCACCAGTTCGCCCAACACTCGCTTGACGCCGCGATGCCCTTTCGCAAAGTCGATCATGCGCTCGGTGAATGGTGCGCCCCAGAAGTTTCCGTAAAAGCGGCGACGCATTTGCGCGGCGCGCCGCAGTTCAGCGCCGAAGTCCTGGCGCCAGCTTGTTTCGTACGACTGAAGTTCGCCGCGCATGTAACTTTCGGCAAACAGCTCCGCAGAACGTAACGCGTAATAAATGCCTTCGCCCGTCACCGGATCCGCAAAGCCCGCCGCATCGCCGAGCAGAGCCCAGTCTTCGCCACAGGTCTTTCTGTGATCCCATGTTTGCGCGGCGAGTCCGGGAATGCGCGCGGCGTAACGTTCTGCGGTGGCGTGTAAATGTTGCCGAATCGCGGTCGTCTCGCTGGTGCTTTCCGCTTTCCAGAAATTAACTTTTGCAAGTTCGTGCTGCTGGTAGTAGGTGACCATGAACTGCCACAAAAGATCGTCGAGTGGCTGATGTTCAAAAGCGTCCTGCGTGGTGGCGATGCCGAATGAAATGTGATCGGGACGCGGAAAGGCCCACGCGTAACCGACCCAACGCGGCAAGAAGGCGACGACGGTTGGCGCGGCACTGTTTGCCGGCAAGGGGGCGCGATAGCCGAACGCGACTTCCATGTCGGAAGGTGACAATGGACCAGCGAGCATTTTTCCAATGCCGCTGTTTGCACCGTCGGCGCCCACCAAAACTGACCCGGTCCACTCGCCGGAATCACTCTTTACGCGCCAGGCACCCCCAGTCTTTTTGATTTTTCTGGTTGAGATCTTTTCAGAGAACACTCGCGCGCCGGCATCGCGGGCTCGGTCGCGCAAGTAACCATCAAACGCAACGCGCGAATAGACCGCGAAGGGTTCGTCGAGTTTGAGGTGGAGTCTCTTGCCGGAGGGCGAGTACAGATCGAGTTCGTGGATCGTGCGGCCAACGGCATTCAGTAAGTTAGGCCACGACTTCAAAGCCTTCGCGGTTACGCCACCGCCGCAGGCCTTCGGCTCACCCGGAGGACGGCCGTCAAACAGCGCGACTCGTGCGCCGTGGCGCGCCAGCAATTCAGCGGCAAACGAGCCGGCAGGTCCGGCGCCGATAATCAGCAGATCAAACTTGTTCATAGATCAATTGTGACACTCGTCTGTCGGCGCTAGAATAACAGCCGTTCCCTGCAAAGCGCGAAAGCGGGCAAGATGACTAACCAGAGTAATTGCCTGGTCTTTTCCGGTATCGCACCACATCCGCCAATCATGGTGCCGGAGGTTGGTCGCGAGGCGATAGTTGGCGTGCGCCATTCGATCGAAGCGATGACGGAACTCACCGAACGGCTGATCGCGAGCGGAGCCGAGTCAGTCATCCTGATCTCACCGCACGCACCTCTCGAGGCTGATTCGTTCGTTGCTTACGAAGGTTCCGAAGTTTACGGCGACTTCGCTAATTTTCATGCACCCGAGACTAATGTTTCGGCGCCGGTCGACCACGAACTCCTCGCTGCCATCACTGACGCTGCCGCGACTGATGGTTATGCCGTTTCGACGTTGTCCAGTTGCGAGCTCGATCACGGCACCGCGGTGCCGCTTTACTTTCTGTTGCGAAACGGGTGGCAGGGAAGAGTGGTGGCACTCGGTTACAGTTTTCTTTCGAACGAAGATCATCTTCGCTTCGGTGCGTCCATAAAAAGAGCTGTCGATGCAGTTGGGCGGCCGGTGGCATTCATCGCGAGTGGAGATTTGAGTCATCGACTGGCGCCGCATGCTCCCGCTGGTTTCAATCGTGATGCGCACATGTTCGATGAAAGTGTCGTCGCTGCGCTGCGTGCAAACAACCCGCAGGCGATCGTTGAAATCGATCACAATCTGCGGAAGCTGGCTGGTGAATGCGGCTATCGCTCGATGCTGGTGGCGATTGGCGCGAGCAGCGGTTTGCCGTTGTCGTGCGAAGTGATGAACTACGAGGCGCCTTTCGGAGTCGGTTATCTGGTGGCGCAGTTGATCAATCAGGCGGGCGAAACGGCTGCTGCCGATCTTCCGCGACTGGCGCGAGAGGCAGTGGAAAGCTTCATTCGTTCGGGCGACGTGCTTGAAGCACCACGCGCGCCGGGACGGTTACTGTCCGCGCGAGCGCCGTGTTTTGTTTGCCTCAAGACACTCGATGGAGAACTGCGCGGTTGCATCGGGACGATCGAGCCGGCGCGCGAGACTCTGGCGCGCGAGATCATTGCCAACGCAATCAGTGCCGCGATTAGTGATCCGCGCTTCGATCCGGTGACCGCAGAAGAACTGTCAAATCTGAGATATTCAGTGGACGTGTTGCTGCCGGCGGAAGAGACAACGTTTGCAGAACTTGACCCTGCAAAATTTGGTGTGATTGTTGAAGACGAGACCCGCTCGCTGCGCGGGTTGTTGCTTCCGGATATTCCCGGCATCGATACCGCCGAACAGCAGGTTGAGATCGCTGAGCGGAAGGCGGGCATACCGCGCGGCACACCCGTCAAACTCTGGCGCTTCAAAGTAGATCGATTTCGTGAGGATTAGCTACGGGTGGCACTCCGCGGCCACCTGCATTTAGACGTCGAGATTCCTTACGTCCAGCGCATTGTCCTCGATAAACTTCCGCCGCGGCTCAACTGCATCACCCATTAACACCGTGAAGATCTCATCAGTTTCAACGGCATCGTCGATCCTGACTTCCAGCAGCGTGCGTTTCTCAGGATTCATCGTGGTTTCCCAAAGCTGTTCGGGATTCATCTCGCCGAGACCTTTGTAGCGCTGAATCGAGAGGTCTTTCTTCGCCGCGGCAAGGACCTTCTCCAACAAGGCCTCGCGAGTCGGAACCTCTTCACTGGTCCCGTTTTCGCCAGAGACGAACGGGGCGGCCAGTTCGTCTTCGAGGCCCTTGAAGAGTTCGACAGCTTTTTGGAATTCAACGTAGCTGGCGAAGTTCCAGTCGATGATCATGTTCACGCCCGAACTGGTAATGGTCTCAATCTCCCACAAGCCGTGCTCTTCGTCGGGCGTTAGCTCGGTTTTGTAGCCAGCCTTGTGCAAGGCGCCTTCAACCTTCGCCATCAGGTCTCCATCCTGAAACACCTTGCGCAGCGTAAGTCCCTCTTTACGCAACACGCCTTTGCGTCCACCCAGGGACTCGAGCAGGATACTGAGCATTTGCGAGTCACCAGCCAACCGCCGTGTGGCGCGCTCACAGTAATGTTTAAAATCGACCATCCGCTCAAGTGCTGTAGCCAGTTCGCAGCCCTCGATTTCCTTGTTCGTGCTGGCCGATTTCACGCTCATGTCGCTCGTCGCCTGTCGCATCAGATAATGAATCATCGAGCTTTCGTCTTTGATGTACTCTTCCTTCTTGCCACGTTTTACCTTAAACAACGGCGGTTGGGCTATGAAGACGTGGCCGTTTTCGACGAGCGCTGGCATCTGCCGGTAGAAGAATGTCAGGAGCAACGTGCGGATGTGAGAACCATCGACATCGGCATCCGTCATCAGAATGATCTTGTGATAACGCAGCTTGCTGAGGTCGAAGTCGTCTTTGCCGATTCCGGTGCCGAGCGCTGTAATCAACGACTTGATTTCGCTGTGACCGAGCATTTTGTCGAAACGGGCCTTCTCGACATTGAGAATCTTGCCTTTTAACGGCAGGATCGCCTGGTTCTTTCGATCGCGACCCTGCTTGGCGGAGCCGCCGGCAGAATCACCCTCGACGATGTAGATCTCGGAGAGCGCCGGATCGCGTTCCTGACAGTCAGCCAGCTTGCCTGGCAACATGCTCGAGCCCATTGCGCCCTTGCGGACGATTTCCCGGGCCTTGCGTGCCGCTTCGCGAGCCCGCGCGGCGTCGAGTGCCTTGCCAACGATCTTGCGCGCCACCGGCGGATTCTGCTCAAAGAACTCGGTCAAACGATCGTTGAGGAACGACTCAACGGCGCCCTTCACGTCGGAATTCAGTTTTCCTTTTGTCTGACCTTCAAACTGCGGCTGCGGCAGCTTGACTGAAATTACGGCGACGAGCCCTTCGCGCACGTCATCGCCGGTTAGCGAACTCTTGAAGTTTTTCGCCAGACCTGACGACTGCGCGTAGGCGTTGATTGTTCGGGTAAACGAAGAACGAAAACCGGAGAGGTGCGTCCCGCCGTCGACGGTGTTGATATTATTGGCGAATGAATAGACCTTTTCGTCGTAGCCGTCGTTGTACTGAATCGCGACCTCGATCGAAAGACTGTCTGACTCTTTCTCGAAATAGATCGGCTTGTCGTGCAGCGTGGTCTTGTTCTTGTTCAGGTGCTTTACAAACTCAGCAATGCCGCCTTTGTAATAGAACTCGTGTGACCGCTCGGGTTCCTCACGTTCGTCCTTGATCGTGATCCGGATTCCCTTGTTAAGGAACGCCTTCTCACGCAGCCGCTCAGAGAGTTTGTCGAAGCTGAAAGACGTTTCGGTGAAGATCTGCGTGTCAGGCTTAAAGGTGATCTTTGTGCCTCGTTTGCGAGTTTTTCCGGTCTGCTTGAGCGGGGCTACGGGAATGCCGCGCGTGTACTCCTGTTCGTAAGTTTTACCGTCGCGCCAGATTTCCAGGTGCAGATGCTCGGAAAGGAAGTTGACGACGGAGACACCGACGCCGTGCAGACCGCCCGAAACTTTATAAGCGTTTGAATCAAACTTGCCGCCGGCGTGCAGCTTGGTCATCACCACTTCAGCCGCCGACTTCTTTTCCTTCTTGATATCGTCGACCGGAATTCCACGTCCGTTATCAATAACTGTGATTGAGTTGTCGAGATGGATCGCTACTTCAACAGTGTCGCAATAGCCTGCAAGTGCTTCGTCAATGGAATTGTCTACTACTTCATAAACAAGGTGATGAAGACCCAGTTCACCCGTCGAGCCGATGTACATCGCCGGTCGTTTGCGAACGGCCTCCCGGCCTTCGAGAATGGTGATTGATGATGAGTCGTACGCTTGTCCTTTTTTGGTTTCTGTTGGTCCTGCTGTTGACAATCTAGTCTCCTAACTACCCAGCGCTAATAGCATTGTTTTAAGCAAAGATGGATTTGGCTGAAACGTCAGTCGTGTTCTGACTGCTTCGGACTCGACCCTCTTCGATTTCATATACATTCGCCCTTGAAAAGAAACCTTCAAGATGGCTCCGCTTTGAGGTTGTAATGAAGGTCTGGGTGCGATTTTCAAGGTATTCCAGAAGGTGTCTAATCCTCCCCTCATCCAGTTCGGCATCGACATCATCGATGATGAAAACCGGATGGTCATTTGCGTTGAAATTATACAATGAAATCGCTGCTAAGTCTAATAATAACAATGCGCTACGTTGCTGTCCGGAGCTGCCATACACGCGGATTTCACGGCCATCAAGCTGGATCTCCCAATCGTCTCGATGAGGACCGATCAGGGAGTGCCCCGCAGCAACTTCCGCGGCCAGCCGTAGTGCGAGTCGGGAGCGCAGCAACGAGTCGTAATCGCTTAAGGCGCCTTTCCCTTCGAGTGAGGAAACATAACGCGTCTGAATGTCGAGGCGGTCAAAGAGTTGACGTTCCAGCGTGGCATTTAGACCAGCAACATACTGTTCCCGCTCACGATGAATCTGCGCTGCCAGCGCAATTAATTGATCGTTCCAGGGCGCTAAAAGATCTTCCGTCTTGTCCAGGCTGAACTCGCCTTCATTGGCAAGTTGTAGCACTCGATTCTTTTGTTTGATGATTTTGCTGTAGTCCGCGATCGTTTTGAGATAAGTAGGTCTTAATGAGGAGATACCACGGTCCAGGAATCGACGTCTGGCTTCCGGCACGCCGCGAACGACTTCAAGATCAGGCGCGGTGAATGAAAACACTTGTAGCTGAGTCAAATAACGTGTGAGAGTTTCGCGCTTCGAGTTGACGAAGATCGTCTTTGCTTTATCTTGCAGAGTGACTTGCAGATCTCTTTCGAGATTTGAACCGGTGGTCACTTTGCCGCGAATTACTGCCAAATGCTCACCAAACTTGATCGCTTCCTGAAGACGCTGCGTGCGAAACGATCTTGTCCGGGCCAAGACATGAATCGCTTCCAGCCAGTTCGTCTTACCTTGTCCATTATTTCCGTAGATGATGTTGAGGTGAGGACCCCATTCGATCTTTCCACTGAGGTTCCTGAAATTTGTGGCTTCAATAGCAGTTATCATGGACCGATCGGATGCGAACGGGTAGCGTAGATCGATTCTACATGAGTAGCAGTGGAACTCGAAGACTAAACCTCGCGACCGCGCTGCTCGTGATCAGATGGGTTTGAACAACGGCGGCAGGTACAACGGAATGGAAGGCCTGTACTTGCGGCACGGGGAAGTGAGGTGCTCAATTCAGATGCGCATCGGCATCACCACGTACTTGTAGTCAACGTCGCCATTGTCCGCCGGATGCAACTGCGCCTGAGAGTTTGAGTCTTTGAACTCGAAGGAGATCTTTGCGTCGCCCACGACATTGAGAAACTCTTGCAGGTATTGCGCATTGAATCCGATGTCCGTTTCCTCGCCGGCGTAGTCGGTTTGAAGAGTTTCGTTTGCTTCACCCTCTTCCGCGTTTTGTGAGCTGATTACGAGTTGATTTGGCTCGAGGTGGAAACGAATTGCGTGGGACCGTTCATCAGCCATCAAAGCGACACGCCGGATCGCGAGGTTCAGCAGACTGCTATTGAACTCGACTGACTTGTCGTTGTTCTTCGGCATTACCATTTCGTAGTTTGGAAACTGACCGTACAACATGCGTGAGATGAGGAGTCGTGGTCCGACTTCGAAATAGATGTGATTTTCATCCATTCCGAGACTGATTTCCTCGTCGAAACCGGCCGTCAGTTTAGTTAACTCGGCGAGCGTCTTGCGTGGAATAAGAGTATCGATCTTCTCTTTCGATCCGTTTCGCTGAATGTTTTTCTTCTCGACGTAAGCAAGCCTGTGTCCATCAGTCGTGACCATCTTCGCGCCCGATTCGTCCAGCACAAACTTCGCTCCGGAAAGCGTGTAACGCGACTCTTCCTGCGTGATAGCAAAAATGGTGCGATCGATAAAGGTCTTGATTACACCTGCGGCAAGTTTGGTCGGCGCCGACTTGAATGACGGTACTTCCGGAAACGCATCTCGGGCTACGCCAACCATCTTGAATCGCGCGCGATCGCATTTCACCGTGACCCACTCGTTATCTTCTTTCTTGAAACTCACCGGCGCATCAGGAAGTAGTCGCGCAATCTCAAAGAGCTTTCTTGCCTGCACACACATCGAGCCAGGCATCGTTATCTCATCGGCATCCATGTCGCAGCGAATCGTGACGTCGAGATCTGTGCCGGTGATTCGAATAGTACTTTCGCCGACGGATTCAATCAGTATGTTTGAAAGCACTGGAATCGTATTCTTCTTCTCGACGATGCCTTGAACGAATCCGAGTTCCTTTTGCAAGTTCTGTTTGCTTACGACGAATTGCATTGCCATCTACTCCTTCGCACTAATCCACAAACGCAGCTTGAGATTCTGTAGCTACCAATTAGAAATCAAATATAAAGATCTAGTAGTAGTAGTAGGTGCCTGTGAATCTGTGGATAAACAGCTAAACCTAATACGACTACCTGGTTAGCACCGATCAAGCGCTGTGGAAACTGTTTCAAGTTTCTGCTTGAGTTTCGGAAAAAATCAGCGGTGATGAAACATTATCACATTTCCACAAAACGTTCGCGGTGGGACCCTGTGAAAATGTGGAAATCTATTTTTGCAGCGACTCCGAAAGCTCGGTAATCAGCCTTTGCAGAGTCTCATCAGTTACAACCAGCGACTCAATTTTTTCCACTGAATGCATAACGGTGGTGTGATGTTTTCCACCGAACGCCCGGCCGATCTCCGGATAACTATGTTTAGTTAAATGTTTGCAGAGATACATCGCCACTTGCCGCGGATGTGCAATGTTTCGGGAGTTATTTTTCGAAACCAGCTCCTCGTTTGTCAGTTTGTAAGTCGAGGCCACGAGCTTCTGAATCTGCTGAATCGTGATAACGCCTGGTTCCTCTTCTTTCGCAATATTGCGAATTGCATCTTGTGCCAAGCTCTTCGAAATCGGTTCACCGCGCAGTGAAGAGATAGCTATCAACCGGACCAATGATCCTTCGAGCTCGCGAACGTTGCTTTTCACACGTCCGGCGATAAACATCGCCACATCATCAGGAATTGCTACGCCGATCAGGTCGCCTTTGCGTTTAAGAATCGCGATCTTGGTTTCCAGATCAGGTGGTTCAATGTCGGCAATCAAACCCCATTCGAAACGCGAGTGCAGACGTTCCTCAAGTGTTGGAATCTCGCGCGGCGGACAGTCAGAACTGATCACGATCTGTTTCTGCTGATCGTAGAGCGCGTTAAAAGTGTGGAAGAACTCTTCCTGCGTACGCTCCTTGCCGGCCATGAACTGCACGTCATCGATCAGCAACACGTCAACCGATCGATACTTCTCACGAAAACTCTGCGTTTTGTCGTAACGAATCGCGTTGATCAGATCGTTCATGAATCGTTCTGACGAGATGTAGCAGAGTTTGAGATGTTGATTGCGCGCTTTGATGGCGTGACCACACGCATGCATCAAGTGGGTTTTGCCTAAGCCCACGCCGCCGTAAAGATAAAGCGGGTTGTAAGTTCGTCCCGGAGTTTCAGCCACCGCAAGCGAAGCGGCATGAGCAAACTGATTGCACGAACCCACAACGAAACTTTCGTACGTGTATTTTGAACTTAACGAAGGCTCGACGATCGCTGGCGAAGACGTAAGGTTGATCGGCTGACTAACTTCAACCGCAGATTTAGCACCCGCTTCGGTAGCTGCATCGCTCGTGGTGACTCGATAATCCGACGACGCGATCGTCTCCGGAACCCATTCCGGAACTTTTCCGATTACCCAACCGACCGAATAACCGTTGAGCCGCTGTTCGTTTAGCGACTCGTCCAGAGCCTTGGCGTAGTTGCTAACAACCCAGTCTCTAACGATCTGATTCGGCGCTCGCAGATGAAGAACATGTTCCGAGCTGTCGAGCCCTTCGAATTGAATCGGCTTGAACCAGGTTTCCAGAGTTTGGTGGTTTAGTCTGCCTTCGAGGGAATGAAGAATGCGGCCCCAAACATTGCTCTCAACAGAAGTGTTCATCGAAAAACATTGGAGGGAAAGTTCAATCTGACCAGCCCTCGTAACAGAACAATACGTTCCGGACAGTCGGACTCATCCGTAGAACTCCAACCTAAGCCTCTCCCAACTTACTTGCCCGCTGGATCAAAAGCAAAGACTCCGACGTTTTCCACAACGTTTTCCACAGCTAGTGGAAAAAGTCCGGCCGGTTAAAGTAAAGCTTTAAAGTCTTGTAATATCAATTGTTTACGGGCGGTGATTCGCAAAGC
>DASXRE010000131.1:0-62301 GCA_036506775.1 Pyrinomonadaceae bacterium | reverse complement strand
GTGGGGACGCCCGGTCGATGGTGGGCCAGATTCAGAACGCATTCCACGCAAGTACAGCGACAGCGAACCATTCTCGGCTTATTGCTTCCGCACCATCGCCGATCCCTTTGCCGGCCGCATCAACGTTTTCAAGATCATCAGCGGCCACTTGCAGACTGACGCCAACGCGCTCAACTCAACCAGAGGCTTGTCTGAACGTCTCGGCGCGCTGCATTTCATTCAAGGCAAACAACTCGACAAGGTTCCCGAAGCTCACGCCGGCGACATCATCGCCTGCGTTAAGCTTAAAGAGACGCAAACAGGCGACACACTCTGCGACAAGCAGGCGCCTATCATTTACGAGCCGGTGCAATATCCGGAAGCCGCCATCGCCTTTGCAATCGAGCCGAAGTCACGGCAGGACGAAGAGAAGATCAGCACGGCGCTGCACCGCATTCTCGAAGAAGATCCGGCGCTGCACTTCAGCCGCGACGCCCAGACCAAAGAGTTTCTGCTATCAGGTTCCGGTCAGTTGCACGTTGAAACAGTCGTAGAAAAACTGAAGAAGCGTTACAGCGTTGAAGTGACGCTCCACCCGCCGAAGGTTCCTTACAAGGAGACGATCACGCAGCGCGCCGAGGTTCAGGGACGGCACAAGAAACAGACCGGTGGACGCGGACAGTTTGGCGACTGCAAGTGCGTTTTCGAGCCTCTGCCTCGCGGCAGTGGTTTTGTTTTCGAAGACAAGATCTTCGGCGGCTCGGTGCCACAACAGTTCCGGCCCGCGATTGAGAAAGGCATCATCGAAGCCGCACAGTCCGGTGCCATCGCCGGTTATCCGCTGGTCGATTTCAAGGTGCAGTTGGTCGACGGTTCATATCACCCGGTCGACTCCGACGAACATTCGTTCCGAGCCGCAGGTCGCAAGGCGTTTCGCGCGGCGATGGAGAGAGTGAAACCGTCGCTGCTGGAACCGATCATGGACGTCGAGATTTCGGCGCCGCAGGAATATGCGGGTGACCTCATGGGCGACCTGAATTCACGTCGCGGTCGCGTTCAGGGAATGGAATCAAGTGGCAAGCAGCAGGTGATCAAGGCACAGGTGCCACTGGCGGAAATGCTGAACTACCAGTCGATCCTTAACTCGATCACCGCCGCGCGCGGCACATTCCACATGCAGTTTTCACATTACGATCCGGTGCCGGGCCAGTTGGCCCAAAAGATCGTGGAACAGTCGCGGGCCGAAGGCCGCATCCGCGGCGGCGAAGACGAGGAGTGATCCGAGTCTTTATCGATTCTTCAACTGTTCAACTTCCCGTGTGAGTTGCTGAACTGTTTCTCTCAGCGATTCGAGCTCGTTGATCGGCGTATCCGGTGAGCGGAAACTGTAACGATAGATGTTTCCGCTCCACGGATCGCTACATGTTTGCCGCCACATCTGCTCGTCAATAATCATCTCCATCCTCATGAGCCGCAGCGCCGGTTCTCCAAACACGTCGGCCAAGGCCTCGTTGAGATGCGCGAGGTTAACTTCACGATCCGGCAGAAAGTGGCGAATATATCCGCGGCTCGTGTAGCCTTCTGAGTGTTCCAGGTCAGGCAGATCCGCGCGGCGTTCATCACGCACACGCAGCGTGGGAGCGTCCTGGCAAGGCGGAATCGGATCGCCGGGTTTCATGTCATCGAATTTCATTGCAGCCCTCCTTAGTGCGACAGCGGCGAGATCTGAACTAGTGGTGAGTTAACCGGTTGACGAAGTTGCGTGGCCTTTTGGAGCAATCGTTTTTCGATGTGCTCGTACATGCGAAACAGGCTCGGACAGTAATAGTCACGACGATTGTGGTCGTGAAAGAATTTATAAGCGCGCGCCTGGCAGCCTCCGTGACAAACGTGCTGCCATTTGCATTGTGAGCACTGCTCGTCGACGCGCCTGTTGCGGTAATCAAGCGCGACAGGCGACGCGAGTATCTCCGCCAGATCCTGCGAGCAGACGTTCCCGTACTTCGTATCAGCGTGGCCTGAAAGCGAAGCGCACGGATAAACGTCGCCAATCGGATCGACCGAGATGTTGGAAGTCGAGCATTGCGCCAGACCGATGCAGTCTGCCGGTTGGCCCAGCAGAATCGCGCGCGTCTTGTAGGTGAAGTCAGAACAGTAAACGTAGTTTTCCTTTGCGTCGAACCAGCGATCGTAAAGCGGAATCCACGCGTCGGCATACTCTTCGGCATCGAGTCCGACATCAATGTAATTCTCGCGCGCCGAACCGGAGCGATTCAGCGGGATCACGTTAAAGGGCAGTTTGCGCTCAGCGAGAAAATCATAAAGCTCATCAACGTGGTTTACGTTCGCGCGCGAGATTACAACGCAGACGCCGAAAGGAATGGCTGCGGTACGCACCGCTTCAATCGCCGCCACCACGCGATCGTAAGATCCTCTTCCGGCACGGTCCGTTCGAAACCGGTTATGCAGCGAACTCGGACCGTCGATACTGATGCTGACGCCAAACTTCGCGGCTTTGAAGAAGTCGATCCATTTCTCGTCGATCAGAGTGCCATTGGTCTGGATCAGGTTTTCGGTTTTCGTTCCGGTGGCGTACTGCGCCTGAAACTTCAGCGCCTCCTCGAAGAACGATTGACCTGCAATCATCGGCTCGCCGCCGTGCCAGATAAAACTCGCGAGCCGTTCGCCCTCGAAGCGCCGCACGTAATCGTACGTCTGCTCGATAGTGCGCCGCAGCGTTTCGAGTTTCATGACGGGCTGACGAACGTCGTCGTTATAACAGTATTTGCAAGCGAGATTGCAGAGATGGGTGGGTTTGATAACGTTCGTGAAGAACACGTGCTTTCTCTTTCTGCGAGGGTTCGCGCACGATATACCCGTCCGTTGTAATTTGTCAAAGAAATTCCCGCACAGGCTAGTAGCTCAGTTTCAATTGAACGCCTCCTTGGAGTGCGCCGACTTGTCGGCGCTTTGGCCACAGCGGTGACAAGTCCCCGCACTCCAAGGAGGCGCACTAACCACTACACCGGTGCAAAGAAAAAGGCCACTCGAGCCAAAGAGTGGCCTTTCATTGCGGTGTAACCGGGTTGAGAGAGCGGTGGTTACTCCGGATTCGCCATCTTTCTTCGCTGCAGCGGCGCCACGTTTGGCGGTCGCATCTGCATTTCTTTCACCGTGAAACCAGCGGGCACTTCAAACAACGACTTCGCGGGCTCAGCACGGTTGATGTTCGTGAGCTTGTAAGTCGTCTCACCGGAACGCGGATCGCTGTGACGCGTCATCACCACTAACTGAAGTTCGGGTGAGTACCAGCGCTCACTGACGATCTCGATCGGACGTTCGTTGCCGATGTCTCCCGCCGGAATCGTCATCGTCGTGCGCGTGCCTTCGGCTTCGACACCTTCGATCATCTGTTTGCCAAGCTGCTCCTTGACGGCATTCGTCTCAGAACCGGTCCGCTTGAAGACGTAGTTCATCGCGACACCTTCAGCAGCTCGTACGCTGAACTGCTGCACATCCGGTGGCGCTCCGGCCGGCGCTCCCGGCGGTGGCGGACCAGCCGGCGCCGTCATGATCACGCCAGATGCCGCGCCAGCTCCTGGTCCAACCTTGAATTCAAACCGCTGGCCTTCCGCAGGCGCGCCGCCCGGCTTCGGCGCCAGTTCAAATCTGAACGGCACGCTCTTGTGCGCGATGTGCGTGCGGCTGTCCAGCGAGTAAGTGACTCCGGCCACGGGATCGTTGATGAAGATCGTCTGCAATGGTTCTTCGCTCGTCCCGACACCACCCAGGGCCTTCAACGTGTCTTCGCGTCGCGTGCGGCCTTCACCGTCGCGGTAGACGTGACTCGTGTTCTTGTTCACGATGCGATTGCCGTCCGAAAGCGTCTGGACAGTTTCGGTCACAGCTTCCGCTGAGTACGGAGCACCTTTTACAACCTTGCCGCCAAAGTTCTCGGTCGCGATAAAGACAAAATCATGTCCGAGCGGAGGCGGTGGGGCTCCGTCAGGTCCCTGGAACACACGCTCCTGTTTGATCACGATCCCTTCAGGCGCAGGTTGCTGCGCAAACGCCGGCGAGGCAAATACGACTACGAACAAAGTCGTACCAATCACAATTCCAGCTCTTCTCTTCATCGCTCTCATTCCTTTCATTGAACAAAACGTATGGCGCGGGCCAAACCATCGACTCCGACTAGAACATCTGCTTTAACGTTCTCGTTGTAACGATCCATGTTTACGGGAAACCCAAACCTTACCAGCGCGGAACGACGCAACTTCACCCGAACAATCTGACCGCCATCCTGAAGACTCGCCGGATTCATGTCGCCAATCGGCATGAAGTCAGTGGCGATTTCATTCGTGACGTGGTTTGCCATCTGAGTTTCAGATGACTTGCGCGTCCCGGTGTTTCGATGAACCGGCCGTGGCGGTTGAAACTGTCGTCGAGGAGGCGGCACCTCAGCGCGATACTCCTCTTCCCTGAGCGCCGGCCCGTTTGGTGTCGCTTCTTTTGGACTGCCCGGGTTTGCACTGCCGGCGTTTGCACCAGCTTGCACGTCAACCTGTTTCGGCGGCGTCTTCTCGGCAAAGTTCTGCTGTGGCGCATCTGAACGCCACCACATCGCCGCCACACTCATTGCTACCAACAAAACTGCCGCCACTGCCACCAACCAGTAACGCGACCTCGTCGAACCCGTCGCAACAATAGGCGCAAGAACCTGACGGCTGCGAAACGCTTCGCGCAACCTGAGCTCCATCCCATCCGGCGCCGTCATCGATTCCATTTCTGCCGCGAGCAACCGCAAGCCGCGCGTTAGTGTCTCTTCGTCGCGCAAGCGCGCCAGACAATGTTCGCATCGCTCGCTGTGAGCCAGCGCTTCATTCCGCGCGTCGGCTTCCATCATTTGACCACGGGCCAGATCACTAACAACCTGCTCAAATCTTTGACAGTTCATGCGAAACACCTCGCTGACTTCACATTCGCTGAATCAGCGTCCTCAATACTTTCAGAAGGGCGCAGCTTTGTCAGCAGCAACGCCCGCGCGCGATGCAAACGCGATCGCACCGTACCAATTGCGCAACCAAGAATCTCCGCGGTTTCGACGTAACTCACATCCTGAAGCTCGCACAGCACCACGACTTCACGATACTTCGCCGGCAAACTCAACACCGCCTTGCGCACGGCTTCGATTGTTTCTGCTCGCGTCAGATCGTCGAGTGGACACAGTTCATTGCCACTGCTCTGCACGGCCGGTCCTTCTTCGTCATGATCGTCGGCCAACGGCGACAACTGATGTTCCACGCGCAAACGCCGCAACACATGATTGCGCGCGACGCCCAGCAGAAATGCACTCACGGATCCCCGTGCCGGATCGAACACATGGCCGTCGCGCATCAGGAACAAAAAGACCTCTTGCGTAACGTCTTCAGCAATCGATTTCGAACCGCTCATTTGCAGCGCGAACCTGTAAACACTAGCCTGACGGCGGCGGTAAAGCTGCGCAAGCGCCTCCTCGTCTCCGGCCAGCATCAGACGGAGCAGTTCGTTGTCGCTGAGGTCGTTTTTCTGGGTCATTCGTAAATTTGGCCCGCTGGTCATTGGGTATTCGCGGCGCAAACGCAGAAAGTTCCAGAATGTTAAGCCACAAAGAGGCACGAGAGCCATAAGACAGGTCAGGTGGGAAACCGGTCGTGAAACTCAGGTGAGGTACGCCGCAAGTTAAGCCAGTCGGCGAAGATCGCCGGGTTTTGCAGCCAAACGGTTAACCACTGCGCGACCTCGGCTGCGACCAGGCGTTCCGCAAGCGGGACTTGCCTGCTGGTAGCGGCCAACTCGAGTTCAGCTTTGAGTTGCAAAACAAAGCCTCGGAGTTCGGACCCTTGAGGCGAGGCACTGAGCTTTTCGATCCACGCGAGGGCGGCGTCGATAGACGCGAAGTTCAGATCCTCGGGCGTGAAGAAGGCGAACACCTCGCGCTCTCGCCAGCGCACGTCGGCTTCCAGAATCTCGGGATGCTTGAGGTGAACACCATTGTCGGCCAGCGTCCGTGCTATCACGGCGGGACTCTCGCGCGCCTGAGCTCCGAAACGTTCGACGAGAGCCTGCTGAATTTGATCGAGTTCGTCAGCGCCGGCAGACTCCTTCCCCACTTCGGTCCACAAGTCAACGATTAATTGTTCCTTACGACTCACTTCTGAGGTCACTTCTGGGCCAGTCACTTCTGGATCTTTTTGATGAGCCGGAGCGCGTGATTGCGCGCAATCAGCGGGACGCGTTCGTCCGTGCTGAGGTCTTTGAGCAGCGGCAGCAGTTGTTGCGGATCGGAGAGTCCGTCGCGATTGAGGAGCGACTCCATTGCTTCCATCAGCTTGGGCGCGTTCAGAGGTTGATTCTGCCGGGCGACCGAAATGTCGAAGATGAGAATCGCCTGGTCTGCCGCTTTGCGATATTCCTTCACGAGGGTCTCGGCCCCGGTGTTGTTGGTCCAGTTAAACTCCGCGACTCTTTTGCGATCGCCGCGCTCCATGCCGATGCGCATCGTGCCAAGGTGCGGAAACTGTTTACTCGACTGATAGTCCTCTTCCGAGTCAAGAAATTTCAACAACTGCCATGCCGCAGCGATCTTCGCCAACGCGGCCGCTGAAAGTTGCAACGGTTCCTCGACTGACGTGTCTTCGTTCAAACGTTCGAAGGTGACCGTGCCACGCCCGTTTGCATCGTGCTGGAGAACGATGTGTTTGACGTAAAACTTGGGTTGGGAAAACTCGTAGGAGTACTTGACCGGGTCCGAACTGTTGTTGCTAACCGGAGGGACGGCAGTGGAAGTCTGATTTGGGCGGGCGTTGTGTTTGGTCTGAGTTTGATCCTGCCCGCAAATAGAAATCGCCGCGCTAAGAACTATCAGCGCGGCGGGGAGACCTTGCTTCGTTAAATTTCGCTTTTTCACTCGAACCTTACCGACACCAGCTTCGAGACGCCTGCCTCCTCCATGGTCACGCCATAGAGAGCACGTGCCATCTCCATGGTCCGCTTGTTATGGGTGATCACGATGAACTGCGTGTTCGCGGACAACTGGACGACCTTATCAGTAAACCGTCCCACATTCGCTTCGTCAAGCGGCGCGTCGACCTCGTCGAGGAGACAGAACGGCGCCGGACGATAATGAAAGATGCCCAACACGAGCGCCAGCGCGGCCATCGCCTTCTCGCCACCAGACAGCAACAGCACGTTCTGCAAGCGCTTGCCGGGTGGCTGGGCGACCACGTCGATGCCCGATTCGAGCACGTCGTCGGCATCGATCAGACTCATTTCGCCGCGTCCACCGCCAAACAACTCCTGGAACAACACGCTGAAATTCTTGTTGATCTGTTCGAACGCATGGCGGAAGCGCTCGCGCGAGCGGCGCTTGATCTCGCGTAATGCTTCTTCGGTCGCGGCGATGCCTTCGACGATGTCCTGTCGTTGCACAGACAGGAACAGCAAACGTTCTTCAGCTTCGGCGAGCTCTTCGAGCGCCATCATATTCACGGCGCCGAAACCCTCAAGCCGCGCACGCAACTCCTCGACGCGTGCGTGGCTCACATCGAAATCAAAGTCGTCGGGAAGCGCCAGCTCACGGGCCAGATCTTCGAGTGGCTGGCCCAGCTCCGATTGGCAGTTTTCGTGCACAAACGTCTGGCGTGCCTGTGCTTCGGCTCGTTGCACTTCGAGTGCGGCGCGAGCGTCGCGAACTTCAGCCGCCCGCCGGTTCAGTTCGGAGAGTTCCGCCGAGAACTCATCGGCTTGCTGTCGCGCCTCCTGCAACTGCTGCGTGAGCGATGCGATCTGCTGCTCTTCGCGAGCGCGGTCAGTTTCAACCGTGCTGGCTTTGAGTTCGAGGCCGGCGATCGAGAGTTTCAGTTCCGCGCTGCGGCCTTCCATCTCCGCGAGATCCATTCGATAACGATCGACACGCGCCGCAAAGTCAGCCAACTCGCCTTCGATGCGCCGGAGTTCCGCGGTAGTCGCACGCCGCCGCTCAGCGGCAGCGGCCGCGGCGGCACGTTGTTCGGCTAGCGATTCGCTCTCGACCTCCGCAGTCCTTCTCAGTTCAGCCAACGAGGCAGAGGCGCGAATCACCTGATCTGCAGCTGCTTCGCGTGCCGCTTCGGCAGCTTCGGCGTCTGTCAAAGCCTGCGCGCGGCGTTGTTCAACTTCGACTCGCTCCGCATCGACACGCGCGGAATCCTGGCCCACGACGCGCATGTGACGTTCGGCGCGCTCGACCTCCTGGTCGAGGCCGTTGACGTTCAACTCGCGCTGCATCGCGTCGCGCTCTTCACGTCCGATCGCCTCGTTCAAAGTAACCACTGCGTCTTCGAGTTCGACCAGTCGTGCGCGTGCTTCCTTCGCCAGTTGGTTGGCAGACTCGACTTCTCCTGCCAGAGTCTCAGCGCGCGTTTCCAGTTCGCGCAATTCACGTTTGAACGCCAGCAAGCCCGCGCCTTCTTCGAGATCGCGTGCGTCGCCGGCGTTGACGAACTGCCCGCTGGCGATCCAGTCGCCGTTGAGCGTTACGTACATCTCGCCGGTGGCGATCGACTTGAGCATCGCGTCTTCGAGATTCGCCGCGAGACGCGCATTCATCTTCTGCGGCAACGTTCGTTTAAGGACCGTGACGAGTTGCTGCGGCGCGCCCAGCAAGTCCGAAATGCGCAGGTCGTCGCGGAAACTCTCGACCTGACCGAGCGACAATGATGGTCGCTCTTCGAGCCGGCACGCGAGCGTGGTAATCGTGTTTGCTTCGTCGCTGCCACCGTGCAAACCGGCGACGAGAAAACTGGCGCGGCCGCCGTTGTTTTCGCGCAGCCACTGCGCGCCACGAACGGCGTCGTCAGGGGTCGGTACGACGATCGCTTGCAATGACGAGCCGAGCACACCTTCAACGGCGCGTTCCCACTTCGCGTCAACATTCAACGCGTCGGCCAGCGTACCGATGAAATGGAAATCGCGTGGCGTTTCAGTGGGAGCAAAGACAAGCTGAACGGCGGGCGAGTAATAGGCGCGTCTCTGGTCCAGCTCTTTCAGACTTTCCAGACGATGACTCGCGCGGGAGTACTCTTCGCGCACGCGGGTGAGTTCCGCTTCGGTATCGCTGACGGCCTCGTGACCGCGGACTACGGCATCGACCGCCAGTTCGCGTTCCGATTGCAACCGAGCCACGCGTGATCGCGCTTCGGCCAGTTCACGAGCAAACTTTTGGGCTTCGAGTATCTTTTCAGCGTGCTGGCTCGCGGCGCGGTCGCCTTCGCGCGCGAGACCGTCGGCTTGTTGAAACAGACGTTCGAGTGTGGTTTCGAGCTGGCGTGCAATCTCGCGCAAGCGTTCGGCAATTGCCGTTTGCGAAAGTAGCTCGCTGCGCGCGTTCTCAATCTCGCCTTCGGCGGCAGTGGCTGCGGCGAGTCGTTCGGCGTAGCTTTCTTCGGCCGTGCGCAGCGCTAGAGCACTGCTGTCTGCTTCCTCACGCAAACGTGTATCTTCCTGCTGGAGACGGTGACACTCGGCTTCGATCAGCACCAGCCGCGCGGTCAATGCTTCGATTTCCGCGGTCACCTCACTTTTACGCTTTTCGATTTCCGCTAATTGCTCCTGCTGATAGACACATTCGCGAGCCTGCCGATCGCGTTGCAACACCGCTTCAGCAGCCGCCGCCCGGACGTTAGACAACTCGTCTTCAAAGGCTCGTGCTTGTTGCGTTGCGGTGCGGGCTGCTTCTTCGCGCTGGCCGAGATCTTCGCTGATGCGGAGTTCGAGTTCGGTGACTTCGCTGAGTTTCGTGTGCGTCTCTTCGAGCACTGCGGCGAGCTTGCGATCCTCGGTCACGTAAACGTGCCGCAGCAACTGGCGCAGTTCTTCACGCAGCACGCCGTAGCGGCGTGCCTTGGCCGCCTGCCGGCGCAGGCTGTTTACCTGGCGATCGATTTCGGCGACGATGTCGGAGATGCGCGAGAGATTTGAGCGCGCAGATTCGAGCCGCGCTTCGGTCGCGCGCTGGCGTACGCGAAACTTCGTGATGCCGGCCGCTTCTTCGATGATCGTCCGGCGGTCCATCGGCTTCGCGGAAAGGATTTGGCCGATGCGGCCCTGTTCGATGATTGCGTAGTGCCCACCGGCGAGGCCGGTGCCGGAGAAGAGATCCTGGATATCGCGCAGGCGGCAGATTTTGTCGTTTAAGAGGTACTCGCTCTCACCGGAGCGATAAAGTCTGCGCGTAACCGAGACAGCTTCGCCGGGCGCGAACTCGAGCGCCAGATTACGTCTTCGCCAGTGCCTTTTATAAGAGATTCGGGTAACAGGATCTGACGGGACAGGCTCCACTATGTTTTCTACGGCGGTTTCCGCAGCAGGTTCAGGTTCCGCGGCTTCCACCTCGATGTTGACCAGCCGATCGTCAATCTTCTCAAGCGTGGAGTCGATGTCTTCGATGTCCGGCTCGCTTTCGAGCACTTCGTCGCGCACCAGGTGCATCACCACTTCGGCCATCCCGCTTGGCGGCCGATTGCGCGCGCCCTGAAAGATGACGTCTTTCATTTCGCCGCCACGCAGGTGCTTCACGCGTTGCTCACCCAGAACCCAGGCAATCGCGTCCGCTACGTTGCTCTTCCCGCAGCCGTTTGGGCCAACGATGGCGGTGATTCCATCCCCTGTAAAGATTATTTCGGTGTAGTCGGCGAAGGATTTAAACCCGGTGATTTCCAGACGTTGCAGTTTGAACATTTACTGGTACACGGCTCTGTTTTGGGCCAGCCTCTGCGCCCGATTGGCCTGCCGGCGAGAGGTATCGTACGGGTGAGCCACTATAAGTGTGCGCCGCTTAGAATGTCAACCAGAACTTGAACTTAGCATTCGTTATTGAAGTGAGAGCGAAGTTAAGTCGGAGTGCTTAAGTATGGACCGCTGACCCGGTCGCTACCGCTCCCGGTACTGACTTCATGACCCGCCAGCGATTGATATGAGTCGGGGGGGCAGCTTACTTCGTTCATGAGGTCAGTATCGGGAGCGGTAGCGACCGGGTGACTCGCGGTTTACGGCCGGTGGATCAAGGGTGGCTCGGGGGGCGTGAAACCCTTTCGCCGTTGATAGAGCAATAGCTTGACTCCGGGCCGCAGCTCATAACTGCCGCCCGGCTGGCTCGAAGGGATCTGATGGTAGATCTCGCCAAAATTGGCCTCGACATCTGGCTGCTGGTTCTCATTGGCAATAATCAGCGGCTCGGTCGAGGCGGCAAGCCGGCCGAAGTAACCGACGCGGGTGTAATTGCGCAGATACCACGGCAACGGCCAGTAATCAGGGCTGACGATCGTGATTCCCGTCAGATTGCCGTTTTCCTGCTTCGCAGCGCTGTCGATCTGCCTGACCAACTCGAGCATTCCCCTCGTCGTATGAGCGTAGACGTAAACATAACGGCTGTCGTCGTTGTCGTAATTAAAGAAGTTCAGGTCGATTGTTTGATACACAGCAACCGAGAGGACGACAAACAGAACCACTCCCGTCACGCGCTTGTCGAACGCATAAATCACCTGGAACGCATACCCACTGATGAGTGCCAGCGGCACGAGAAAACTCAGCATCAGCCAAGGCGTCTTGTACGGAATCAACGAGTAAGCGGCAATCATTCCAAAGGCCCATAGCGCCGAGAAAAGCGCAAACGAATTCTTCGGCTTCAAGACCACGCAGAGCGCGCCGGCAACACCCAAAAACAGCAGCGGCCCTTCTCGCACTGTTAACCAGTAGGAGTAAGTGAGAAACGGATGGACGTGCGCGACCGTTCCGGTTTTGGTCCAGACTTCAAAAGTCTTGAAGGAATCAGAAATGCCCTTGGAGTTGGTGAAGAACGACGAATAGAAGAGAACCCAAAGCGCCGCAAACACCACCACCGCGACCGCCACGTAAACCCCGAACACCGTTGGACCACCGAAATCAGCTACCAAGCGGCCGAAGAATCCGGGCTGGCGCTGAGATCTGCCTCTGGTTTTCGGCGCCGGAGTCTTTCCGCGACGCAAGCGCAGATAAACTTGCGTTACGACGAGTGCGATGATCAGCACGCCTACCGAGATCATCGCCGTCTCTTTCGTCGCAAAAAGCAGTGCGGCCGAGGCGCTCGCCAGGATCAAGTAAAAACCGTTCCGCTGCTCATAAAAATAGAGCGACGCCACGACGATCCCGAGTGTGAAGAAAACAAACAGTGTTTCGTGAATGAAGTAACGCGACAAGTAAACGGCGCCCGGCGAAACTGACAGTAATAAAGCCGCGGTGAGCGTGGCAATCGTGCCGAGGTGTCGTCGCAACAAAAAAATCAGCGCGATGGTCCCAAGCCCGAAGAGCGCCGGCACCATGCGGATGGAGACAGTCGTCAGTCCATAATTCTCCTGCGCCGACTTGCCGAACAATACCCGCATAACCCACGGGAAGAACGCGGCGAAGTAATAAAGCGTTGGACCATGATAGTTCCCCGGGTCGTACTGATAGGCGCCTTCGCGCACCAGCCGCACCAGAAAATTGCCGTTGACGCCTTCATCGTGATGCAACGGCACGAGGTTCAGATCGTACAACCGCAGCACCGCCGCGATCAGGAAGATCACGACCGCGCCAATGCGCCACACGCTTTCGGGAATGTCGCTTACATTCGCGGGCGCTTCGACCGCGCGATTCGACTTCGTCTCAACAGCAGTAGTGGTGCGGGCCTGCGCCTTCTTACTCCCGCCTGACTTTGTAGAGGCTGTATTCGCCAACTTGTCCAACCTTCTCGAAACGACTAAAGAACCTTTCGTTAACCGGCAAGGCGATCCGCTCTAATGGTCCAACTACAGCGTAATCGATGTCGTAGTTCTTCATTAACTGCTCGGCTTCTTGCGTACCCAGATAGATGCGCCTGATTTCGCCCTCGCGCTGAAGATATTGCAAACCGTGAGTCCAGATGTGTCCCGGGTACCCCATCAACGAGCGGCGGCCCGTGAGAAAGACTGGCGTGTTATGCACCGGCGCGTGAATGATCAGCGCGCGCGGCGCAGTCTTCTCTTTGATTAACTCAGAAAACGCCATACCGGCGGCGTCGAATATACCGTAATTGGCAGAACGCAAAGTTATGCTCGCGACGTCGAGCGCTCCCGCGAGGGTCACACAAACAAACAGAATGATCGCCGCGGTTCGGCGAATTGGACCTTGCCGGTAAAGCTTCGCGAGGAGCAGTGCCACCAACGGCGCCGAGGCGAGCCACCAGTAGTAAAGGACTTTGATGTTGTCCCAAATCCAAGGCGCCATCTTCACCATGTTCGGAACGATGAAGCAGAGCGTGAACGGCAGATAGAAAAACAGCAGCCGCTTCCCCACCAGATAGCCGTCGAACTTAATAAGGATTGCCGCGAGAATCAGAGGAATGAAGAAGCCAGTATTCAGAAACCAGAACACGATCGGGTTTTCCTGACCTCTGTCCCAACCAAAGTCCCAAGCGAAGAAAGTGCTCGCATGAACCGCACTGTTCCAGGTGGACCACAATAACTGCGGCGCCGCAATCGCCGACGCCACGACGAAGAACGTGATCCAGTCGCGCCAGCGAACAAAAAGCAGAGCGAGGCACGCGCCCATTCCCATCACGACTACAAAGCTGTGCGCATGGACCAGCGGTAATAAGCCGGCGGCGACACCAGCGCCGATCATGCGCCGTTGACTCAGGGGAAAGCGCGTGACCTCCTCGCGTTGTTGGCGCACGTTACTCTTTTTCTTGCCACGCTCGACGGCGGCCTTTGTCTCCTTTTCTGTCGCCAGCCACCATTGGGTAAAGACAATCACTGCCAGCGGAAGTCCCAACAGAAATCCGCGCTGCGGGACCAGCAGCGCAGAGATGGCATTGCCCCAGCGCCACGTCGTCTCGGGAATGACCGTGAACGAAGGCGGTAGCTCCATGAGTGCGCCCCAAAGCCCGCCCTCATTCGTTCCCGCCTGTTTGAACAGCAACGCCCAGCCCAGGCCACCATTCAACAGGACCAGCAACGGCGTGATTACTGCTGCGAGTTTGTCGCGCAGCATCACGAGCGCCCAACGATGAATCAGACCGACAAAAGAGATTGCGAGCAGAAAGTTTTCGATGAACATTGACTGCCGCAGATCCGCGCCGCAACGCAGGAAGACTGCGGAGATGAAGTCGGAGATGAACGGATAAGTAAACCTGACGCCGGCGTAAGTTGGATCTTCCGGGGGAAAGTTGTTGCCGTAGGCAAAGCTCGTAATGACGCTGATGTGGAACGGCAGATCGCCGAAGTTGTTCAGCAGTCCGGTACTGAGGCCGGTTGCATCTACAATCACCGCACGGTCAAACACCTTCCCAAAAATGAGTGCGATCACAACGTAGAAAACGAAGTAGCTGATCGACTCTGCGTCCGGGTTGAACAGGGTTCGCGAAGCGGCGTTGAGATCTTGTTTGATTCGGTTTTTGTAACGGGCGTCAGTAACGATGGCGATCGGGCTGCAACAAATCGCCGCGCTGATCAGGATCGCAACTCCACTCAAACCGATGAACGATGCGACGACGAAAGCTACGAGACCGAGAGACGCGAGTCCCAGACATGCTCCCGCACAGACCCGCGCGCCCAGGGTGGCATTCTCGTCGTACAGGTACGTCGCTATAGTGCCGCTGAGTGTGACGAGTAACGCCAGTAGAAGAGAAGCAATCATTTGCCGGAGGTCGCTTGCTGTCGCAAGTTAAGTTCGGATTATACCGAGATCGACCTGCTTTGCATCCCCGCGGCTAATCGGTTAGTTTTCTCGGCACGAGGAAAATAGATGTTAAGAGCAGGTATTGTCGGTTTGCCCAACGTGGGCAAGTCAACGTTATTCAACGCACTCACCGCGCAACAATCCGCGCTGGCCGCCAACTATCCTTTCGCCACGATCGAACCCAACGTCGGTGTAGTTTCTGTTCCTGACGAGCGTCTGGAACCATTAGCTCGTCTGGTGAAGACTGAGGTGATCGTGCCGGCGACGGTGGAGTTTCTGGATATTGCCGGACTCGTGCGCGGAGCTTCAAAAGGTGAGGGTTTGGGAAACCAGTTTCTGGCAAACATTCGCGAGACTGATACGGTGGTCCAGGTTGTTCGATGTTTTGAAGACGAAGGCGTGATCCACGTCGAAGGAAAAGTCGATCCCCTACGTGATATTGAAACTATTCAGATCGAACTGGCGCTGGCCGATCTGGCGACGGTGGAACGCCGTCGGGAGAAGGCGCAGAAAAGTGCGAAGAGCGGTGACAAGATCGCGCGCGCGGAGCTGGAGGTGTTGGACAAGATCCAGCCGGCGTTGGAGGCTGGGAGATCAGCGCGGACGGTCGACCTGAGTGCGGAGGAGCGAGCGATCGCGCGCAGTTTTTTCCTGTTGACGGCGAAGCCAACTATTTACGCGGCCAATGTCGATGAAAGCACACTCGCTGCGACTGACAACAACCAGATGGTTCAGGCGGTGCGCGAGATTGCCGAGCGAGAGGCTGCTGAGTGTGTGGTGATCTGCGCACAACTGGAGTCTGAGTTGGTGGCGTTGCCGCCGTCAGAGCGACTCGACTATCTGAAGAGCCTTGGAGTTTCAACCAGTGGCGTCGATCAACTAATCAAGAGTGCGTATCACTTGCTCGGCCTGATGTCGTTTTTGACTGCGGGCGAGAAAGAGGTGCATGCCTGGACCATTCCGCAAGGCACCCGCGCACAAACTGCCGCCGGTACGATTCACTCGGACATCGAACGCGGTTTTATTCGCGCCGAAGTGATCAGTTACGACGAGCTAATGGCTGCTGGCTCTTATGCAGCGGCGAGAGACAAAGGCTTACTGCGGTTGGAAGGCAAAGACTACATTACGCAGGAAGGCGATGTAGTTCACTTCAGGTTCAATGTGTGAGGGGGCCGGTAAACTGCCTGGTCAACTTTGACGTTAGTTAAGGGAAGAAAGATAGGGACGATGGGCAAACAGGAGAGAAAGCATAAGGACTCCCGTTTGCCCAAAAGGAGCTAACGCAGCAGAGCACGTATACCAACGAGGATCAGGTAACCAATTGCGAGAACAACTGCCACTTTGATCAACAACACCGCCAATCCTATTAGAACGGTAATGATGCCCAGCGTAATCCCTGCTACTTTCAGCACCAACGGCACGCCCACTGCGAAAACAAATACGCCCAGCAGGATCATGCCGACAATCCTTAGAACGTCCTTAGCGTCTCTCATGTCAACTCTCCAATCGCGACCCGCCTTTTATCAACGGCTTTCGCCGCCGCCAAGTATACGCAGATTCCAACCATCCCGTTCCCATGAAGATCCGCAGTCTTTGCACATAAAAATGGGCATCGCGGCCAAAACCTGTTGAGTTATTCGGCAGTCGCTTGTTTAATTCTTTTCGGCGATAATTATACATCCTTTCGGCATCATGGACCGCTGGAATTCAAGAAGTCTGTTTAGCGACGACGCGCCCGAGACGGCACCGGTCGAGAGTGCGCCCCTGGCGGAACGCATGCGGCCGCGCTCGCTCGCCGAGTTTGTCGGCCAAACCCATCTGGTCGGCGAGGACCGCATCCTCCGCCAACTGCTTTCACGAGGCGGCTCGCTTCCGTCGCTCATTCTTTGGGGCGCTCCCGGAACCGGCAAGACCACGCTCGCGCGCTTACTGGCCGAGAAGAGCGGCATGCGTTTCATCGCCTTGTCGGCGGTGTTCTCAGGCGTGAAGGATCTGCGCGAAGCGATTCAGGAAGCAAAGACGGAGCAGCGCTACGGCAAGCGCACGGTGCTATTCATCGACGAGATTCATCGCTTCAACAAAGCGCAACAAGACGCCCTGCTGCACGCCGTCGAACACGGCACCGTCACCTTGATCGGAGCGACAACGGAGAACCCGTCATTTGAAGTTACCGGCGCGCTGTTGTCACGTTGCCGCGTACTGGTTCTCAATGCTCTCTCGGAAGATGAGATCCAGATCGTTCTTGAGCGCGCGCTCAACGACAAGGAGCGCGGTCTGGCCGACTACCATCCGTCCATCTCCGAGCAGTTGCTAAAGCGAATCGCACACACGGCGGGTGGTGACGCACGCGTCGCACTTACCGCACTGGACGCCGCTGTTGAATCAACTGCACCCGACGGCAACGGTATTCGCACAATCACCGAAGACACTGTCATCGAAGCACTCGGCCGCGCTCATTACGCCTACGACAAAGGCGGTGAAGAACACTACAACCTCGCGTCAGCTCTGATTAAGTCGCTGCGTAATTCCGACGTCGACGCCTCGCTTTACTGGCTCGCGCGAATGATCGAAGGCGGCGCCGATCCAATTTTCATCGCGCGTCGCTTGTGCATACTCGCGTCGGAAGACATCGGTCTCGCCGATCCGCAGGCGATGGTCCAGGCGGCCGCCGCAGCCGAAATCGTGCAACTCATCGGTCTTCCGGAAGGGCTGTTTCCGCTATCGCAAGCCACTATTTATCTGGCCCGGGCGCCAAAGTCTAACGCGGTCAAGAATGCGTATTTCGCAGCCGTCACTGACGCCGCCGAAACCGCGCGTGAGCCGGTGCCACTGCATCTGCGCAATGCAGTCACCCCGTTGATGAAGCATCTCGGCTACGGCAAAGACTATCGTTACGTGCACAACGATCCGGGCGCGAAAGAGGAGATGGATTGTCTGCCGGAACAACTGCACGGCCGCAAGTATTTCGATCCGGATCAAGTGCAAGAAAGAGATCAAAGGGACAAGGGGTAATTAGTGAGTAAGCTAAAGTCTGACAAGGAGCTGGCCTTTATTCAAGACCTGCTTATTGCTCCCGATTGGGGCGAGCGCTTCGCCGAACTGATCGACGAGCACGTAAAACTTCCGACCGAAGGACGCGCGCTCTACGCGGCGGCCGGAACCGGCAGCCACGCGATCTCTCTTCAGGAACGCGCCGGTAAAAAGCTCGAACTCCTGTGCGTGGACGAAAACTCAGAGTGCATCGAACTGGCCCAGGCCAAAGCCAAAGCCACAAACGAAAAGACTGAGTTTCGTCTCGCAAAACTCGACGACCTCGATCTGCCTGACAATCGTTTCGATCTCGTGGTCGGCAACGCTTCGCTGGTTTCTCGTTCTCGAGTGCGCAAGATGTTTTCGGAGATGGTGCGCGTAGCCGCACCGGGCGCGACGATCGCACTCGCGCTGCCAACCGCCTCCAGCTTCGGCGAGTTCTTCTCGATCTACTGGGAAGCGTTACACAACAACGGACTCATAGACCACGAGTCAGGCGTAGAACAGTTGATTACCGAACTGCCAACCGTTTCTGAGGTTGAGCAGATGGCCGAAGCAGATGGCTTGAAGGACATCGAGTTGTGGACACGAATTGAAGAGTTTGACTACGACTCGGGCGAACAGTTTCTGAGCTCGCCGCTGGTGTCGGAGTTTTTGATGAGGGAATGGCTCGCGCTTGTTCCCAAAAGTCACCGGGCAGACCTGTCCCGCGAAATCACACGGCTAATCAATGAAGAAAGGCATGAGGCTGAGTTTGCGCTTTCCGTGAAAGCGACCCTGGTTGTGGGGCAGAAGGAACACAGTCACTGAGGTAAGACCAGAACCCGATAATGGCGCTCTGCCGCGAGCGCCACTATTTTTCCATCTCTTTGCGCGGTTCCCGCTCGCCTTCATCGAGTCCTTCTTTGAAGGCTCGTTTGCTTTGGCCCAATGCTTTTGCCAGTTGAGGTAAACGCGTTGCGCCGAAAAGCAGGAAGACGACCACGACGATGGCGGCGAGTTCCCACGGTCCAAGTCCACCGATTGCCAGCATTGTCTGACTCATAAATCTCCTCTTCTCAAGGCGGATCGCCCGCCGTTGAGCTGTTTTATTCCCGATTGTCTGATTCGTAGAACAGATATTTTCTCCAGGTCTCGTCTGCACGGCCAAGGTATCGCATGATCTGGCGATTTACGTGTAACGAGAATCCGCGCGGTCTGCGCAGCAAGTGCATGCCCGACTCTTCCGGAGTCCGGTTACCCTTCTTGTGGTTACAACGCTTGCAGCAGGCAACCAGATTATCCCATGCAGACTCCCCTCCGCGCGAGCGCGGCTGCACATGATCGAGCGTGAGTTCCGAAGGCGGATACTGCTTACCGCAATACTGGCAGGTTGAGTGGTCGCGCAGCAGGATGTTCTTTCGCGAGAGCGAGCGCCGTTCGAAAGGAATGTGAATGTATTCGGTCAAACGAATCACTGATGGCGCATGGATTGTGAGTTTCTGCGAATGAAGTATGTGGCCGTTGTGCTCTTCGACCCGAGCTACGCCCTTAAAGATCATCACGACCGCGCGCCTTTCGGTGCACACGTTGATCGGCTCAAAGGACGTATTCAGGACTAAAACCCGACCGTTCATATCGGCGTGATATTACGCGTTAACTCTTCCCTCGCGCAACGGTTAACACAAGGATGTTACGGGCGCCTGAAGCCATAAGCGCTTCGGCGCAGGCGTTTACGGTAGCCCCGGTCGTAAAGACGTCGTCGACCAGCAGGACCGTCTCGCCATCGACCAGCCGCGGGTAACGAACCTCAAATGCGCGTGCGACCGTGTCGCGACGGCCCTTCGGATCGAGGCCAGCGCGATACTTCTCAGAAGCGCCTGTGCGCAGCAGACTCACTTCGTCGAGCGGGAGTTTTAGTCGTCTGGAGAGCGCTTCGCCAATGACGGATGCCTGGTTGAAATTACGCTCGCGCAGTCGTCGCTCGTGCAATGGTACCGGGATGATTTTCGTTGCAGTGATCAAAGGTTCGCGCGTCGCGGCGGCGGTCAAGAGTTCAACGAGATGAGACGAGAGATGTGGTTGCCGTTTCAGCATGAGCACGGATTCGCGCAATGCTCCCTCGTACAATCCGACAGCGCGAGCCGCGGTGAATAACTGCGAGTCGCAACGCCGGCACCTTACGTCGAGTCTCACTTGCGCTGAAACCTCGGCGCCAAGCGACAGCGCGCCACACTTCCAGCAGATCGTGTCCGTGCCAGTGAATATTCGCGTGGCCTTCCAGCACGCTTCGCACGCAACTCCGAGACTGCGTCGCTCCACACTCCCGCCACACACGCGACACGCCTGGGGATAAGCAACTGTGAGCAGAGCGTCGTAGACATGCGTGAGGAGCATTGATCTTGGCGGAACGGTTTGTGCTTCTTGTGCTTCTTTGTGGCTCTGAAACGAAAACGGCCTCCCCGAATTCGAGGAGGCCGCGATTATCTCACAACGCTAAAAGGCGTCTAGTCTTCGTCGTCGCCGAGCAGCCCGCGCTCGTGCAGATCCTGACACCGAACGCAGTGTCGCGCCCACGGCACCGCTTCCAAACGCTTCTCCGGCAGCGCCTCGCCGCAATGAATGCACTTGCCATAGCCCGAGGTTTCGATTCGTTCGAGAGCTTCGTCGATCAGATTCAGCAACTGGCGATCGTTGTCAGACATCGACACCAGCAGTTCCTTGGTATACGCGTTCGCCGCCATGTCGGCCGGATCCTGCGTCGCTTCCGCGTCGCGTTCACGACTGTACAACTCGGCGGCCTGCACTTGGCCAACGAGTCCTTCGCGACGGCCCAACAACTTGTCTCGAAAAACCTTCGTGCGTCTCTTATCCATTAGCTATTAATCCTCCACCCTACTTGATAATGTCGGGTTACCGATATTTATTTCTGATATGGCAAGCCATGAACGATCGTGAACGCTCGATACAACTGTTCCAACAGAAGCACTCGCGCCATCTCGTGCGTCAGCGTCAAACGCGAAAGCGACCAACGCTTGTCTGCCCGGGAAACCAACTCCGGCGCGAAACCATTCGGTCCGCCAACGACGAACGCCACTTCTTTAACGCCGTTCCCTTCCCAATTCCTCACCTGCGCCGCCAGTTCCTGCGACGTCCACTCGGAGCCTTCAGGATCCAGCAATACTGTCAACGAGCCGGGACGAAGAGCGTCTGAGATGCGCTTAGTCTCCTTATCGATGCCCGCTTTGTCTGTACGCCCCAGTTCTCTCAACTCAGTCACTTCACAACGAACAAAGTGCGAGAGGCGTTCGGCGTAATCATCCACCAGGGCGCGCAGTCTGGCGTCGCGCGTCTTGCCTGTCCAAATGATCCGAAAGCGCATCTGTAACAACCCATCCACAGATTGCGCAGAGTTCCTCGAAACGCTCCTGCGCCCTCAGTGTGCTGTGTAATCTGCGGATGGCATTCACAGCCGGTAGCGCGCAATCTTCTCGTAAAGATTCTTACGACTGATGCCGAGGATTCGCGCGCACTCAGTCTTGTTGCCCTTGGTCGCCGCGAGCATCTCCGCGATATACGACGCTTCCAGTTCCGCAAGACTCGGCGGCTTCTCATTCTGACGCCGCGCACTCACCGCCGCATTGATGCTCGCCGGCAAATCCTTTTCTTCCAGATGCTTCCCATCCGCGACTATCACCGCACGCTCGATGATGTTCGCCAGTTCGCGCGCGTTTCCCGGATAATCGTAGGCCTGAAGCAAAGCGCGCGCAGGTGTTGACAGGTTTTCAATTTTGCGACCGTGTTTCTTCGCGTAGTGCTTCAGGAAATGCTTGATCAGTCTGGCGAGATCTTCCTGCCGCTCACGCAAAGGAGGCACCCGAATATGAATGACGTCCAGGCGATAAAGCAGATCCTCGCGAAAGCGTCCGGCCTTCACTGCTCCGGCGAGATCGACATTCGTCAAGGCAATCAATCGCGCGTCGAGCTTAATCGTCTTGCGACCACCCAACCGCTCAAACTCGCGCGTCTCAATCACGCGCAACAACTTCGCTTGCGCTTCGGTTGAGAGGTGCGCGATCTCGTCGAGCACGATCGTGCCCTTCTGCGCCGCTTCAAAGCGTCCTGGCTTTGCTTCAGTCGCTCCCGTAAACGCGCCGCGCTCATAACCGAAGAGTTCGGCTTCGAGCAGTTCGCCCGGCAAGGTTGCGCAATCAATCTTCACGAGCGGTTGCGCTGCGCGCGCCGACTTCAGGTGAATGAACGAGGCCAAAACGTCTTTGCCGGTTCCCGACTCACCTGTGATCAGCACGTTCGCATCGGTTGAACTGACGCGCTCCGCGAGACTCACTGCCTCGCGCATTCCAGGAGAGCGCGCAAACAGTTCGATCACGATTCTTTTCTCAAAGAACTGGAACTCTCGCCGGTCAATTCAGCCGGCAACGTCACTCGTTTTGACTCTCGCCACAGGCGTTCAAGGTCGTAAAACTTCCGCGCCTTCTGTTCGAAAACATGGACCACGAAATCGCCGTAGTCCAACAGAATCCACTCCGCAGTCTTGTAACCTTCAACCCGAGCCGCGGGAGAGCCCGCCTTCTTGAGCTGCTCGTAAACCCCGTCAGAGATGGCTTGCACCTGCCGCTCGTTCGCGCCGCCGAAGATCACGAAGTAGTCGGTAAAGCTTGCGATCTCGCGCAGGTCGAGTACGACCGGATCGATGGCCTTCTTCTCACTCGCGGCATGAAGCGCGAGCTCGACCCGCTCATCCAGCCGGTCGGCCTCTTTCTCCGAGGCTGGCGCCGCCTGAGGTTGAGCTTGACTCCGTGTGGCTGGTTGAGGATGCAGAGACTGTTCTTTAACTGTTGAGTTTTGCTTCATTCGAATCTCGATAAATCCCGTACTTCTTTATGTAATCACCCACTGATCGAGGAACCAGTTGCTCCAACTCATCGTGACGTCCTTCGCTCGCAAGGCGCCGAATGTCTGTCGCTGAAATGTCCTTCAGCACCGCGTCCGTAAAAAATATTCGCTCGCCCAGACCGGCCGGCGCCGGCGCAACGTCATAACCGGGCCGAGTGACGACGATGTGATTCGTCATCTTCAAGAGCCGTTCCCATTGGTGCCAGGTCGTGATCTCGGACCACGAGTCAGCGCCCATGATAAAGAACAACTCCGTCCCCTCACCCAGCTCACGCTGAAACTCAGCAACCGTATCGACGGTGTAGCGCCGGTCCGGCGCGTCGAGTTCAAACGTCGAAATCACCAATCGCGGATCGTTCTGCGTGGCCAGCGCCAGCATCGCGTAGCGATGTATCGGCTCTGTTACAGGGCGGCCCACTTTGTGCGGCGCGATCTGAGCCGGGATGAAGATTACCTTCTCAATCTCAAACAGCTCGGAAACCTTGCGCGCAACTTCGAGATGGCCTAGATGAACCGGATCGAATGTCCCGCCATACAAGGCTATGCGCTTCGCCTCACGCATCTTACAAAGCCAGTTCCACCGTGTCCGGTTCGTTGTTAGCCGCAGCGAGTTCGTCGAGCTTTGCGGAGACCGCCTGCATCAATTCACGAACTCCTGCACCAGTTGCGGACGAGATCGCAAAGAACGCCTTGTTGTCTTCTTGCGCGCGACGTTTCAAAGACTCCAGGCGTTCAACCTCATCGAGCGCGTCAATCTTCGTTGCCACAACAAACTGCGGTCTCGCTGCCAGGTCCGGATTGTACGAGGCAAGCTCGCGATTCACCGTCTCGTAATCAGTTACCGGCTCTCTCCCGGAAACCGACGAAACATCGACCAGGTGCAACAGCAACTTCGTGCGTTCGACGTGGCGCAGAAATCGATCACCCAAACCAGCACCCGCATGTGCGCCTTCAATCAACCCGGGTATGTCCGCAATGACGAACGTACGAAAGTCTCCGAGATCGACCACGCCGAGGTGCGGCTCCAGCGTAGTGAACGGATAGTCGGCGATCTTGGGACGCGCCGCGGAAACAGTCGAGATGAAAGTCGACTTGCCCGCATTCGGAAAACCCACCAGACCGACATCGGCGAGCAGCTTCAACTCAAGTTGCAACTCCCGCTCTTCGCCCTTGCTGCCGCTCTGGTGATAACGCGGCGCGCGATTGGTCGAACTCGTGAAGTGCGCGTTGCCAAATCCACCCCGGCCACCGCGTGCCGCTAACCAGCGATCACCGTCGCGGTTGAGGTCGTGCAGCAACTCGCCGTTTTCGGCATCAAAGATCTGTGTTCCAACCGGAACGTGAACTGTCAAATGAGCGCCGTCGTGACCTGATCGATTCGAGCCTTCGCCGTGCAAACCACGATCGGCAATGTGCCGCGGGTTGTAACGCAGATGCAGCAGCGTGTTGAGTGAGGCATCTGCAACGACGATCACATCGCCGCCCCGACCGCCGTCACCACCGGATGGACCACCGCGGGGCACGAACTTCTCACGGCGGAAAGCAGTAACTCCGTTACCTCCGTCACCACCCTGGACATGAATCTTGGCCCGATCGATGAACATCTAAATTGAAAGCGACGCCCGGCTCGCATTGGTTTGCTGCTCAGGCGTCGCGTACTTGCAAAGTAACTTTTCTAAGCAGCAGCTTGCTCCGGTGGATAAACGCTGACGAACTTGCCGGCGCGGCCTTTGTCTTCAAACTTCACAATGCCGTCAATCAAGGCGAAGAGCGTGTCGTCTTTACCACGGCCCACGTTGTTGCCAGGTTTCCACTTTGTGCCGCGCTGCCGGGCAATGATGTTTCCGCCCAACACACGTTCGCCGCCAAATTTCTTCAGACCCAAACGCTGCGAATGGGAATCGCGGCCGTTGCGAGATGAACCAACACCTTTTTTGTGTGCCATTGAACTGACCTCTTAACCAATCGAATCAATCTTGAGGGTCGTGTAGCCCTGCCGATGCCCGCGCGTGCGTTTGTACTGTTTGCGGCGCTTTTTCTTGAAGACGACGATCTTCTGATCCTTGCCGTGCGAAACCACCGTCGCCTTGGCGCCACTGTCTCCGGAGGTCAACAAAGTTTCGAGTTCGATGGAACTTCCGGCTTCGGCCTCCAGGGAGGGAACCCGAATCGTCTGGCCTGCTTCGACCAGGAACTGTTTGCCGCCGGCTCTGATTATTGCGTGTGACATCTCTCTTTACCTCTCAGACGAGTCAAGTCGTCATAGAAAAGTCGGATATTATAGGAAACCCCGTACAACCTACGCAAGCGCAGCCATTGGATATCTCTTAGAGGCTCCTCTCTGCGTCTCTGTGCCTCCGTGGTTAACTACAGAACTAAACACAGAGACACAGAGGCACAGAGTTACCCTAGGCTTTAGCGGCCGCTCCGTTGCCGATTTTTCGGCCGTTTTTGGCCAAAAAATACTCCATAAAGTTGGTGTCGATTTCGCCCTTACGGAACTTCGGGTCGTCCATAATCTTAAGGTGCAGCGGGATGGTCGTCTTGATTCCCTCAATAACCATCGCGTCCAGCGCCCGCTTCATGCGCGCGATGGCGAGCTCACGAGTGCGCGCATGCACGATCACCTTCGCAATCAGCGAGTCGTAAAACGGCGAGACCTGATAACCCGAATAGACGAACGTGTCCACGCGCACGCCGGGGCCGCCGGGTAAGTTGAAGGCGGTAATCGTGCCCGGCGACGGCGCAAACGTCTCCGGATTCTCGGCGTTGATGCGGCACTCGATAGCGTGCCCAACGATCAAAACGTCGTCCTGCGTGTAGCCGAGCGGTTCACCTTCAGCGATGCGGATCTGATTGCGCACGATGTCGGCCAGCGTCACCATTTCCGTGACAGGATGTTCGACCTGGATGCGCGTATTCATCTCCATGAAATAGAAGTTGCCCTGCGCATCGAGCAGAAACTCGACTGTGCCGGCGCTCGAATAACCGAGCTTCTTGCAAGCTGAGACGGCCGCCTCTCCCATCCTCTTGCGCAACTCCGGCGTCAGAACGGTCGAAGGCGCTTCTTCCATCAACTTCTGGTGGCGTCGTTGAATCGAGCACTCGCGCTCGCCGAGGTGAATGCACTCGCCGTACTCATCGGCGAGCACCTGAATTTCAATGTGTCGTGGCTGCTCGATGTAACGTTCGATGTAAACGCTGCCGTCGTTGAATGCCGCTGCGGCTTCGGTCGAGGCGGTCTCGAGTGCTTTCCCGAGATCCTCTTCCGAACGCACGATGCGCATACCGCGTCCACCGCCACCCGCCGAGGCTTTCACGATCAGCGGAAAACCGATCTCGTGAGCGAGCTTCAGACCTTCTTCTTCGGAAGTGATGGCATCAGGACTACCCGGCACGACCGGCAGGCCGGCCTCGTGCATCACCCGCCGCGCTTCGATCTTGTCTCCCATCAGACGAATGACGCTGGCTGATGGTCCAATGAACTTGATGTTGCAGGCCTCGCAAATCTCCGCGAAGTAAGGCGACTCCGCCAAAAATCCATAGCCGGGATGAATCGCATCGACATTGAAGATTTCGGCGGTGCTGATGATGGCGGGAATGTTGAGATAACTCTGCGCCGATGGTGCTGGACCAATGCAGGCAGCTTCATCCGCAAAGCGCACGTGCAGTGAATTGCGATCAACGTCGCTGTGCACCGCGACAGTCTTGATTCCCATTTCCTTGCACGTCCAGATAATCCGGCAGGCAATCTCGCCGCGATTGGCGATCAGAATCTTTTTGAACTTGCGCGGGTTGAAGGCCATAAGAAACGTGCCGCAAAAAAGCACAGGAAACACAAATGTCCAGTTGTGCTTCCTGTGCCTTTTTGTAACTTAACTTTTGATTCCAAAAAGCGGCTGCCCGTACTCTACCGGCTGCCCATTCTCAACGTAGATCTTTACGACTTCTCCGGTGGTCTCCGCCTGAATCTCGTTCATGAGCTTCATGGCTTCTATGACGCACACCACCGACTCCGGCTCGACGTTGCTACCGATCTTCACGAACGGGTCAGCCGTTGGCGAGGGCGAGCGATAGAACGTGCCGACGATCGGAGAAGAGATGATGTGTAAGTTTTGATCCTGAGAGGCCTCGGTTGATGCCTGGGCGCCCGGATGCACCGGCGCTGCGGGCGCAGGCGCCGGATTCGCAGCGACGGCAGGAGCTGGATTGGTTGCGACGTGATTACGGAGCATCTCGGTGAGCGTGAACGATTGCCCGTGGTCACCGAAAACAGCAGCGCCCTCGCGACGCAAGCGAACGCGGAAGTCTGCGCGCTCGAGTTCGAGCTCAGCCAATCCGTTCTCACGAAGCAACGCGATCAGCTCTCGCAACTCTTCCATGTTGACGGAAGCTTTTGCGGTAGAGTCGCTCTGTTCTTTGCGTGCAGCCATTCGTCTCAAGCCGGCCACAGATTACACAGACTATTCTGTGGTCTCTGCGTCATCTGCGGGTTCGCTCCTGGCTGCTTTCTTCGAGGCCTTCTTCTTCGAACTCGTGGCCTTGGCGCGCTTCTTCGCAGCTTGAGCAGCCTCAATTTCGCGCGGGTTATCAACCAGTTCGATTATCGCCAGCTCAGCCGCATCGCCGTCGCGGTGACCGAGTTTCAGGATGCGGGTGTAGCCGCCGGGTCGATCCTTGTAACGCTCGCCGAGTTCATTGAACAGCCGGCGCAGCGCCGCGACGCCTGCAGTGCGTGCCGGCCGGAGCTGTCCACGTTTGCCGGTCAACGAAGCCACCGAAGTATTTCCAGCATGAAAGAAGCCGGCAGCCTGACGGCGGAGATGCAGCGCCTGCGCGTCGTTGTCTGTCAGATTACGTGCGCGTCGCGACAGCGTGATGGCGCGCTCCACGAACGGCCGCAGTTCCTTCGCCTTCGGCAACGTGGTGACTATGCGCTCTTCGCGGGAGTTAATTAATGACGTCGCCAGGTTCCGCAACATCGAAGTGCGATGTTCGCTGGTCCGCCCAAGTTTGCGATGTGCCTTTAAGTGTCGCATGACGGTTACTTACTGTTCCTCATCACCTTCGAAATCCGACAAATCGGCGCCGTCGCGACCGCCGGTGCCCGGAATCGGATTACCTTGTTCGTCGAATTCCATGCCGAAGTCGAGACCCATACCGTTGAGGATCTCCTTGATCTCGTTGAGCGACTTCTTGCCGAAGTTCTTCGTCGCCAGCATCTCGCGCTCGGTTCGCTGGACCAGATCGCGGATGGTGCGAATGTCGGCGTTCTTCAAACAGTTGTAGGAACGGACCGACAGCTCCAGCTCGTCGACCGAGCGATCCAACTGATCGTTACGCGGCAGCGGCGGACGCTCCATCTTCGTGTAAGCATAGTCGTCTGTGTCTTCCTCGAAGTTGATGAAGATCGACATGTGGTCCTTGATCAACTTCGCGGCGAGACCAATCGAGTCTTCCGGCTTGACCGAGCCGTCAGTCCAAACCTCGATAGTCAGCTTGTCGAACTCTGTGTTCTGACCGAGACGTGCAGCCTCGACGTTGTAGTTGACCTTCTTGACCGGCGTATGGACTGAATCGATCGGGATGTAACCGAGCGACAGATCCTCGTCGAAGTTTCGATCCGCGGAGACGTACCCACGGCCGCGCTTCAAGCGCATCTCGACGCGCAGCGATCCACCTTCACTAACGGTGGCGATGTGCACGGTCGGGTCGAGAATCTCGACGTCGGCGTCAGCCTCGATGTCAGCGGCAGTGACCTCGCCTGCTTCTTCCTTGTTGATGCGGAGAGTCTTCGGCTCACTGCTGTGCAGTTTGAAGGGCACCTGCTTCAGATTCAGGATAACGTCGGTGGCGTCTTCCACCACGCCCTTGATCGACGAGAACTCATGCTCCACGCCTTCAATCTTCACTGCGGTAATAGCCGCACCTTCGATAGAGGAGAGGAGTGCACGACGAAGTGAATTGCCGACGGTGGTGCCGAAGCCCCGCTCGAACGGCTGGGCCGAAAAACGGCCGTATCGATCCGTCAGTGTTTCTGCGTCCGCCGCGAGCCGGCGCGGCATTTGAAATCCTTGCCAAAGATTATTTTGATCCATAGACATAGCGTTCGAGTCCCTAAAATTACTTGCTATAAAGTTCGACGATTAACTGTTCGTTGATCATCCGGTCGATGTCGTCGCGCACCGGCAGGTTCGCGATACGCGCACTCATGTCGCCACCGTCAGCCGAGATCCACGAGGGACGGCCGCGGCCCGACGCTGTTTGCCAGGCGCCTTCGATGTGAGCGTTTTTCCTGCTCGCCTCTTTCACACTGACGACGTCGCCGGGCTTCACTTGATAAGAGGGAATGTCGACCTTGCGGTCGTTTACCAGAATGTGACCGTGATTGACCAATTGCCTGGCCTGACGGCGGGAGGTGGAAAAACCAGCGCGATAGACAGCGTTGTCGAGCCGGCGTTCCAGGAGGAACAGAAGGTTCTCGCCGGTGATGCCCTTCATACGCGCAGCACGCTCGAAGTAGTTGCGAAACTGTCCTTCAAGAATGAAGTAGATGCGTTTGACCTTCTGCTTCTCGCGCAATTGCTGGCCGTAACCGACCAGCGCCTTGCCGCGGCGCAGCGAGCTGCCATGCTGTCCGGGCGGTTGGGTACCGCGTTTCTCAATCGGGCAAGCGGGTTTGTAACAACGATCGCCCTTCAAAAAGAGCTTTGCGCCTTCGCGACGGCAAAGGCGACACACTGCATCTCTATACCTAGCCAACTATTTGCCTCCAGTCTAAACCGTTCTAAAAAGTTAGACGGAAAAGTTTACAGGTCGTGTCTGGCGACAGCGAACCCTTCATCCTTTGGGTTATGTCATTTTCGATTTTCGATTGCCAATTGCCGACTTGTTAATCGGAAATCGGCAATTGAAAATCGACAATACGCTAAACTCTGCGCCGCTTTGGCGGCCTGCAACCATTGTGCGGAATCGGCGTCGTATCGCGAATCGTAGTGACGCGAATACCGGCGTTGGCAATCGCGCGAATGGCGGATTCACGTCCACCGCCCGGACCCTTCACACGCACCTCACACTGATGCATGCCTGCTTCGTGCGCCTTCTTGGCTGCTTCAAACGCGGCCTGTTGCGCGGCGAAGGGAGTGCCCTTGCGCGAACCACGAAAACCGCGTGCGCCCGCAGACGACTGCGCGATCAGGTTGCCTTCCAGATCCGTGATCGAGATCATCGTGTTATTGAACGACGCCGCGATGTGAACGACACCGTTGGGAACGTTCTTCTTCTCTTTCTTACGAAAGACTTTTTTCTTTCCGCCTGCTTTTGCCATAAGTTATTTTCGATTTCCGATTGCCGATTTAGCGAACGCCTCTCAACTGCTTCAAAATCGGCAATTGGCAATCGGCAATTTGACAATGATTTACTTCTTGCCGGGCGCCTTCTTCTTCGCGATAGTGGCGCGACGCGGACCTTTACGAGTGCGAGCGTTGGTGTGTGTTCGCTGTCCACGCACAGGCAGCGAGCGGCGATGCCGCAGTCCACGATAGCAACCGATATCCATCAGCCGCTTGATATCCATCTGCACTCGCTTGCGCAGGTCGCCTTCGATCTCTCCCTGCACTTCCAGAATGTTACGAATGCGGCTCAACTCGTCTTCACTCAAGTCTCTGACGCGCGTATCAAGGTTGACACCCGCTTCCTTGAGCACTGAGTTCGAGCGCGAACGGCCAATCCCGTAAATGTAAGTGAGACCAATCTCGGCTCTCTTGTTCGGTGGCAGATCTACTCCAGCTACACGTGCCATCTTGTTTCTCGCTATCCTTGTCTCTGTTTATGCTTGGGATTGGCGCAAATCACCCGCACCACGCCTTTGCGATGGATGACTTTGCACTTGTCGCACATCTTCTTTACTGACGCACGGACTTTCATTCTCGTTAACCTCTGTACCGGCCCTTCTCTGAAGCGGCCCTATTTGTATCGGTAGGTGATTCGACCCCGATTTAGATCGTAAGGAGAAAGCTCTACCAAAACCTTGTCGCCCGGAAGAATACGAATGAAGTGCTTGCGCATCTTTCCCGAAATGTGCGCGAGCACCTGGTGCTGACTCTCCTCTAACTCAACCCGAAACATAGCGTTAGGCAAAGTCTCCAGGACCTTAGCCATAACTTCTATCGCTTCTTCCTTCGCCATATCTTCAGATTGAAGGTTTGACGCTGCCGACAAACTGCGAATAATAGCATGCCGCTTTTTACCTTGCCAAGCGGACCTCCGTGTCTCTGTGCCTCCGTGGTTAAATCCACGGGGTAGACACCACAGAGGCACAGAGACACGGAGAAGCCCTTAATAGGTCGCTGACTGAACTCAGAAACTCAGGCCGAGACGGCGGAGGTCTCTTTAACCAGCGTCAGCACCTCGGGCCCTTCTTCCGTGATGGCAATCGTGTGTTCGACGTGGGCGCTCGGCTGTCCATCCACGGTCACAACCGTCCAGCCATCCGACAGAACCTTCGTATGGTGCGACCCGAGATTGACCATCGGCTCGACCGCGAAAACGTAACCATTCTTGATCTTCGGCCCCAGCCCAGGACGCCCATAGTTCGGAATCTGCGGATCCTCGTGCATCCGGCGCCCGATGCCGTGTCCCACGTAATCGCGCACCACCGAATAGCCATTCGCCTCGGCGTGTTCCTGAACCGCCCAGCCGATATCTCCGAGATGCTTGCCCGCCCGGCACTGCTCAATCGCCCGCGCGAGACACTCCTCAGTGATGCGAATCAACCTGAGCCGGTCCTCGCTCACCTTTTTCACCGGCACTGTCGTAGCCGTGTCACCGACAAAACCTTCCAGCGTCACGCCCACATCAATCGAGAAAATATCCCCGTCTTGCAGCTTGTAGTTCGAGGGAAAGCCGTGGACGATCTGCTCGTTAACCGAGGCGCAGATCGAATACGGGAAACCGTTGTAACCCTTGAACGTCGGCAGCGCACCGGCGTCGCGAATCATCTTCTCGGCCGCGCGATCGATCTCCATGGTCGTCACGCCCGGCGACACGAGCGTCCGGAGGTGCGCCAGCACCTGGCCCACAAGCCGGCCCGATGCGCGCATCTTCTCCAACTCCCGTTTTGACTTCCCAATAATCATCCGCCACAAAGAGGCACAAAACGCACAAGAGCCCGTCTCTCTTGCGCTTTGCCCCTCACCTCACCTGTTTACAATTCCTCTTCTGTCTGTGTTTCTTGTGCCTCTTTGTGGCTCAAGAAACGATACGCTCGATATCCTGATAAATCTCTTCCGGCTTTCGAGTACCGTCCACCGAGTGCAACACACCCGCCGCCTTGTAATAGTCGATCAGCGGTTGCGTCTGCTCCTCGTAAGTCGCCAGCCGGGCGCAGACCGTTTCCGGATTGTCGTCCGCACGCCGCACCAGCTCTGTTTCAGGATGCAGATCGCAAACGTTGTCGTTGCGCGGCGGTTTGAAATAGATGTTGTAAATCTCGTTACAAACCGGACAACTGCGCCGGCCAGTCATCCGTTTTTCGAGCAGATCGAGCGGCACATCAATCAAGACGGCGATAATGGTCTTGTCCTGCTCGAGTGCGAGCTGTTCCAGACTGCGCGCCTGCGCTGGCGTGCGCGGAAAACCATCGAGAATGTAACCGTCACGACAATCGTCCTGCGCCGTTCGCTCCTTTACGAGTCGAATCGTCAACTCGTCTGGCACGAGTTGTCCCCGCTCCATGATATCCCTGACCTCACGCGCGAGTGGAGTCTGTGCATTCTTGAGCGCGCGAAAAATATCTCCAGTGGAGATCTGCGGCAGATGCAAGCGCTCTTGAAGCAAGCGCGCCTGCGTGCCTTTTCCGGCACCAGGCGCTCCCATCAGCACGATGATTTTGGACATACGGAATCAGGCTCGCCGTCCGCGCAACCGTCCACCACTGCCCAGAAAACCTTCATAGTTGCGCATGACGAGCTGGGCCTCGATTTGGGCCACGGTGTCCATTGCGACACCGACGAGAATGAGCAGCGAGGTGCCACCGAAGTAGAACTGATAACCCATGCCGTTCGGGATCCACGACAGTCCCGGCGTGGTGCTGACGAACGAGTCAAGCCACGCGCCGATCAGCGGCAGCCGTCCGACCTTGTATCCGCTCAGCATGAACTGCGGCACAAACGCGACCAGCGCCAGATAAACAGCGCCGACCGTTGTCAGCCGCGTCAGGATAGTATTCAGGTATTCCGCCGTCGCGCGACCGGGACGAATGCCGGGCATAAAGCCACCGTGCTTGCGCAGGTTGTCCGCGACCTCTTCAACGTTGAAAACAATCGACACGTAGAAGAACGTGAAGAAGACGATCAGCGAAAGAAAGATCAACTCGTAGGAGGGATCGCTCGCGTGAAACTGCTGGAAGAAACCCCAGATCTTCGCCCACGCTGTATTCATGTTGTTCGGATCCGGCGGAAACGCCGCGAACAGACTCTGCGGCATCGACAACACCGACGAAGCGAAGATCACGGGGATCACGCCGCCCATGTTGATCTTCAACGGCATCGTCGTTTGCTGACCACCAACCAGTTGCCGGCCGACGTGGCGCTTTGCATAACTCACCGGAATCTTGCGTCGCGCCGCCTCGACAAAGACGATGAACGCGATGATCGCGATCAGTGCCACGAGCATGGCGATCACGCCGATGGTCTCCATCGTGTCGCCTTCCTTCACGCGCCCCCACACCTGTTCCACCCCACGCGGCAAACCGATCACGATGCCGGCGAAGATCAGCAGCGAGATGCCGTTGCCGACTCCACGCTCAGTGATCTGTTCACCGAGCCACATCACGAAGATCGTTCCGGTGGTGAGCGTCAGGACTGTGGTGAACAGAAATCCCCACGTTGGCGCGCCGACGCCATTGACCTGTAGCCAGTGGGCCACGAACCACGTCTGCACCCCGGCAAGACCGACTGTCAGGTAGCGTGTCCACTGGTTGATCTTCTGCCGGCCCATCTCGCCTTCTTCCTGCAACTTCTTCAGTTGCGGCGAGACGACAGTCATGAGCTGAAGGATAATGGACGCCGTGATGTAGGGCGTCACGCCGAGAGCGAAGATGGAGATGGTGCGAAAGTTTCCGCCGGAGAAAAGGTCCAGCACGCCTAGCAGCGTGCCCGCTACGTCGCGCCAGACTTCATCGAGACGCGCCTTGTTGATGCCGGGCGCGCCAACGTGGGCGCCTAAGCGATAGACCGCGAGCAGGCCGAGGGTAAAGAAAATGCGCCGGCGTAGATCTGGCACATTGAACATGTTGCGAACGGCGGCTAGAAATTTCTCCATTACGACCTCCCGGTAGTGAGCGGACGCGGACTAAGCGCCGATCTCCACTACCGCCCCACCAGCCTTCTCGATCTTTTCGCGAGCACTCTTCGTGAACCGGTGCGCTGAAACCCGAAGCGGTTTGGAGACTTCGCCGTTTCCGAGCACTACCACATCATGTTTCGCCTTCTTAATCAAGCCACGCGCGTGCAAAACCTCGGGCGTGATCTCCTCGTCGGCATTGAAGTGCTGATCGAGAGCGGCGAGGCTGACCTCGAGCCAGCGCTTCTTGAAGATGTTGGTGAAGCCGCGTTTGGGCAAGCGGCGATGGAGCGGCATCTGGCCGCCTTCGAAACCAATCTTGCGCGAGTAGCCGGAACGAGACTTCTGACCTTTCTCACCGCGGCCCGCAGTTTTTCCCAGACCCGATCCCGGCCCGCGACCGACGCGCTTCTTCTTGTGGGTCGATCCTTTCGCCGGCTTAAGCGTGTTAAGACTGATAGCCATTATCTTTTTACTCCACTATGCGCAACAGGTGCGGCACCTTCGCCACCGCGCCGCGCATCGCCTCGGTATCGGGCCGCTCCACAATCTGGTTCAGTTTCCGCAAGCCCAGGCTCTTGACGATCGTTTTGTGTTTTTCCGGGGAAGCAATAAAACTCCGGTAGTACTGAATACGGATCTTCTGCGAGTCGTTGTTGTTGTTTTGTTGGCGCGGCATAACTCCTCCCTACATCTCGTCGACTTGTTTACCACGCAAACGCGCCAGTTCCATCGGATCCTTCATCCGCAGCAACGCGTCGAAGGTCGCGCGCACCACGTTGTGCGGATTCGTCGAACCCAACACTTTCGTGCGCACGTCCCTCACACCCACTGCCTGCATCACCGCACGCACTGCGCCACCCGCAATCACGCCCGTTCCTTCGGACGCCGGCTTCACCAGCACGCGGCCCGCACCGTATTCACCAATCAACTGGTGGGGCAACGTATTGTTAATCAGCGGCACGCGAATGAGATTCTTCTTCGCCGACTCGATCCCCTTCTTGATCGCGAGCGGCACTTCTCGCGCCTTGCCCGTACCGAAACCTACGTGACCACCTTCATCGCCGACCACGACGAGCGCCGCGAACGAAAGGTTCTTGCCGCCTTTGACGACCTTGGTCACACGATTGATGGAGATGACCTGATCTTTCAGGTCGAGCCCTTGCGCGGGAATGCGTTGCTTGGGTTGTCTCATATTCTATTCTTTGCTTTTCTTACGTGGCTTCTTTTCTGTCTCTTCCGGTGCAGCTTCGGCCTGCCCGTCGCCTTCAGCTTCCGCCGTCACTTCATGCTTGTTCAACCCCGCGGCGCGCGCGGCATCTGCCAATGCCTTGACGCGGCCGTGATAGAGGTAACCACCGCGATCGAAGACGACCTGCTCGACGCCCTTCGCGAGCGCCCGCTCGGCAATCACCTGACCGATGCGACGCGCTGCTTCGAGATTGCCGCCGGTGTTGCCACGCAACTCCTTCTCGGTCGAGGAGGCAGAAACAATGGTTTCCCTTTTGTGATCGTCGATCACCTGGGCGTAGATATGGTTCAGGCTGCGATAGATCGCCAATCGCGGCTTCTCGCCATTGCCCTTAACTTTGCGTCGAATCCGCTGATGTATGGCGGTTCGTATCTGTGCTCTGTCTGTGTTAGCCATCTTGTTATTTCCAGTTTCCCGTTGCCAATTGCCGATTGCCGATTTCAAATTGGCAATTGGCAATCGCAAATCGACAATTATTTACCCGTCTTGCCGGGCTTCAGCTTGATTGGCACACCAGCGTAGCGCACGCCCTTGCCCTTGTACGCATCGGGCTTGCGCAACTTGTGCATCTCGGCTGCTACCTGGCCCAGCTTCTGTTTGTCGATGCTGGTCAACGTCAACGTCGTCTGATACTGCTGAATACTTCCCTTCGTCGTCAGGCGCTCAGCCTTGGCGTCGACCTCGGGCGGCAACGGAAACTCGATCGGATGCGAGTACCCGAGCGAGAAGACGATCTTCTTGCCCTGCACGTCAGCCTTGTAACCCACGCCAACGACGTCCATCTGCTTGCTGAATCCTTCAGTCACGCCGACGATCGCGTTGTTTGCCAAAGCGCGCGCGAGTCCGTGCAGCGCTGCCTGCTCCAGAGAAGTGCGCTCGGCACGCAGTTGCTCGCCTTCGAGCTTGAAACTGATACCCTGCGGAATCGGAGTCTTCAGCGTGCCTTTCGGACCCTTAACTTCGAGCTCCTGCGGGTGCACGGTGACGGTGACTCCCTTGGGAACCGTGATTACTTTTTTTCCAATTCGCGACATAGCTTATTTCCAATTTTCGATTGCCCATTGCCAATTGGAAATCGGCAATCGGCGATTGGCAATGTTAATAGATCTGCGCCAGCAGTTCTCCGCCGATGTTTTCCCGGCGCGCGGCCTTGCCGGACATCAGACCTCTCGAGGTCGAAACGATATTGATGCCGTAACCCCCGAGCACTTTCGGAATCTGACTCGATCCGACATACACACGCCGTCCCGGCGTCGAGACGCGCTGGAGGTGCGTAATCGAAGACGTTCCGCGCGCGTCGTAACGCAGAAAAATTCTGATGGTCCGCTTGAGACCTTCGCCCTTAATGACGAAGTTGTTGATGTAGCCCTCTTCCTTCAGGATACGGGCAATCTCAAGTTTGAGCTTGGAAGCCGGAATATCAACCCGCGAATGCTTCGCCGCAATGGCGTTGCGGATTCGCGTCAACATATCGGCAATGGGATCAGTCATGAAGTAACTCCAAATTATTGTCGATTGCCAATTGCCGATTGCCGATTTAGAAATTGGAAATCGGCAATCGAAAATCGGAAATGTCTCTTACCAGCTCGACTTAACTACGCCGGGGATCTGCCCCTGCAACGCCAACTCGCGAAAACAGATGCGGCAGAGATTAAACTTCCGCAAGTATCCTCGCGGTCGTCCGCAACGTTTGCACCGCGTGTAGGCGCGCACCGAAAACTTCGGTTTGCGTGCCGCCTTCGCAATCAATGATTTTTTAGCCATCTGTGTCTATCCGTGTCCTAAGTTCTGAAGGGCATACCGAGCCCTTTGAGCAAAGCTCGTGCTTGTTCGTCGTTACGCGCCGTCGTCACGATCGAGATGTTCATGCCGCGCAGCTTGTCGACCTTGTTGAAATCGATCTCCGGAAAGATCAATTGCTCGCGAACACCGATCGTGTAGTTGCCGCGGCCGTCAAAAGCCTTGGGGGAAACGCCGCGGAAATCTCTCACGCGCGGCAACGCCACCGAAACGAGTCGATCGAGAAACTCATACATGCGATCGCCACGCAACGTGACGACGACACCGATCGGCATTCCCTGTCGCAACTTGAACGAAGCGATCGACTTCTTCGCTTTCGTGATCACCGGCTTCTGGCCGGTGATGGCGCGCAGTTCATCCGCTGCGGTGTCGAGAATCTTGTTGTTAGCGATTGCCTCGCCCATTCCCATATTGATGACAATCTTCTCGAGACGCGGCACGCCCATGGGATTCGTGATGCCAAACTCCTTGGCGATCTGCGGCTTCACGTCCTTTTGATATCGCTCTTTTAACCTTGCAGCCATCCTATTTCTCCAGCGAGTGACCGCTTGCCGAGGCCACACGGGTCTTGGAACCATCGCTCTCCACCGAGTACTTGATACGCGTCGGCTTGCCCGACTGCGGATCGATCAGTTGCACATTGGAGATGTCGATGAACGACTCCTTGTCGACAATCCCGCCGCCTCGATTGGCCTGGGGATTTGCTTTCTGGTGACGCTTGATCATCCCGGCGCCTTCGACTCTGACCTTGCCCTTCACGGGATTCACTTCCAGGACGCGCCCACGGCGGCCCTTGTCGCGTCCGGCAATGATCGCTACCTGATCGTTCTTTCTGATCTTCGCGCGCTTTGTTCCTGCCATCTCTTAAATCACCTCCGGCGCGAGTGAAACGATCTTCATGAAGTTCTTGTCGCGCAGCTCACGCGCTACTGGTCCAAACACGCGCGTTCCGATTGGCGTTCCGTCTTCCTTGATTAGCACTGCGGCATTCTGATCGAACCTGACGTAGGTGCCGTCAGCTCGGCGCACTTCCTTGCGCGTGCGAACGATGACTGCATCCTGGACCGTACCTTTCTTGATCGTGCCGTCGGGAGAAGCCTCTTTAACGGTCACCTTGATCCGGTCACCGAGGCTGGCGATCTTTCCCGTGGATCCGCCGATCGGCATGATCATCTCCACGCGCCGCGCTCCCGAATTGTCAGCAACCTCCAGCGAGGTTTGCATCTGAATCATAGTTAACCCCTCACTTCGCGGCCTTTTGCACTATCTCAACTACTCGCCAACGCTTGCGCGCCGAAAGCGGACGCGTCTCCACGATGCGCACCTTGTCGCCAACCGTAGCGCCCAGCTCGTCGTGCGCCATAAACTTCGAAGTGCGGCGCACGTAGCGGCGATACTTCCGATGCCGCACCAGCCGATCGACGCGAACGATCACCGTCTTCTGCATTTTGTCGGACGCGACGGTGCCTACCTTTTGCGAACGATGGGCGCGACTCGTTTTGCTCGGCGGCGCTGCTGCGTTGCCACTCTCCGCCGCAATGTTTTCTTGGTTCTCAGCCATCTCTTTTCCTATTTATTCTCGGGACGCTGCCTGCTAATTGTTTCGATACGCGCCAACGATTTCTTCTCCAGGCGGATTCGTTTGACGGCGTCGACCTCACCCAAAGCTAACTTGAAATTGAGCCGGAAGAGCGACTCACGCAAACGAGCGGCTTCGGCCCGCAATTCGTCCGCGCTCAGCTCGCGAAACTTGTCCAGTTCTTCTCGCTTTTTCATACTAGATCGCGCCTCCTTCCTGATCGGCGCGGGTGACGAACTTCGTCTTGATCGGCAGCTTCTGCGCTGCCAGACGCATGGCGTCGCGTGCCGTTTTCTCGTCGACACCTTCGATCTCGTAAAGAATGCGGCCAGGCTTGACTACCGCAACCCAGTATTCCGGCGCGCCTTTGCCCTTGCCCATACGAGTTTCCGCCGGCTTCTTCGTTACCGGTTTGTCAGGAAACATGCGAATCCAGATCTTGCCGCCGCGCTTGATATGACGAGTCATCGCGATACGGGCCGCTTCGATCTGGCGATCGGTAATCCATGCCGGCTCCAGACTCTTGAGCCCATACTCACCGAAGCTTATCTCGCTGCCACGAGTGGCGACGCCGGTCATGCGTCCGCGCATCTGCTTCCGGTGCTTAACTTTCTTCGGCATCAACATAGCGTTTCACTCATTTCCGATTGCCAATTGCCAATGGCCGATTTTTCAAGGCTTCTCAGCCGCTTTCAAATCGACAATCGGCAATTGAAAATCGGCAATCCTCCTATTGGTTCTCAGTCCGTGGCCTTCGCCCGTCCGATCCACCTTCACGTTCGCGGCGCGTACGCGGACGGCGCTCACGTTCACCGGTGCGCGTTTCATTGATCGGATCGGAACCCGTGCCACGAGCCATCGCGGCTTTTGGATCCATGATCTCGCCGCGGTAGATCCACACTTTGACGCCGATCTGTCCGAAGGTCGTTTGCGCTTCCGCGAGACCGTAGTCGATATCCGCACGCAACGTGTGCAGCGGCAGTTGACCTTGCAGGTGCCATTCGCTGCGGGCGATCTCAGCGCCATTCAAACGGCCACTCACCTTGACCTTGATTCCCTGCGCGCCAAAGCGAAGCGACTCTTCGACTGCTTTGCGCATCGCGCGACGAAAAGCGATGCGCTTCTCGAGTTGCGCCGCAATCTTCTCGGCCTGCAACTGCGCGTTCAGCTCGGGCTTGTGGATCTCCTGGATCGAAACGAGCACTTCGCGTCCGGTCTTCATCGAGAGATCGCTCTTCAGCTTGTCGATCTCGGCGCCCTTGCGGCCGATGATGATTCCCGGTCGCGACGTGTAGATGATGATCTTCAGACGGTTGGCGGCGCGCTCGATGTCGACGTGCGACACGCCGGCGCCGGCAAAACGCTGTTTCAGATCGCGTTTGAGTTTGAGGTCTTCGAGCAGGAACTCGCCAAACTGTTTCTTGGCAAACCAGTGCGAATGCCAATCCTTGTTGTAGCCGAGCCGAAAACCGTATGGATGAACTTTTTGACCCACTCTGTACTCCTTTGGAGATCTCAGATCTGAGATCTAGTCCTCAGATTTCTTCCGTTTGGCGCGTGGCGCGGCTGCTGCGCCTCCGCGTTTGCGACTCTTGCTTGCAGCGGGCTTCTTCGTTGGCGCTTTGTCATCAGCCGGCGCGGCTTTGACATCTTTGCTCGCCTTTGGCTGCGGCCGTTCGTCGTTGCTCAACGAGATCGTCACGTGACAAAAATGCCGCTGCTCGCGATACGCTCGGCCCTGCGGCGCCGGGCGAACACGACGACGATTCTTCGTTGGCCCACGATCAACAAATGCCGTCCGCACCCACAGATCATCGGGATCGATCGAGATGTTTGCCTTCTCGGCCGCCTCGTTCGCGTTGGCGATCGCCGAGCGCATGCACTTCTCAACATGGCCGGCCGCGCGCTTCTTTGAAAACCGCAGAATCGCCAGCGCCTGGTTAACGTCCTTGCCGCGAATCATATCGACGACGAGCCGCGCCTTCTGCGCCGAACCTCGCAAATATTTCGCACTTGCTGTTGCTTCCATCCTGACCTCTTCAGATTCTTATGATCTGGTTTATCCCGTGGCCTACTTGGCCGGCGGCGCAGCCGCCACCTTGCTCGCCTTTTCCACCTTCGTGCCCGAGTGACCCTTGAACGTGCGCGTTGGTGCGAACTCGCCGAGCTTGTGGCCCACCATGTTTTCCGTCACGTAGATCGGCAGGTGGCGTTTGCCGTTGTGCACGCCGAAAGTGAGTCCGACCATGTCGGGCGTAATCGTCGAGCGGCGCGACCAGGTTTTGATGACTGGTGGACGCTGTGTGCTCGAGCGTGCTTTCTCGACGGCTTTCATGATGCCTTTGTCGATGAAGGGTCCTTTTTTAACTGAGCGAGCCATGTTTCTCCATTTTCGATTTGCGATTGCCGATTTTCGGAAGCGCTTCGACTTCAGTGCAAATCGGCAATTGGCAATCGACAATCAGTAATTATTTGGTTCTCCGATCCTTCAGGATCATCTTCTGTGTGCGCTTGTTGCTGCGCGTCTTGTAGCCGCGTGTCGGCTGGCCCCACGGCGTCACCGGGTTTCTGCCGCCCGAGGTCTTGCCTTCACCACCACCGTGCGGATGGTCCACCGGGTTCATCGCCACACCGCGAACGTGCGGCCGCAATCCTTTCCAGCGCGAGCGTCCGGCCTTACCGAGCGAAATGTTTTCGTGCTCGATGTTGCCAACCTGGCCCACCGTCGCCTTGCAAACCAGCGGCACGCGCCGCACTTCACCCGACGGCATACGCAATTGCGCGTACTCGCCTTCCTTCGCCACGAGCTGCGCAAACGTTCCCGCTGAACGGGCCATCTGCCCGCCCTTGCCCGGACGCAACTCGATGTTGTGAATCTGCGTGCCGAGCGGAATATTGATCAACGGCAGCGTGTTGCCGGGAAGAATGTCAGCATCCGCGCCGCTCATGATCGTCTTGCCGACTTCCAGACCCGTCGGCGCGATGATGTAGCGCTTCTCGCCATCGAGATAAGTAATCAAGGCGATGTGCGCCGAACGATTCGGATCGTACTCAATCTGCGTCACACGACCGGGCACGCCTTCCTTGTCGCGTTTGAAGTCGACCACGCGATAGAACCGCTTGTGACCGCCGCCACGACGGCGAACAGTGATGCGGCCATCGTTGTTACGTCCCGAGATTCGCTTCTTCGGCTCCAGCAGAGACTTCTCAGGAACGGCCCCAATCGTCAACTCGTCGCGGGTCAAGTACGTCTGGTAACGCCGCGCCGCCGATGTCGGTGTTAATTTTTTTATACCCATCGTGTCATTTCCAATTGCCGATTGCCGATTGCCAATTGCTGCGGTGCCGAAGGTCTTTCAATCGACAATCGGCAATCGCAAATCGGCAATACCTAGATTGCTTCGCCGTAATCGACCGGCTTCTCGCCCTGCTTCAAGGTCACGTAGGCTTTCTTCCACGAAGGCTTGCGGCCTTCAAAGCGTCCGCGCCGCGCAGTCTTGCCCATGTAGTTAATCGTGCGGATGTGATCGACCTTCACCTGAAAGATCGTCTCCACTGCCGACTTGATCTCCGGCTTCGTGGCTCGTCGATCAACGCGGAAGGTCAACAACTGCTGCGCTTCCTGCGTTTCTTCCTTCGCGGCCAGCGCCTTCTCGGTAATCACCGGCGTCTTGATGATGCCCCAGACAGTTCTCATCGTTAGGCCGCCTCCTGTTTCGCTTTACGTGTTCGCTTCGGCTTTGTCGGCGCAGCTTCTGCGCCGTTTTCACTCTCGACGCCAACTGTTTCGCCATTACGCGCGCCGAGCAACTGTTCGAGCTCATCAGCCGCCGCCCGCGAGAGCACGAGGTGATCGTGATAAAGCAAGTCGTAAATATTCAGAGCGAAACTGTTCACCACTTTTGCCTGGCGCACGTTTCTCGCCGACAGCATCAGGTTCTCGTTGTCCAGCGAATCTACGATCAGCGTCTTGCCGCCGAGACCAAGCGTGGTCAACGACTGCGCAAAGTCTTTAGTCTTCGGTTTATCGAAGCTCCAGCCCTCGACCACGAAAACATTCCCCTCGCGCACGCGCTCCGAGAGAGCGGAGCGCAGTGCGCCTTGCCGCATCTTTTTAGGCATGTTGTAGGACCAGTCACGTGGCTGTGGCCCATGCGCGTTGCCGCCGCCTTTCCACAACGGCGAACGAAGCGAAGCGATACGCGCGCGGCCGGTGCCTTTCTGTTTCCAGAGCTTGCGACCTGCGCCGGATACGTCGCCACGCGTCTTCGTGGCAGAAGTGCCCCGACGCGCGTTCGCCATGTAGTTGCGAACTGCGGCGTGAATCAACGGTTCATTCAACGGCGCGCCAAAAACAACGTCAGACAGCTCGACCTCGCCAACCTCTTCGTTCTTTATGTTGCGCACCTTCACTGTCGGCATAAACCCTTCTCCATTTCCGATTGCCGATTTGCAATTTCCGATCTCAGATCTGCGATCTCAAATTTGCGATCTCAGATCTCCGATCTCATTTGCGATCTCAGATCTCCGATCTGCGATCCCAGATCTACGTCTTCATCGCCTTCCGGACGATTACCACGCTGCCGTTCGCGCCGGGCACTGCGCCACGAATCATCAACAGATTATTCTCTGCATCGACGCGAGCGACAGTCAGACCTTTAATCGTGATCCGCGCGTCGCCCATATGGCCCGATGAACGGTTGCCCTTGATAACTCGCGACGGATAGGCCGAAGCGCCAATCGAACCCGGCGCGCGCACGTTCATCGAACCATGCGATTCCGGACCGCGATTGAAGTGATGGCGCTTGATCGTTCCGGCAAAACCGCGTCCCTTCGAGCGGCCAATCACGTCAACCACTTCACCGTCGGCAAACTGATCGACGAGCACCTTGTCACCGACGTTGGCGCCGTTGTCGCCGGGCGTCAGCCGAAACTCTTTCAAGATTCTGGTCGGCGGAACGCCGCCGCCGGTCTTTTCGAAGTGACCGCGCATCGGCTTGCTCACGTTCTTCAACCTCAGCGGGATCTCATCGACCAGCCCGAGTTGCACGGCATCGTAACCGTCCGGTCCTGCCGCAGATTTCTTCTGGACCACCACGCACGGACCGGCTTTGATCACGGTCACGGGAGTTACCGTGCCGTCCGGCGCGAAGATCTGCGTCATGCCGATTTTTCTTCCGATGATTCCGTTAATCATTGTCGATTTCCAATTGGCGATTTCCGATTTGTAAGAATTGACGCCGCCTGTTCCGATGCCAATCGACAATTGGCAATCGGAAATTGGCAATGTCGTTATTGCCTTCCAAAGGCCTTGATTTCAACGTCGACGCCCGCAGGCAAATCGAGCTTCATCAACGCATCGACCGTCTGCGGCGTGGGATCGAGAATGTCCATCAGCCGCTTGTGCGTGCGAATTTCAAACTGCTCGCGCGACTTCTTGTCGACGTGCGGTGAACGCAACACCGTCCACTTGTTTTTGACCGTCGGCAAGGGAATTGGTCCCGCGACGCGTGCGCCGGTGCGTTTGGCGGTCTCGACGATCTCCGTGGTTGACTGATCCAGCACGCGGTGATCGTAGGCCTTCAGGCGAATGCGAATTTTTTCGTTCATAGTTATTCAACCACTTCGGAGACCGTGCCGGCTCCGACCGTGCGCCCGCCTTCACGAATCGCGAAGCGCAATCCTTTTTCCATGGCGATTGGCGCGATCAATTCGATCTCCATCGCCACGTTGTCGCCAGGCATCACCATCTCCACTCCCGCCGGCAGACTCGCCACTCCCGTCACGTCCGTCGTGCGGAAGTAGAACTGCGGCCGGTAGCCAGTGAAGAACGGCGTGTGCCGGCCACCTTCTTCCTTCGTCAACACGTAGGCTTCCGCCTTGAACTTCGTGTGCGGCGTGATCGAGCCCGGCTTGGCGATCACCTGCCCGCGCTCGATGTCCTTGCGGTCGATACCACGCAGCAGCAAGCCGACGTTGTCGCCCGCGACGCCTTCGTCCAGCAGCTTCTTGAACATCTCCACGCCCGTCACCACCGTGTTCTTCGTCGGCCGGATGCCCACAATCTCCACCTGCTCGTTCACCTTCACCTTGCCGCGTTCCACCCGCCCGGTGGCCACCGTGCCGCGTCCCTGAATCGTGAAGATGTCTTCCACCGGCATCAAAAACGGCTTCTCGATGTCCCGCTCCGGCGTCGGAATGTAGCTGTCCACTGCCTCCATCAACTCCAGCACCGTCTTCTCCCATTCGGGATCGCCTTCCAGCGCCTTCAACGCACTGCCACGGATTACCGGAATGTCGTCACCGGGAAACTCATACGCACTCAGCAACTCGCGCACTTCCAGCTCCACCAGTTCCAGCAGTTCGGGATCATCAACCGCGTCCGCCTTGTTCATGAACACCACCATCGCCGGCACCCCTACCTGCCGCGCCAGCAGAATGTGTTCACGCGTCTGCGGCATCGGCCCGTCTGTCGCCGCCACCACCAGAATCGCCCCGTCCATCTGTGCCGCGCCCGTGATCATGTTCTTCACGTAGTCGGCGTGACCGGGACAGTCAACGTGCGCGTAGTGCCGCTTGGCCGTCTCATATTCCACGTGGGCCGTTGCGATCGTGATGCCTCGCGCCTTCTCTTCCGGCGCCTTGTCAATCTGATCGAAGGCCACAAACTGCACCTTCGGATTGTTTTTCGCCAGCACCTTCGTGATCGCTGCCGTCAACGTCGTCTTCCCGTGATCCACGTGCCCGATCGTCCCGATGTTCACGTGCGGCTTCGAACGGTCAAATTTTTCCTTCGACATCTCTTTTTCCCCGTCTTGAACTGCGTTTTGTGTTGAAAAGAAAAGGCACAGGCCGTAAAGCCTGTGCCGCTCCTACTTCGCTACTCCCTGAACTTTTGCGATGACTTCCTCCGCTACATTCTTCGGCGCCTGATCATAGCGCTCAAAGTGCATGGTTGAAGTCGCGCGGCCCTGGGTTGCCGACCGCAAGTCGGTTGTATAACCAAACATCTCGGACAGCGGTACAAATGCAGTAATCACCTGCGCGCCACCGGGACGAGGCTCGGTCTTTTCAATTTGTCCACGCCGGCGCATCAGGTCGCCATTAACCGCGCCCATGTACTCGTCCGGAGTGACAACCTCGATCCGCATGATCGGCTCCAGCAACACCGGTTTTGCTTTTCGCACTGCGTCTTGAAAAGCGAGCGAGCCCGCAATGTGGAATGAACGTTCATCCGAGTCAACCTCATGGTAGCTACCAAACACCAGGCGCACCCGGATATCCACTAACTCATAACCGGCAAGGAAGCCGCGCTCCATCGCGTCTCTGATTCCATGCTCGACCGGCTTGATGTACTCCTTGGGGATGGCGCCGCCGGTGATCTTGTTTTCGAATACAAACCCCTCACCGGGCGCCGGTTCAATCTCAATCTCAACGTGACCATACTGACCACGACCACCGGTCTGTTTCTTGTAGACCTCTTTACCGGGCGCGGCCTGCGTAATGGTTTCGCGATAGGCCACCTGCGGCTTGCCCACATTGGCCTCAACACCAAACTCACGCTTCATTCGATCGACAATGATCTCGAGATGCAGCTCACCCATGCCGGCAATAATTGTTTGACCGGTTTCGGTGTCGGTAGACACGTTAAAGGAAGGATCTTCCTGTGCGAGACGATTGAGCGCGACGCCCAGCTTGTCCTGATCCTGTCGCGTCTTTGGTTCGACCGCAACGCGGATCACGGGTGCCGGAAACTCCATCTTTTCGAGGATGATCGGCTTGGTTTCATCGCAAACGGTATCGCCGGTAGTGACTTGCTTCATGCCGCCGATGGCAATGATCTCGCCTGCGCTCGCGTCTTCAATGTCCTCACGCTTGTTGGCGTGCATGCGCATCAGCCGGCCGACGCGCTCCTTGGTCCCCTTGACGGGATTGTAGGCGTAAGAACCGGCCTTGATGGCGCCGCTGTAGATGCGCACAAAAGACAACTGGCCCAAATGCTTGTCCGCCATTATCTTGAAAACCAAACCGGCAAACGGCGCCGACGCCTCTGGTGGACGAGCTTCAACCGTGTCAGTTTTTGGATTGATTCCTTCAACTGGAGGAACATCGAGCGGCGAAGGCAGATAATCGACCACCGCATCGAGCAGCGTCTGCACGCCTTTGTTCTTGAAAGCCGAACCGGTAACGACAGGCACGAGCTTTAGACCGATGGTGCCGGCACGAAGCGCTTTGCGAATCTCGGCTTCCGAGATCTCTTCGCCTTCGAGGTACTTGTGCATCAAGTCGTCGTCGATGCTCGCGACTGCTTCGATCAGTTTCTCGCGCGCGGCTGCTGCGGCTTCTTTCAAATCGTCCGGGATCTCGATGGTTTCGTACTCAGCGCCTTTGGTTTCGTCCTTCCAGATCAAACCCTTCATCGCAACGAGATCGACGACGCCTTTGAGCTGATCTTCGAGACCGATGGGAATCTGGAGAGCTACAGGGTTTGCACCGAGGCGAGTGATGATTGACTCAAAAGAGCGGTCGAACGAAGCGCCCGCACGATCCAGCTTGTTAATGAAACAGATTCGCGGCACGCCGTACTTGTCGGCCTGACGCCAGACAGTTTCCGACTGCGGCTCGACACCAGCGACGCCGTCAAACACGGCCACCGCGCCGTCGAGCACCCGGAGCGAACGTTCCACTTCCATCGTGAAGTCGACGTGACCGGGCGTGTCGATGATGTTGATGCGATGATCGACGCCATTGCGCTCCCAGAAGCAGGTTGTCGCAGCGCTGGTGATGGTAATACCGCGCTCCTGCTCCTGCTCCATCCAGTCCATCGTCGCCGTACCCTCGTGCACCTCGCCAATCTTGTGCGTGATGCCCGTGTAATAAAGGATACGTTCAGTCGTGGTGGTCTTGCCGGCATCGATGTGCGCCATGATGCCGATATTCCTGAAAGTGCTTAGATCGTTCTTAGCCATTGCAAACTACCACTTGTAATGCGCGAACGCTTTGTTCGCATCCGCCATGCGGTGCGTATCGTCCTTCTTCTTCACCGCGTTACCGCGATTATTTGCGGCATCGAGAATCTCTGCCGCCAGACGATCGGTCATCGTTTTTTCGCCGCGCCCGCGCGCGTAGGAGACAATCCAGCGAATAGCCAGGGCACCGCGCCGCTCCTGGTGAACTTCAATCGGAACCTGATAGGTCGAACCACCGACGCGCCGCGATTTAACCTCAACCGTGGGCTTCACGTTGTCGATCGCTCGCTTGAAAACTTTCAGCGGCTCTTCGCCGGTCTTCTCGCCGATCTGCCGCATGGCATCGTAGAAAATGCTCTCCGCCACACTCTTCTTGCCTTGCCACATCACACCGCTGATGAACTTCGTGACCAGCGGGCTGCTGTAAACCGGATCGGGAAGGACTTCGCGTCGTTCAGCTACTCGTCGTCTTGGCATATTCGTCTCTCGTTACTTGCGTCCGTTACGGCCTTATTTGCCGGCGCTTGACTTCTATTTTCCGGCGCTGGCCTTGGGACGTTTCGCTCCATATTTCGAGCGTCCCTGCTTGCGATCGGCAACGCCAACCGAATCGAGCGTGCCGCGAATCACGTGATAACGCACACCAGGCAAGTCCTTCACGCGACCGCCTCTGATAAGGACAATCGAGTGCTCCTGGAGGTTGTGACCGACGCCGGGGATGTAGGTCGTTACCTCGATACCGTTGGTCAGACGGACGCGCGCGACTTTACGCAGCGCCGAATTCGGTTTCTTCGGCGTCTGGGTGTAAACGCGAGTACAGACTCCGCGCTTTTGCGGCGAACTCTGCAGCGCGGGACTGGCCGTCTTGTACTTGACCTGCTGGCGGCCTTTGCGAACTAGCTGATTAATGGTCGGCACTGTTTTCCTCTTAATGCTTGCGCGTTCAGACGCGCAAAAAGGCCCCTTGCCTGCCTCTTTCCGGAACCAGTCCGGCAGTCAGCGCAGGCGGCTGCCCTGTTAAGAAATTTAGTTAGAGGGATGTTCTGACTTCGCTATTAAACGCGGTGGGCGTGGATCGTGGCTTCCCTTAAGCCGAAACTTTTCTGTGGCGTCGCATCATTGGACCAGAAGTATCAACTTCTGCGCGGGCATACGCTGGAGCAACGGTCTTGTGAACCGCAGCGGCGCATACCATTTACGCCACAATAACTGTCAAGCGGCCGATCTTGCTGGCCGGGCAACGCCTCCACACCGACAGAACCAACTGGACGCTGCCTTTAGGTGATTCAGACCAATAGTCCGAAACGGCAAATATAAGGGTGCATAGCAGTTGTGTCAAGCGCAGCCGGACTGAATTTGAATCCTGATTTGTTGGGGTGGCACTCCGCGGCCATTCCCGTTTGAGACGCTAAAGCGGGCGACACGGAGAAGGGGCAGCCACGGAGTGCTGCCCCTACAAAATTAACCCGTTACTTAAAACAACGCTTTCAGCAAATACCACACGCCGATGCCGGCGCCGGCAAGCAGTAACACCAGCACCAGCCCGAGCAGCGTCATCACGAGCTTAAACTTGCGATACCGATTCTTGTCGGCCGGGGCAAGTGAACCTTGCGGGAAATATGGCGGCGGTGTGTAAGTAGCCATTGCTAATCCTCTGAAACCGGAACTAATCCTCGGGACTCGGCGAGGCCGTGCTTGCTTTCTTCAACTCGTCTTCCTTCTGTTTCTTTAACAAGTCTTCCTGATGTTTTCTTCCGACGCGAATGCGTTTGACACCTTCCTTCGCCTCATCCAGCCCGTCTTGCGCGCGGTAGTTTTCGGGATCGATCTCCAGCGACTTCGAAAACGCCGCCGCAGCCGCATCGTACTGAGCCAACTTCGTGTGCGCAACTCCGAGATCGTAGTAAACGTCCGCGTCATCCTGTTTCAGCTTCGTCGCTTCACGATACTCGCGAATCGCGTCGCTGTATTGGTCCAACCCGGCGTAGGTTTGGCCCAGGTTGTAATGAGCTTCCGCGTCGTCATCGTGCTGTTCGAGGTATTTTTTGTAAGTCTCGACAGCTTTTTTGTACTGCGCCTCCGCCTCGTCGCGTTTTCCTAACGCTTCGTAACCGAGTCCGAGCCGGAAGTGAGCTTCAGCAAGATCCGGGTCCAGTTTGACAGCCTGCTGAAAGACCTTGACCGCCTCTTCGTCCTGATCGTTCCGGTACAGTTCCCTGCCCCTGGCCAGCAGTTCCCGGGCTTGCCTCGGATCTCGCCCCAAACCGTTGGACACTGCCGCCGGTCCAGCACTATTATTCGTGGACTGCTGCCCGCTCCGCTTGCAACCAAAGGCCAACGCCAGCAAACACACGGCGCAGATTAAGAGAATCAATCTCATTGCTCAGACTCAGCCACGTATTGAAAAATGCCCGTAGGTTGGGAGATGAAGCAAACTTATCTAACGCGAATTTCGATAGGGAGTCAAACACCGGAAGCCCCAGCGCATTAGCAGTTTCTTCCTATCAACTGGTTTCACCGCAAGGAGTGCAAATGTTAAAGAACGTTCCCCGACTTGTCCGTTTTGCCGCCCCGATTGCCCTGGCAGCGCTTCTCAGTTCGATTCCGGCTGACGCCCAGAAGCCGGCTGCCTCAGTAGTCAGTGCCCCACTGAAACTCAACTTGACCTCCGACACGACGGTCGTCAGTACCTGCACCGACTCTGGCGCGCCGCAAGTGCGGCTAACCGCCAACGCCGTCTCGCCGAGTGGCAATCCAATCAAATATAAGTGGACCACCACCGAGGGAAACATCAGCGGAGACGGTCCGGTAGTAACCTGGAACATGGCAGGTTTGAAACCGGGTTATCACAAGGCTTCACTCAACATCGTCAGCGCCGGCAGTGATGGCGAGTGCGAGGCATTTTCTTCCGTGACCGTGCTGGTCAACGCCTGCGCGCCTGTGCGTCCAGTCTGCCCGGCAATCGAGATCAGTTGTCCAACCGCCACCGCAGTCGACCAGCCGTTGACGTTCACTTCGCATTACACCGGCGGCACCGCAGGAATCACTCCCGCCTATAACTGGACTGTCTCCGCCGGAACTATCATCAGCGGACAAGGGACCGATACGATCAAGGTCGATACAGCCGGACTGGCGGGTCAAACAATTCGCGCTTCACTCTCGATGGGTGGTTACAACCTCGAGTGCGCTGCTGATTGCGCCGTTACGATCCCGGTACCGAAACTAATCAGCCGCAGGTTCGACGAGTTTCCCGACATCTCGCGCAACGATGAAAAGGCGCGGCTCGACAACTTCGGCATCGAGATGCAGAACGACCCGACCGCTACGGCTTACGTCATCGTTTATCCGGGCAAGGGTGGCAAGCGCGGTGAAGTGCAGCAGCACGCTGGCCGCATCGTTGATTATCTCGTCAACTCGCGCGGTCTCGATCAGCGTCGCATCGTAACGCTCGTCGGCCCAGTGCGGGATCAGCTAGGCATCGAGCTTTGGGTCACGCCGCAAGGCGCCACTCCACCTAATCCTTGATTCTCAACCAACTTCAGGAAATAAAACGCCACGGTTCGATCCGTGGCGTTTTTTGTACGCGGTTTGCCTACAAAGAAGCTGACTGAGACCTTTCCGCCTCGTTGTGCGCGTTTACAGGACGGAGAGTTAAGCTCTTGTACCAGAAAACTACAGGTGGGAGAAACTGGAGATCATGGTCCGTACCAAATCTGCTTCTTGGTTAGCTCTTTTAATGCTGCTGGTTCTGCCCCTTTCGGCCGCAGCCCAGGACAACAAAGACAAAGATAAAAAGGACAAGAAAGCTCTGACCGGAACGCCGGTTTTCTGGACCGCGCCGGAAGACATCGAGCAACGCAATCTGCTGTTGGGCGCAGGTGGCGAAGAGATGAAGCCCGACATCAGCCGCGTAACTTTCATCGAGCAGAAAACGGGTGGTTACTCAACAAAATATCGGGTGCGAGACGCCAAAGGCAATGAATGGATCGCGAAGATTGGTAAGGAAGCTCAGCCGGACACGGCGGCCAACCGCCTGTTGTGGGCGCTCGGTTACGAAACCGAGATCGCTTATGTCGTTCCGAAACTAAAGATCGAAGGCAAAGGCGAGTACGAAAACGTTCGCCTCGAAGCCCGGCCCAAGGACATTAAGAGAAGCGGAAACTGGATGTGGGAAAACAATCCGTTTATGAACACTCCAGAGTTCAAGGGGCTCAAGATCCTCATGGTGATGATCAATAACTGGGATATGAAAGACGACAACAACGAAATCCTCGCTACGCGTAACGACACCACCGGGGAGGGCAAGTTACGCTACATCATCAGCGATCTCGGCGGTTCGTTTGGTAAGACCGGCGGCTTCTTGTCACGCAGTCGCAACAAACCATCGGACTACGTCAAAGCTGATTTCATCAAGAAAGTAAACGGCGACGTGATCGACTTCCACTACAGCGGCAAAAATCAGAAGCTGTTTGAAAATCTCACCGTCGCCGATGCGGCATGGCTCAGCAACTTGCTGAAGCGTTTGACCGATGAGCAGATTAAGGATGCGTTCCGCGCCGCGAACTACACACCCGAGGAAGTCGATACGTTGGCGGCAGCGTTTCGTGAGCGGGCGAACATACTAGCGAATCCGACCGGTTCGCCAGCGGGTAACTAAGCGAAATCCGGGATCATCGTACGACGTCGATAGCGATGAGTTGCTGCCCGGAAATGACAAACTCTGCTGGCGGCAACTCCATCTCAAACACCGGCGACAAAACAGTCGGCGTGTAACCACCCGAAGTCCGATCACTATTCAAGGTAGCCACCACTGAAGGCGGCAAGTTTGGCAGTTCGCTCGTGCCAATCACCGCACCCGCCGTGATGCGAAACAGCTTCACGTACAACCGGTCGCTCTTTTTCGTCGTGTTGATGGCCCGAACGAGTTGACTCAGATCTGTCGGCACAAACGCCTTCGCGGCCGATCCTTCCTGCAACGCGCCGCCATCACCAACAAACACGAGCAACTGGCCCAGCGCGGCGTCTTCCGGAATCTGCAACGGAATTCGTTGGACAAACTGCTTGCCCGACTCGGTTCTCACGTAGGCCTGAACTTCGACTTTTTCGCCGCGGCGGACTTCCGTGCGGTCCAGAGTGATTCGTTCCAGCGTGCCGGCGTATTTCGTTTCTGAGGACGAAATATCGAGCGTGATGCCGTCAAGTTGCACGTCATCAAAGCCGCTCGTCAACAGCGTGCTCACCGGCGCGGCAATCGAGCCGGCCGCCATGATCGCTGAGTTGCTCGCTGAGAAGCGGCGATCGACTTTGATTGGCTCCTGTCCCTTAACCCGAATCTCGCCCTCGACAGTGATGGTTGAATCGCCCAACACACGCTCGCTCGAAGTGATTGTGTTGAAGACGGTGATATTCAGCAACAGCGGCGTCAGAAATGTGTCGTTCGCGACCTCGTACGAATAAGTCTCAGTACGGTCCCGGCTCGTGTGCAGATTAACTTTCACCGGAATCATTTTTGGCGCCTGGCCTAGCAGACCAAAGATTCCCGACGCGCGATCCTGCGAGATCGAGCCCACCATCTTGCCTGGCACTGCGAGTTTGAAGGAGTTGTTCGCGTTAGGCACTACCGTGACGACCGACGACTCAGTCATTGGCATGTCTGAAGCACCGAGACTCAAAAACGGATGACCAAACGCATAGATCCGATCGCCATCGCGCATCGTCACCGTGCCCGCTGCGGCGAGCGAGTAATCGCCACGCACGAGCTGGACACTGATCGAACTGCCCGCCGGAAAAGTATTCGCGTTCACTTCCGCCAGCGGTGTGATCGCGGCGGAACCGCCGACGCCCGAAACAGGCAACAAGCCGCTGGCCAGCAACTGAGGCGCAAACATGGTCAACGATTCCTGAGTGATGCCGCTGAACACGAGCGGCGTCGCAATCGGCACCATCTGCTGGCCCAAGAGTGGTAACAACGGCGATCCAGCCGAGACCGGCGCTATCATTGGCGCGCCTGAAACAGCCGGTTTTGGCAGGTTTGGTTTCCAGTCGACGGAAGCAAGCTGCGCAAACGAAACCGCGCGCGGTTCTTTCGGTTTCGAGTTGTCGTTTTCCGGTCCCTTGTTGAAGAGATCGATCATCTGCTTGATGGGCGTGATGCCCGCGATTGGCTCTTTAGAAAAAGGGAAACTGAACGCGATCGCGCCGACAATCTTTCCGTCGATGTAAACTGGCGAACCAGACATGCCCGCGAACACGCCTGTGCGATCGACGTTCGCCCCCGTTAACCTGGCGATGATGGCCGACTGGCGCGGCCCGGGAAATCCCGGCAACACGCCAAGAATCTCGACGCCGAATTCCTGTGCGTCGCTGCCGCTAAAAACCGTCCGGGCAACTCCTTTCATGCCGGGACGAAGATCTTCCAGAGCAAAAAGCGCAGGCCCGCCTGAAATGGTTGGCCCGCTCGGCTTCGCGGCCGGTTTCTGAGCCAAGGCCAAACTGGCGCAGGCCAGAAAAATCATTGCGGTAAAAACAGGGGCAAATCTCTTCATATTCAGGACTATAAACTTCGTGTTAGAAGCAGGTCAAGATAAGATGGATGGCAGCTTGCGGACAAATATTATGCAGATTCAAGCCTTCATCCTCGCCGGCGGCCAATCACGCAGAATGGGCACTGACAAGTCGCGACTTCGCATCAATAACCAAACGTTTACCGACAAGATCGCCGCTGCTCTTTTGCCGTTGACAGAATCAGTCACGCTTGTCGGCGCCCATCAGCAACACGCGGGATTTCAATCGGTACCGGATGTTTACCCAATGTGGGGCGCGCTCGGTGGCCTGCACGCGGCGCTGGCAAACTGCCGGCGCGAATGGGCCCTTGTCGTTGCCTGCGATCTCCCGTTTGTCACGGAAGAACTCTTCAACTTTCTCGCTCCCTTGCGCGCGCACTACGATGCCGTGGTCCCTTTGCAACCAGACAATAGACCGCAGCCGTTGTCGGCGCTTTACCGCGTCGAACCATGCCTGCAGCGGGCGACCGAGTTGATCCAGGCGGGCCAGCGGCGGCCGCTTGATCTACTTGAACTCGTCAACACGCGCTGGGTTCCATTTAGTGATTTAACGAATCTCGATCAAGCGGAAAGGTTTTTTGCTAACATCAACACGCCTGACGACTATGAAGCAGCGACCATGCGAGAGTTAGATTAATGCCCCCCCGACGAAGAATTGGTAAAAGGCTGATCAAGTCTTTCCTGCCAATAGTGCTGGTAATTGGGCTGGCGGTAGTCGGTTCTCTTTCTTACATCGTTTATTGCGTTTCGCGTCCGATGAAACGTCCTTACGTCGTCACACCGGAATCGTTTTCACAAATCAGCGGGCGCGCGCTCAAGGTCACAGATGAAACCTGGTCCACGCAGGATGGCTGGCGCGCCCGAGGCTGGCTGTTGAAAGGCGCGGAAGGCGCGCCCGCGGTGGTCCTGCAGCATCGTTACGGCGGCGATCGCTCGTGGCTTTTTAATCTCGGCGTCAAAATCAACGAGACTACCAACTTCACGATCCTTTGGCCTGATCTGCGCGGCCACGGCGTCGATCCACTCGTGAAGTGGACGTCGCTGGGCGCGCGCGAAGGAGAGGATCTGCTGGCCGCGCTGGAGTTTCTGCGCACGTTGAAGTCAGAACACCAGAAGAAACTGGTCGGCGATATGTTTGGCGTGTACGGGGTGGAGATGGGCGCCTACAGTGCGCTAAAGGCGGCGAGCCGTGATAACCAGATCAAAGTGCTGGTGCTCGACTCGATCACGCGGTCACCAGATGAACTGTTGAAGAGCGCCGTATCAAGCTGCGTCGGGATTGATAACGGTTTCGTCCACTCTCTTTCACGCACTGCGATGAAGTTTTACATGTTGGGTAGTTACGACAGCACGCCCGCCTGTGATCTTGCGCGGACGATACGCGACCCGCGCATACTACTGTTGTCGGGAATCGATGCCGGACACCTCAAGGACGCGACCGCGTCGTTGCAAAGTTGCTTTGCCACTCCGAACAACGTCGAGACGCGCACTGATCTGCCATTGAGTGGTTTTAGTATGCCTTCGGCGACTGGCGAGCAGGGCGAGGCTTACGATCGCGTCGTCATCGACTTCTTCGACCGCAACCTGCGTTAAAATCACGGGCGCCAGCCAAGAATGGCAGTGCGTCCGTTATCACCGATGATTTCGATCTTCGGTGCGCCCCTGAATTTCTCGGCATGCACCGCCGGAATGAGCACGACGACTCGTGGACCAAGTGCACGCGCTTCGTCCAGCGTAAGCTCGTCGAAAGTGATCGGCTCGCCTTCAGCGTTGTAAATCACTCGGTCATGCGCATAGAACTGAGCGGACCGATCGTCGCTGCGTTGGGCCAGCACCGGAGCGTTGGCATAGCCACGCGCATCGGCAAGCCGCAGCAGATCTCTGACTGATTCGCGCTGGGCCACCGGTGGCGCCGCGCAACTCAAAACGATCAGCACCAGCATGAAGGTCGCGCCAGCGAGCAGCATCGGCGCTTCACGCGTGAAAAACGACGCGGCCGCCGCGATTAGCATGGGAAGTGCGATCAGCGCCGCGCAAAGCATCGTGATATGTCCCGAACGAAGCGCGTAAACGAAACCACCGGCGGCTAACGCGAGACAGATCGCCCCGGTCACCCTCATGGGCCAGCGCGACTCTGAATGAATCAAACGGTCGGCAATCAGAAACGCGGCCGCGGGCAGTGACGGCAAGACATAACCCGGCAGTTTCGATCCGGAAAACGAAAAGAACACGATCGGCATGACCAGCCACGCCAGCGAGAACACGCGCACGACGCTCAAACTGTCTTCACCTCGCCATGTCCAGCGACGGACTTTCACCAGCGCCTCGATGAGAAACGCTGTCCAGGGCAGTGCCAACATCAGAATGATGGCGGGATAAAAATAGATCGGCTGCGGATGGTGATACTTGTTTGAGATGTAGCGCGCAAAATGGTGCTGAATGAAAAATTGGTCAATGAACGTCCAGCCATGCCGCGCGATCACTGGTCCGTACCAGATCGCCGAGACGGCAATGGCTAACGGAACTCCCCAAAGCAAACTGAGCCAAACCTGTCGTTCAGGCCAGGCACGTTTCAACAAGTAATAGAAACCAACTACGCCGAACGGTATTACTATTCCGACAAGGCCTTTAGCGAGAAGTGAGAGGCCAACACACACGAAGAACCCAACCAGCGCCCCGATCCCTTTTCGCTTACGCAGCTCGTAAACCAGGAAAAACGCCAAGGCCCACGCCGTAGTCATCGTGATCACCACGTCGAAACTCGCCGCGCGTGAAAACACGATCAGTCCCAACGAACTCGCCGCCACCACCGCACTCCAAAACGCAAAGCCTGCCGCCTGATTCGAGCTCCGCTCCACCGCACGTCCCACAAACCACACCGCCGCAATCGTCAGCAGTCCACACAACGCCGGACCAAGACGCGCGCTCCACTCACTCACGCCGAAGATCCTGAAAGCCGCCATGATCATCCAGTAGAGCAGCGCGGGCTTTTCAAACCACGTATGACCGCCAAGTGTCGGCGTCACCAAATCACCCCGCAGGAACATCTCGCGCGCCACTTGCGCGTAACGCGGCTCGTCCGGTCCAAGCAGCGGCAGACTTCCGAGTCCGTAAAAGTAAAAAGCGATGATGGCGATGAACAGGAGAATGTAGAGTCGCTTGGCAAGCGCTGAAGGATGCAAGTATATTCGGCTCCGATTCGATTTGTCGGCGCTAAGTTACATAAACCATGTCGTTACGTACAGCAGTCATCGGTGTCGGTAGTCTTGGCCGGCAGCACGCGCGCATTCATCATGACCTCGCCAGCGAAGGATTGTCGCAGTTTATCGCGGTCTGCGATCTCAACGAGGAAACCGCGCGCAGCATCAGCAGCGAGCGAGGCGTTGACTGGACCCGTGACTGGCGCGAACTGATCGGCCGGGTCGACGCAGTGAGTCTGGCGGTGCCGACGGAAGCGCATTGCGAAATCGCCTGCGGACTGCTCGAAGCAGGCATTCACGCGCTGGTGGAGAAACCGATCTCGCGCACGCTGGAAGAAGCTGATCGCATGATCCGCGCCGCAGAAAAGGGTAACGCACTGCTTCAGGTGGGCCATCTCGAGCGCTTCAATCCGGCGATGGTGGCTTTGCGTCCGCACGTGCGCAAACCGGTCTATTTCGAGATTCATCGAGTCGGGCAGTTCACGGAGCGTTCGCTCGACATCGATGTCGTGCTTGATTTGATGATTCACGACCTCGACATCGTGCAGTGGCTCGTGGGTGAAGAAGTGGAAGTCACTAACATTCACGCAGTCGGGATCGCGATTCTGACGAATAGAGTCGACGCGGCAAATGCGCGGCTGGAGTTTTCCTCGGGAGCGGTGGCCAATATCACGGCTTCGCGCGTGGGCACGGAGAAGATTCGCAAGATGCGTTTCTTCCAGCCGCATGACTACATCGCGATTGATTACACGACAAAGCGTGCGTCGGTGAGCAGTTTGGAGCCGCCGAGCGCAAGTGGTTCGTGGCCGGGCGTGCACATCAAGCATCTCGACGTGATTGACGTCGAACCGTTGCGGGCGGAGATAGTTTCGTTCTTCGACTCGGCGGAGAAAGGATTGCCGCCGGCCGTTTCCGGATCGGATGGAAGGAATGCGCTGAGTCTGGCGCTGCGCACGCTTGAAAGAATTCGCGAACATGCTGAGCATCCCGGCGTGAGTGAACTCAGCGCAAACGTGAGGTGAGTTCTCTGTGTCTCCGTGTCTCTGTGGTTTAACCAAACACAGAGACACAGAGACACAGAGACACAGAACGAACGATGTTCACGCGCAATGAAAAACTTTCGGCTTTTCTCACTGAACACATCAACTCCGGCGAATTTCCCTCAGCAGTCTATCTCGTAGGCCAACGCGACGAGATCGTCTTCGCGGACGCGTTGGGCTATTCGGTCGTCCAGCCTTACCGCATCGCTAACAAACTCGACACGATTTACGACCTTGCTTCACTCACGAAACCACTAATCACCGGCATGCTCAGCGCTCGCCGCATCGAACTCGGCGAACTCACACTCGACAGCTCCGTGTCACACTACCTCCCGGAATTCGACCGCACCGACAAGCAGATGATCACCGTGCGTGAGTTGCTGACGCACACTTCCGGCCTGCCCGCGTGGCGGCCGCTTTACATCCTTGCCGAAGACGAGCCCGAACGCGCCGCGGGTACAATCGCCAGTCTCGATCTCGAGTACAAACCAGGCACCCGCGTGGTCTACAGCGATCTCGGTTTCATCGCCCTCGGTATCATGCTCGAACGCATGACCGGTCAACGTCTCGCTGAGATGACCCAACGCGAGATCTTCGAGCCGTTGAACCTGCAACAGACGTTTTTCAATCCCGAGCTTGCATTGCAGACCGGCATCGCGGCGTGTGAAACCGGCAACAGCTACGAGAAAAACATGTGGGCAGAAAGCGGCGGCGGCGATTATGCGAACTTCCGTCAGCGATTAATCTGGGGTGAAGTGCACGATGGCAACGCTTATTTCCTCGGCGGAGCTGCCGGTCATGCAGGACTCTTCTCGACAGCGAGCGAAGTCTTCAAGTTGGCCCAACAGTTCATCGCGGAGTCGAGCAAGCTGCTGACACGAGAGGCGTGCAAACTGTTTCGCGAAAACATGACTGAAGGTTTGGAGGAGGCGCGTTCGCTTGCCTGGCAACTCGCCGCGACGAAGGAATCAACTGCCGGAACCGATCTCCCGCCGGACAGCTTCGGACACAACGGCTTCACCGGAACGTCGGTCTGGATCGACGCCGAACATCGCCGCGTATTCATCCTCCTCACGAATCGCACGCACGCCCGCGAGCTGCCTTTCGCGAACATCAACGCGGTCCGCCGCGGATTTAACAACCTCGCTATAGGCGAAATCTCAAAACAGTCCCAATCACATTCAGATCCCCCGGCACGCTGACCCCATCGTTCTGCCGAAGGTAATAAAGATCCTGCGTGAAGTGTTTATTGAAAACCTTGATCACTCCAACCGAAAACCGGTTGCGGACCCAGCGGTCAACGAACCAGTCGTAGAACACTTCATCGGCCGCGAACAGCGATAGCTGCCAGTCTTTCGCACCAACCGGGTGTTCAATCTGAAATTTATTGCGGTAGCGATTCGCCCTCAGTCCCGAATTGCGGATGCGATGTTCGATAAGATTTCGGTCGCTGAGCCGGAACTTGCCAACATCGAAGCGCAGTTGAGCCAGCAACGAAAGCCGGTTCTCCCAGATGAGCCGGCGCGGCAACGGCTGCGTGCTGATGTGCAGGTAGTTCGGAGAGACGCTGAGATGCTTGCCCAACCGAAACGTGAAGCCAACTCCAACGCGTTCATCGACGGGACGATGAATATCTCGGCCAAGTCGCAAGGTGCCGGCAAGGTTGAAGTCGATTGTTTTGGTTACCGGAACGGCGAACTGAACATCAGTCCATTGCTGGTTATCCGTGCGATCGACCTGTGCTGAGGTTTCAACCACAGACAAACACAGAACACACAGAAGTACGAAAGGAGACCAACGCTTATTACGTGTCATTCGTGTTTTTCTGTGGGTGCAGGACGGTGAAAGAAGTGATGGCCACGAGGACGCGTTCGCCGACCTGTAGTCGCATCGCAGTCGCCTCAGGCTTCGGACGGGTGGCAATGATGGACTTTGGTCTTTCAGGCGTTTCAGTGGTCAGATAAAAAGGAGTCTCATCACCGCGACACTCCTCGGCGCCGCGATCGAGCCGCAGTCGAATGCGCTCATAGGCGCCGACAAAAGCAATCTCTTCAATGCTCGCGCTCGAAATCTTCGCGTGGCCCGGCCGCAAAAGATCGCTGCGGCTCAACACCACGTCTTCCGGCCGGAAAACGATCTTCACGCAATCACCTTGGCGAAACCTCGCCGGATCCGGCGAGGCAGGAACCTGCACCGCTCCCACTTCCAGAAAGTCTTTCCTCACGACAGCGTCGAGAATATTTGCCGCACCCAGGAACGTGGCCACATACTCCGTCGCCGGTTGGTTGTAGATCTCAAACGGCGTCCCGATCTGTTCGATGTGACCCTTGTTGAGCACCGCCACACGATCGCCGAGTTCAAGCGCTTCCTCCTGGTCGTGCGTGATGAAGATTGAAGGCACTTTGACTTTCTTCAGCAACGCTCGAATCTCGCGGCGAAGATGAGAGCGCGTCTGCGTATCGAGCGCGCCAAACGGTTCGTCAAACAGCAACACCTCGGGTTTGTACGCGAGCGTTCTGGCGATGGCGACGCGCTGCTGCTGGCCGCCCGAAAGCTGCGACGGATACTTCTTGCGATGCTCTTCGAGTTGGACCAACGCCAGCAACTCCTTCACTGTCTCGCGAACCTCTTTGCGACGCCGTTTGCGAATGCGCAGTCCGTAACTGATGTTCTTTTCAACATTCATCTTCGGAAACAGTGCGTACGACTGAAAGATAACTCCCACCCCACGCTCACGCGCCGGCAACTCAGTCACGTCTTTGCCGTGAAGAATCACCTTGCCTTTCAAAGGCTGTTCCAGTCCGGCAATGATTCTCAGAATCGTCGTCTTGCCGCTGCCTGAAGCGCCGAGCAATACGAGCACCTCGCCCTCAGCCACGTCGAAACTGATGTTCTCCAGCACGCTCGTCTTGCCGAAGTGTTTGCTCAAGCCAACCACACTGGCAGCAGCCGGCGGCGGATCGGCCGCCGATTTCGACAGCGCATCATTCGGAATCACTTGTTCTCTTGCCTTGGCCATCGCTAATCAACGTCGAGCCAGTCGCGCGCAAAAAACAGCACGCTGAAGATTAAAAACGAGAAGAGCGCCAGCACAATTGCGATTGCATTCGCTGCTTCGATCTGTCCTTCGTTGAACTTTGCAAAAATGTAGAGCGGCGCCGTCTGTGTCTTGCCCGCAAGATTGCCCGATACGAGAATCGTCGAACCAAACTCGCCAACCGCGCGGGCGAAAGTCAGCAACGCGCCCGAGACGATGGCGCCACGCAACGAAGGTAATGTCACATGCCAGAAAGTCTGCCAGCGTGTCGCGCCCATCGTTGCGGATGCCTCCTCGAGTGAACGGCTCATCGTATCGAACACGGGTTTGATGACACCGAAGGCAAGCGGGAACGTCACAAAAACATTCGCCAGGATGATCGCGCCCGCAGTGAACATCATTTGCACGCCGTGCGGCGCGAGCAGGCGGCCGAGAGTGCCGTACGGGCCCCAAAGCAGCAGCAGTGCGAAACCAGCCACCGCGGTGGGAATTGCGGTCGGCAGCGAGATGGTGACGATGAGAGCGTTGCGGCCCCAGAAGTTGTAACGCGACAAAACGTAGGCGGCGAAGAGTCCGAAGATGACGTTGAAGACGGTGGCCCAGAAGCTGGTGGCCATCGAGAGTTTCAGCGCGAAGATGGCTTCGGGCGCCATCAGTGCGGCCCAGAATTTATCGAGTCCGTTGCTGGTGCCGAAGATAAAGATCGAGGCAAGTGGCAGAAACACCAGCGGCAGCATCATGAAGACGAGCAGGCCGATACTGAGCGGCCGCGCGACGTCAAACCCGCGTACATGTCTCATTGTGGGGACCAATGTGCTCATGTCATTTTCGATTGCCGATTGCCGATTGCCGATTGCCG
>DASXRE010000130.1:0-13240 GCA_036506775.1 Pyrinomonadaceae bacterium | reverse complement strand
CTGACAAGATGAACCCGTCACGAGAGATCCTGATCGTCGGCGGAGAAGATCACAAAACCGGACAGAAGAACGATGGCCGCGAACGGTTTGCGCGGCTGGAACAATCGACACTTGAACGCTTTCCGGAAGCCGGCGAAGTGGAGTTTCGCCGAGTCTACAATGGCCCGGCCAACAGCGACCTCTCATCTATGTAACCAGTGGCTAAACCGCTCGGCGGCCGGTCACCAGGTTGATAATCAGCACTACCACGGCAACAACCAACAGCAGGTGAATCAGGCTGCCACCGACGTGCGAGAGTAAACCTACGAGCCAGAGCACCAACAAAATCACCAGGATTGTCCACAGCATGATCGAAATCTCCTTGTTGAAAACTGTATCGGGGATCGTCTGCCCCGGGAGCAACGTTCATGCCAGCGCCTGCCCGACCTTCCGCGCACATTTTTGCGTCGAAAATGCGGGAGCCTGCATCACAACCATCCGCTTTTCAGCTCGCGGACAAAGCTATGTTTTGAATCCAGTCAACAAAACTTGCCGCGACGCCTTGTTCCGATTATCATTTGCCACGTAATTTCCATCTCACTCCGGGCGAAAGCGGCGTGCGGCTGCCCAACATTCGGTATACAACATGAGTAAAGACGGCGAACAAGCTCCTGTTGAGCAAGTGCCTGAAGGCAAGTATGTCTACTGTATCATCGAGACGAACGAACCACGTTCGTTTGGTCCCATGGGCATTGGTGGCCGTGGTGATGACGTTTACACCGTGCGGCACAAAGGGCTCGCAGCGGTGGTCTCGAACACGCCGCTCGTCGTTTATGACCCGACGCGTGAGAACGTGTTTGCACACGAGCAGGTGAACGAAACAGTGATGCGCGAGTTTACGGTGTTGCCGATGGCGTTTGGCGCGCTGTTTCGCACTGAAGAAGACATCGTTGAACTCATTCGCGGCACTTACGATGCGTTACGCGACGTGTTGGCGAAGATGGAAGGCAAGGTGGAGTTTGGTCTCAAGGTGAACTGGGATCGCGACAAGGTAACGGCGGAACTTGAAGAAAAAGACGACGAGATCCGGCATCTGAAGGAGCAGATCACGTCGCGCACCACGGGTTCAACCTACTTTGCGCGCATGCAGTTGGGACGTTTGATTGAAACGGCTTTAACGGATCAGGCGGACGCGTACATTCGCGAGGTGTATTCGCATTTGCGCGACACGGCGGTCGCGTCGCGCGCCAATAAGCCGATTGGCGATCTTATGATTATGAATGCGGCGTTTTTGATCGAACGCGATCGTGAGGCAGAGTTTGACCAAAAGGTGAAAGAGATCGCGGCGAAGTATGAAGGGAAGTTGTCGTTCAAGTACACGGGACCGTGGCCGCCGTACAACTTCGTGCACATTCGGTTGAAACTCGAACGCGGTGAAGGCACCACGGAGGCGGTGGCGAGTTAAGAGAGTATTCGTTTTCATCGACGACCTGAGATGTTTCTGATCGACGACCTGCTGATGGCACCCGTTAACGGGTTTAAGTTCATTCTCGGCCAGATCCAGAAGATGGCCGATCAGGAGATTAACGACGATTCTGTGATCAAGGATCAGTTGCTTGAGTTGCAGATGCGTTATGAGCTGGACGAGATCTCGGACGAGGATTTCAAGGCGCGCGAGGCGGAACTGTTCGCTCGCCTGCGCGCGATCAAGATGCGCCAGCTCGATTTGTTGCACGAGGCAACCGCGCACACCGCCGAGTCGTCCAGTTTTGTGATTGAAGTCGGTGGCGACGAAGGTGAATTCGGTGACGAACGGTAGCGTCGCTACGCGACTAGGACGTTTTGGTTTCGCTCTGACCCGGCGTTAAAACGCCGGGCTAAATTGATTGCGACGCTACGCGTCGCTACGTTGGCGCATGGCGAAACGTCGCTACGCGACTAGGACGTTTTGGTTTCGCTCTGACCCGGCGTTGAAACGCCGGGCTAAATTGATTGCGACGCTAACGCGTCGCTACGACGCAGGGCGAAACGCGTCGCCACGGTTTTGACGACTCGGAACCTTGCTCATCGAGTTTCTTGTTCGTAGGAGTTCGCCGCGTGGCAGAATGTTGATTGGCGCATTCTCTTGCTGGTAAGGCCTTACGCGTGGCGGAATCGTGGTCCGTGGAATTCGTTGTATCAACTTCGACGCGTAGCGTCGTTTGAATTTAGCCCGGCGTTTTAACGCCGGGACCGCGTGCCCCTTATAACCTATTAGTCGCGTAGCGACGTCAGTTCATTCGCGTCTCCAGGGTGAAGCGATATCTCTTCTTTGGCGGTAAGGGTGGGGTTGGGAAGACTACCGCTGCATCCGCGACCGCTCTTTTTCTCCTCAAAAAACTAAAACCAGACAATTCAATCCTTCTTTTCTCCACCGATCCCGCGCACTCACTTTCCGACAGCCTCGGTGTGAAAATCGGCAACCGACTGGTCCAGGCTGCCGAGCACAAAGGCGCGAAACTGATCGCTTACGAAATGGACGCGACGTTGGCACTCGAACGCTTTCGCGCAGCGCATGGCAAGGTGCTTGCCGAAATCGCCGAACGCGGCACGCTGCTCGACGAAGAAGACATCAAGGAGCTCTTGAACCTCTCACTGCCCGGTCTTGATGAAGTGATGTCGTTGTTTGAGCTGAGCGAACTGGACCGCACAGGAAACTACGCGCACGTCGTGGTCGACACCGCGCCCTCGGGTCACACGTCGCGTCTCTTGCGCTTGCCCGAGGTCTTCACCCGCATGGTCCATGCGCTCGATCGCATGGGCGAGAAGCACCGTTATATGATCGAGCACTTTGCCCGGCGCAGAGTTGTCGCCGATGAGATTGATCTGTTTCTTCAGGATCTCATAGCGAGAATCGAGTCTGTACGAAAGCTGCTCTACGATCCGGAGCAAACCAGTTTCACACTCGTGACGATTCCCGAAGCGATGAGTGTTCGTGAGACGCAAAGGTATCGCGACTTGTTGCAGGCGCAGGGTGTGCCGGTCAGAGATCTGATCGTGAATCGAGTCGAGCAGGAACATGCCGGATGTGTGTATTGCCATGCGCGTGTTGCGAGTCAGGCGCCGTGGTTGAAGGAGATCTCGGAGTCATTTCGTGATCTGCAACTGCATTACGTGCCGCTGCTGGCAGAAGAGGTTCGCGGCGTGGCTCAGTTAGACGGGATCGGACGGCAGATTTGGAAACAAAAAAAATAAAAAGGATCGTAATCTTCGGTGGCAAAGGTGGTGTCGGCAAAACAACCACGGCCGCTGCGTACGCGCTCGGCGCCGCCAAAGCCAATCGAGAACGAAAAATACTCGTCTTCTCCACCGACCCTGCTCATTCGTTGTCAGACAGTTTTGCGGAACAGATCGGCGAACTCAAGAAAGGCGTTGCCGGAAACAAGAATCTCGACGCGATGGAGATCGATCCCGGCAAATGGTTTGAAGAACTGAAGCAGCGTTACCGCTCGTGGACCGACGAACTGTTTGCGTCCTTATCAGGACGTTCGGGAATGGAGATTCAGTTTGACCGCGAAGCGATGCGCGAACTGGTTGAACTGACCCCGCCAGGCATCGACGAAATCGCCGCCCTCGGAACGATCAGCGAACTGCTGGACCAGAATCGTTACGACTCGATCATTCTGGACACCGCGCCGACGGGTCATTTGATCCGTTTTCTCGAGCTGCCCGAAGTGGCACTCTCGTGGATCCGGACGTTTATGAAGTTGCTGCTGAAGTATCAGAACGTGGTGCGCGCCACCGAAGTCGCGGAGGAACTGGTCGCGCTGTCGAAAAGTATCAAGCGCGTGCTGGCTTTGCTGACGGATGCCGAAATGTGTGAGTTTGTTGGTGTGGCGATTCCCGAACGGATGAGTCTGGAAGAAACGATTGACCTCGCGCAGTCTCTTACAAAACTAAAAGTGCCGTTCAAAAAGCTCGTCATCAACGGCGTAATTCCGGAAGATGCCGTTAAAGAGTGCCGGTTTTGCAAGGCGAGGCGTAAAGGCCAGCTCGAAGTGGCCAACGAGTTTCAGAAGAAGTTCCGGCGTCGCTCAATCGAACTCTTCATCGCGCCGCAACAACCTCACGAAATCACCGGACCCGCTAACCTTCTCAATCACCTCGTGTCTTTCGCGCCCTTCGGCGGCTCAGAATAGATGTAACTATCGCGCGACTTCACGACCAACTCCGGCTCGGTAACCCTCACTTTGATCTGTCGCCTCTCTCCGTCCTTCCCGGGCGTGCTCGGGTAATATCCCAAACTGTACTGCCGTCCGAGTTCTTCGGCGATCCAGGTAAACGCCTGACTGATGCCAAACAAAGAGTCGCCACTGTAAAACCTGCCGCCGGTTGCGTCCGACAAAGCGTGCAGATAAGCAACGGCCCGCCGGTAATCGCCAACTATCGTTCCCGGACCACCACCGCCCGGAACTCCCGGACGCGGAAACGGCAATCCGAGAATAATGCCACCGCGTCCGCCGGGCAGAGGCACTCCGCCGCCTCCGTAGATGGTCGTTCCCGACGTGTCGTAATCAACCGAATAGATCGGCGCGTCAGACTCCTCTGCGAGGCGAATCGTACTGTCGTACGAAGCACGCCGGCTGGTCGTATCTACGCCGTCAGTAAAGAGCACCATGGCTTTGCGGCCTGGGATCGTGTTTAGTTGTTTCTTCAGAACGTCCTGCACCGCGTCGTAGAGCCGCGTGCCTCCACCGGTGCGCGTGCGTTTGATGGCTCGCGTAATCTCGTCGCGATCTTCTGTCGCTCTGCACAACACCTCAATGCGATCGTCAAACGACATTACCATCACGCTGTCGTTCGATTTCAGCTTGCTTACAAAGTTGATGGCTGCATCCTGAATTTCATCGAGACGAAAATGAGTCGAGCCACTCGTATCGATGAGCAGTACAACAGTGAAAGGTGAGTCGGTGGTGGCGAAGTAAGCGATTTTCTGTTCGACGCCGTTTTCCTGAATGCGAAAGTTTTCGCGGTGCAGCAGCGGCACGTAGCGGCCGGAGCGATCGAGCACGGTAACCGGCACCAACACCAGCGCGGTGTCCGTCCGGATCACATCACCTTCGACGGTCTCACCTGCAGGGTTGATTCGCGACTCGGAAACGCCTGTGTCGGTACTGTCAGCGGACTTGGTTCCAGCAGGTTTTTCCGGCTGAGGCTTTGTGCCTCGGTTGCGCCCGGATTGGGCGTAAAGATTAGGAGAGAGCAATAGAAGAACGACGAGTAATATCAGCGAAGGGGTTTTCATAACGCGGATGTGACGGATAGATGCGCAGATTAAGTTTGAAGTTTCCCCGTCCCGCGGGATATATTCCCGCCAATTTATGGCTACCAAAACAGTGTTGAATACTGAACTGGACGAGGCGAATGTCGCTGAAAGCACCGGTTTGATCGGACATCCGCGCGGACTTGGCACCCTCTTCTTCACCGAGCTGTGGGAGCGTTTCAGCTATTACGGCATGCGTTCGATCCTCATTCTCTACGCAACCTCGACGGCCGCTGAGGGCGGTCTGGGTCTCAGCGTCAAGGATGCGGCTTCGATTTACGGCACGTGCACCATGTCTGTTTACCTGACGGCGCTGCCGGGCGGGCTCGTTGCTGATTATCTGACTGGCGCCAGATTAGCGGTGTTTATCGGCGGCGTGATCATCGCGTGCGGTCACTTCTCAATGGTGTTTCAGTCGATGACCACGTTCTACCTGGGCCTCGTGCTGATCGCAATCGGCACAGGTCTGTTGAAACCAAACATCAGCACTATGGTCGGTGGCTTGTATCGCCAGAACGATCCGCGCCGCGACAGCGGCTTTTCGATCTTCTACATGGGAATCAACCTCGGTTCCGTGCTGGCGGGCTTTGGGGTCGGCTATCTTGCCAAGGGCGTGACCTTCAAACGATTTCTTTCGTGGATGGGCTGGGATCCGAATGCGAGCTGGCACTGGGGATTCGGCGCCGCGGGTGTGGGAATGGTTTTGGGACTGATCATCTACGTTCTTAATCAGGGCCGTCTCAAAGGCGTGGGAAACAGGATCCGGAAAGCATCGAAGGACAAACCGGACGTCGCTTCAAGAGAACCTTTGACCAGAGACGATTGGAAACGGATTGCCGTAATCTTCATCTTCTTTCTTTTCACAATCCTGTTTTGGGGAGCTTACGAGCAGAAGGGCGCGAGTCTGAATCTCTTTGCTGACAGACTGGTACGTGCCGAGATCTTTGGCGTCGGCTTTCCGGTTCCGTTCCTGCAGTCGTTAACGGGCATCTTCGTGATCATTCTGGCGCCGATCTTTTCGTTTCTCTGGGTGCGATTGAAAGATCGCCAGCCGTCGAGTCCGATGAAGTTTACCTTTGGACTGGTGTTCATCGGTTTGGCTTTCATGCTGCTGGTGCCGGCCTCGATGCTGACCGTGGAGGGCAAAGTGAGTTTCTGGTGGCTCGTCGGTCTTTACTTCCTCGCTGTTTGTGGCGAGATGTGTTTGAGTCCGGTTGGTCTGAGTACGGTCACGAAACTCGCGCCGCTAAAACTCGTCGGCATCATGATGGGCATCTGGTTTCTGGCCGCTTCGTTTGGCAACAAGCTGGCGGGTTATCTGTCAGGGTTCTTCGTGGCCAACGACCCGTGGCGTTTGACAATGATGTACGGGGGCATCGCGCTCGGGTTGTTCGCGTCCGCAGCCGTCCTCGCGTTGCTGACGCCGACGATCAAACGTTTGATGGGCAAGGTTCATTGAATTTCACCAGAGCGATTGTTAGACGACCGAGCGAGAATTTCGCTGAGGGCTTAACCAGTGTCGATCTGGGAAAGCCTGACTACGAACTCGCTCTGCGGCAGCACGAAGCCTACTGCCGCGCGCTGGAAGATTGCGGCTTGACTCTTACGCGTCTGGGCGCTGACGACCGCTATCCGGATGCAACGTTCGTCGAAGATACTGCGGTGTTGACGAAGCGCGGCGCTGTGATTGCGCGGCCGGGAGCGGCGAGCCGTGTCGGTGAGATCGTAGAGATCGAAAGTGTGTTAACGGGTTTCTATTCGCGTTTCTTCTACATCTGTGAAGGCGGAACGCTCGACGCTGGCGATGTTTGCGAAGCTGGCGACCGCTTCATTATCGGTATCTCGCAACGCACGAACGAGGAAGGCGCCAGACAACTGGCCACTTTCCTCGGCGAGTTTGGTTACGAGTCGACTTTGATCGACGTACGCGGAGTGAGTAAGATCCTGCACCTCAAGAGTGGATTGGCTTATCTCGGCGGCAATCGGGTTCTGGCCATTCACGAGCTGAAAGATCTGAAAGAGTTGTCGGGTTATCATCTCGTTCATGTAAACGCTGACGAGGCGTATGCGGCCAACTGTCTGTCGCTAAACGGACGAATTCTGATCGCAGCAGGCTTTCCCGCTTTGCGGCGGGAGTTGGAAAAGCTCGATTACGAGACTATTGTGCTGGAGATGTCAGAGTTTGAAAAAATGGACGGCGGGCTCAGTTGTCTGTCATTACGGTTTTAAGGAGGACTATGGCAGAAGATTTCGATAAAGCGGCAGCAGTGAAACTTCTTAACCAGATTATGGAAGCCGAACTGGCGGGTGTTGTCCGCTACACCCATTATTCACTGATGATTTTTGGTCACAACCGGATTCCGATCGTTAGCTGGTTACGCAACGAGGCCAGCATCTGCCTGACGCACGCGAATGAGGCAGGTGAACTCGTCACGCATTTCGGCGAGCATCCATCGCTGAAGATCGGCGCGTTGCTGGAGACGCATCAACATGGCATTAGCGATATTCTTACTGAATCGCTGAAAGCAGAGAACGAAGGACTCGCCCTTTACAAGCAACTTTATGAACTGGTGCGCGACCGCTCAGTTTTACTCGAAGACTACGCCCGCCGCATGATCGCAGAAGAAGAGCTTCACGTCGGCGAAGTGAACAAGATGTTGCGCAAGCCAGGCGAGATCACGCAGTTCAAGGCGTGACGCAGCCACGGAGTGAGACGAACACCCAAGCAGCACGAGATCACGCAACTCCTCGCTGAATGGAGCGATGGAAACCAGTCCGCGCTCGACGAGTTGTATCCGCTGGTCTACGACGAGCTGCATCGACTCGCCCGCGGCTACATGAGCCGCGAACGAAAGGGCCATACCCTACAAACCACCGCTTTAATCAACGAAGCTTACGTTCGCCTCGTCGATCAGAGGAACGTGCATTGGGCTAACCGTTCGCACTTCTTCGCTATCTCGGCGCAGATCATGCGTCGCATTCTCATCGACCACGCCCGCCGTTATGCGTACGCAAAGCGCGGCGGCGGCGCGCAGCAAGTCTCGCTTGACGAAGCGGCCGTAGTGACGAGCGGCATCGGATCGGAATTGATCCGTTTGGACGAAGCATTGAAGACTCTGGCTGCACTGGATCCGCGACGCAGCCAAGTGGTAGAGCTAAGATATTTCGGTGGCTTGAACAACGAAGAGATCGCGGGCGTGTTGAATGTTTCCGAAAACACTGTCACTCGCGACTGGAACATGGCACGAGCCTGGCTCTATCAACAACTCACCGAGAGTGCCCCCAATTGACTCCCGAACGCTGGCAACAGATCAGCCGGATATTCAAATCAGCGATCTCGCTCGACGGCGAAGCACGTCACGTCTACGTCGCAGAGCAATGCGGCGCGGACGACTCGCTTCGTTCGGAAGTAGAAAAGCTGATCGCTTCACATAAACAGGCGAGTGCAGAAGAGTTTATCGGCGGTCGCGCCGCTGAAAAGGGTGCTGTTTTAATAATTGATCCGGATGAGGATGACGCGGCGAGGGGCCGCCTCAATGAAGGACAGCAACTCGGTTCCTACGTAGTACTCAAACGCCTTGGTGCGGGCGGCATGGGCGAGGTTTATCTCGCGCGCGACTCGCGCCTGGATCGCACCGTCGCTTTGAAAGTGCTATCGGCTGACGTCTCGTCTGACAAACGGCGCATGCAGCGTTTTCGTCAGGAAGCGAGAGTTGCTTCCACGCTTAACCAACCGAACATTCTTACGATCTTCGAATTCGGCGAAGTTGATGGACTGACATTTCTCGCGACCGAGTTCATTGACGGCGAAACCCTGCGCGACTACTTGCACGGCAAGCAACTCAAGCTTCCCGAGGTACTCGACATTGCGATCCAGATACTCGCCGCCCTCGACGCCGCTCACGAAGCACGCATCGTTCATCGCGACATAAAACCGGAAAACGTGATGATTCGCCGTCGCGATCACGTCGTGAAGGTGCTCGATTTCGGTTTGGCGAAAGTAACCGAGAAGAAATCCGCGATCGCAACGCACCGCGAGTCGGATCTGGAAGCAGCCACCGAAATGAAGACTGCTCCCGGCATGTTGATGGGCACGATCAATTACATGTCGCCGGAACAGGCCCAGGCGCAGACTGTCGACGAACGTAGCGATATCTGGAGCACGGGCGTGATGCTTTACGAGATGGTGACCGGCGTGATGCCGTTCAGTGGACCAACCACCGGCCACACGCTGGTGCAGATCATCGATAAAGAGCCGCCGCCGTTGCCGAAAGCTGCGGCTGCGCCGGCCGAGTTGCAGCGGATCATTCTCAAGGCGATGGCGAAGAGTGCCGAGGATCGATATCAGACGGCGAAAGACATGCTGATCGACCTTAGAAATCTGCGGAAGCAGCTCGATGCTGGACCCTCGACCACGGATGACACGGATCTGGGCGCAAAGAAGAAACGGGTGCTGGTGATTGCGCTCGTGGCGATCGCGGTCGTAACGGCCGCGATCTTTGCGGTGAACATCTGGCGCGCGCAAAGCGCGCGGTCAGCGGCTGTTGTGAGTACAGTTCCGATGTCGACTCCTGTTCCGGTTCCAGTTTCAAACCCACAACGTACGCTAACCTACTGGATCACCGTCCAGCAGGTTAGAGATGGAGAGCAAAAGACGTATACCGTGCGCGGAGAGATCAATTTCGAGCATAATGACCAAATTCGTTTGAACCTTCGTAGCCCGCAGGCTGGTTGCTTATACGTGTTCAACGAAGGACCACGCGGAGGCTCGGCCACGCCGGAATTCAACATAGCCTTCCCAACGCCCACCGCAAACAACGGCTCGTCTCGGCTGAACGCTGGTCAGGAAATCCGGATTCCCGACCAGAGTTGGCTATATTTCGACACGCAGCAGGGCATTGAGAGACTGTGGCTGATCTTTGCGGAAGATGCGCTGCCGGAGCTGGAAGCGTTGAAGCGATTTGCCAGCCCCAAAACGGGCGGGCTCATCACTGATCCGGAACAGAACAAGCTAGTCGAGAACTTCCTTCTAAGTCACTCGAGTTCGAAACCGGAGGTCGAAAGGGGCGACACCCTGACGACCGTCAAAATGCCCGGTAAGGTTCTGCTCCATCCCCTGATGCTCGAACATCATTGAGGCGCAATTTGCGTTGACCTGCACTTACCCGCGGCATATGATGACCGCCATCCAAAACCGACTTCGCTCTTCCGAGCTATAGGTCCTTCAGTCTCGTGGATCGCCCAGACGGGACTCCGGCAAAAGACCCGGATTTGGTGGTTTTCCCAAAGAGTTCTCGCGTTAACAATTGAGAAGAGTGCGGCGCGCGCCAAACCCGGCAAGGGCGAACGCTCGTCCGCAAAGCCCAGAGCACAAGCGCTTTCGTTTGTGTGTTAACCGCAGTACCCACCCAAAGGAGGTAACAATGAGCGACAAAATCACCCCGATCAAGTGGAAAATCGTGATCGACGAGACGAGGGGCGACGGCGGCAAAGATCTCCATAACTGCTATTTCTTGCCCACCGACGTCCCCGGTGTCTACAACCTCTATGATCAGCACAGTAGAATTCTGGCCGCTTACATCGTCGCCGGTCAAAACTTCAACTTCACGGTCGATGACATTCACTACGACATCCACCGGTTCGAGATTGATGATTTCGCGGCCCGTGGAGACTGGAAAAACAATGCGCCCGTTCCCGTCGATGAGCAAGAAGGAACCTTTCAGGCTCAGTCCGGCGGCGGTGTCCCCGTCGACGATGCTGTCGACAAGTATGCTTCGACTTCGACTGATACACCGCCAGCCAACGCGATCGAGATCAAAATCGTCAGTGGTGGCGCCGATAAGGACAAGTTGAAGCACTGTTACTTCGTGCCGACCGCACCCGGCGGACCGTACGATTTCTACAGTAAGCATGGCACCGAGCTCGCAACTGGACTGACAAGCGGTACAGATTTCGATTTCACTCACGATTCGATCGAGTGGAGTGTTACCGACTTCGTCATCTCCGACACAGAGGCCAGCGGGCACTGGACCAACCCGGACAACATCTCGGCAGACTTTGAGCAGGAGGGCACGTTCCAGGCTCAGTCTGGCGGTGGGGTCCCCGAAGGAGAGGAAAGCGCTTCGGCTGCGTCGGCCTAGTTGGACTGAACAGGTGAACACGGGGTGTCACCTCTACTACGACCATGAAAAGGAATTCGCCTCAATTTCTGGTTGGACTGTTAGCGGCGCTGGCGATCTCTGCGCTGTCGGGGTTTGCGCAAACAGCAAAAGAGTTGCCGGCGCTCGCCGCAGTCACCCGCGACCTGAAAGGTGGCGAAACGCACGCGTACAGGATCGGTCTCACCTCAGGTCAGTTCCTGCACGCGACGGTCGAGCAACAGGATATTGACGTCGTCACTGCCGTCTTCGGCCCTGATGGCAAACAACTAACTGAAAGCGATAGTCCCAACGACCGTTGGGGCTCGGAACCGATCATTTTGGTGGCTCCGGCGTCTGGTGATTATCGAGTTGATATCAGATCGCCAAATAGCCAGGTTCCTGCCGGACGTTATGAAATAAAGATCGTTGCTCTGCGCGAGGCCAGCGCAATCGATCGGGGCCTTGCGGCCGCGCAAATCCTCTTCGACGAAGCAAGAAAACTGAGGACGCAGCAGGGCGCGCCGCCAAAACGTGCGGCAATCGAAAAGTACGAACAAGCGCTGCCGCTTTTTGAGGCCGCCGGCGACACCTACCGGCGGGCTCTAACGTTGTTGTCGATCGGTATTGCCTACTATCGTTTGAACGAGTTTCGTAAGGCGCTCGACTATTTCAATCAAACACTCACGCTATCAGTGGCGATTCGAGATCCACGGCTCGAAGCAGGAACGCACACGTACGCCGGCGGAATGCTCGACATCCTCGGCGACATCGGCGAGGCTTTGGACCACTACCAACGAGCACTCAGGTTAGCGCGAGACGGCGGCTGGCGGTTAGCTGAAGGAAACGCGCTGAGTAATATCGGCAAGATTTATAACGATCTCTCCGACTGGCAGAAGGCGCTCGAGTTCTATGCACAGGCCCTTCCCGTGTACAAAGCGCTCGCGGATGGCAAACAAGCTGAAGCGGTAACGCTCAATAACATCGGCATGGCATACAGCCGTTCGGGCGAACAAGAAAAAGCGCTCGATTACCTGCAACAATCGCTGCCTTTGCTTCGTGCCGGCCGGGACAAAAACTCCGAGGGGCAAACACTTCTGAATATCGGGCGCATCTATCGCCTTCTCGGTGAGTATCAAAAAGCCCGGACCTACTACAGTCAGGCACAGGCAATTCAGAAAGAAACTAACAATCGTGCTCAGGAAGCCGACACTCTGGCTGAAATCGGCGTAGCCTATTCTGAGGAAGGGCAGCCCGACAGAGCTATCGAATATCTGCTTCAAGCGGTCCAGGTCCAACATACCGCCGGAAACCTGCGACGCGAAGGCATACTCCTCACCGATCTCGGCGACGTCTACAATCGACTACATCAACCCGACAAAGCGTTCGAGCAATTCACACAGGCACTTTCAATCCTTCAAGGCGTCGGCGATTTGAGCAACGCCGCTCGGGCGTTGAGCGGTATTGCCCGGGCTGAATTCAGCCGCGGCAATCTCGACGGCGCGCGCAAACACATACAGGAATCACTCGCGCTGATCGAAACAGTGCGTGCGCGTTCGACCAATTTGCAAATGCGCGCCTCGTATCGCGCTTCTGTCGAAAACGCTTATGAGCTTTACATCGACGTGCTGATGCAACAGCACGGTAAGGATGACTCGCAGGGACGCGACGCCGAAGCGTTGCAAGCGAGTGAGCGGGGTCGCGCGCGCAACCTGCTGGAGCAGTTGACCGAGGCGCGAGTCGACATTCGGCGCGGTGTCGATGCCGCTTTGATCGAGAAGGAAAGGGATTTGACTCAGGTGCTGAACGCCAAAGCGCAACG
>DASXRE010000129.1:0-5391 GCA_036506775.1 Pyrinomonadaceae bacterium | reverse complement strand
TGAAACGCGCCGGTGCTCATGCCGCCGTCGCCGATATAAGCCACGCCGACAAGTTTCTTCTTCTGGAAACGTGCGCCCAGCATGATCCCGGTCATGACGGGAATCATGTCGCCCAGATGCGAGATGGGACCAATAAACCCCTTCTCCATGTCGCCGAAGTGGATGTTGAGATCTCGACCACCCGACGGTCCCCACGCCTTGGCCATGTATTGCGCAAAAATCTCGCGCGGCCTGATGCCTTTCACGAGCACTGCGCCAAGATCCCGAATTAACGGCGTGATGAAGTCCTGCGGCTGCAAGGCGTAGGCAGTGCCCACCGCGGTTGCTTCCTGGCCCAGCGAACGGAAGACGCCACCGACAACTTTCGTTTGCCGGTAAAGATTCACCAGCCGTTCTTCAACCAACCGCGTGAGTTTCAGGTAACGGTAGAGTTCGACAAGTTGTTCGGGTTTGAGCGTCGTTTCGGCGGTACACGTCAGTGGCTGGCCGTTGGTTGACTTACGCGGCCCATACTTCGTGCTGATACGCATCTGAAAGCGTGGCCGGGGCGTGCGGCGCCGGCGGCGTTTGTCGCGCGGGAAGTCCTGGCGTTCGTTTTTGTTGGCGGTTTTGTTTGGCTCCATATCCTAGATATGTACCGCGAGATCGTGAACGCCTTCGGCTGCTTCCATCACCGCTTCGGAAACTGTCGGATGCGCGTGCATCGTTCGGCCCAGCTCATCGGCCGTCGATTCGAGCTGCATGGCCACGCATGCTTCCGCGATCAACTCGGTTGCGTGCGGGCCAATGATGTGCACGCCCAGAATCTCGTCGTACTTCTTCTCGCTAACGATCTTTACGAAACCCTCTTCCTCGCCAATGATGCGGGCCTTGCCCGACGCGGAAAACGGGAAGCGGCCGACCTTTACGTCATATCCCTGCTCTTTGGCTTTGGCTTCCGTCAATCCCACCGATCCTATCTCCGGATCGCAGTAGGTGCAGTTTGGCACCAATCGCAAATTGATCGGTCGTACATCCTTCTGACCGGCCATATGCTCGACCGCAACAATGCCTTCCTTCGACGCGAGGTGGGCCAGCAACGGAGTCGGCACAACGTCGCCGATCGCGTAGACGCCTTTCTCCGCGGTTTGCTGATACTCGTCGACCTGAATAAAACCTTTTTCGATTTTGATCTTCGTGCCTTCGAGCCCAAGCCCCTGCGTGTAAGGCATGCGTCCAACGGCAACCAGCAACATCTCCGCTTCGAGCGCAACCTCTTCGCCCTTGCCGTTCTTTCCGCTGACTTTCACGCTGGTCGGAGTCTTTTCCATCTTCTCGAGCTTTGTATCAACCACCGACTTGATGCCGCGCTTGCGAAAACTGCGTTCGAGCTCTTTCGAGACTTCTTCGTCTTCCAGCGGCACCAGACGCGGCAACAACTCAACAACCGTCGTGTCCGCGCCGAAACGCGAATAGACCGAAGCAAACTCGACTCCGACTGCACCACAGCCCATCACGATCAGCGACTTCGGCACGTCTTTCAGCTCCAGAATATGATCGCTGTTCACCACCTGCTGGCCATCGGTCTCAAAACCGGGAATCGGCCGCACCACCGAGCCGGTAGCAATGATGATGTTCTTCGTCTGGAGTGTTTGCGTTTTACCTTCGGCATCAGTGACTTCAACCCGGCCCGGCAACGCCAGTTTGCCCGTGCCTTTGAACACCGTCACTTTGTTCTTCTTCATCAGATACTCGATGCCCTTCGAGCTTTTCAGAACGACCTTCTCTTTTCGTTTCTGAACGTCGGCGAAGGCGAGTTGAATACCCGAAGCCTGCACACCAAAATCCGCCGCGTGCTGCATCTGCTCGAAGACATGCGCGGACATCAACATCTGTTTGGTGGGAATGCACCCGCGCAGCGTGCAGGTCCCGCCCAGACGGGTATCCTTTTCAACGATGGCAGCCTTAAGTCCCAACTGGCCAGCGCGAATAGCGGCTACATAACCTCCTGGACCGCTGCCAATAATCGTCACGTCAAACTGTTCGTTCGCCAATTTATTAGGAATCCCCTCTTAGACCAGTGATAAGTGTTAAAAGACCGGGCATTATAATCATTCGCGAGCCCCTGACCAAAACCAGTCACTTGAGGACCAAACGATGAACCACTCCGAAGGATTTCTAAACGTGGTGAACGACGCGAAGAGCCGCATTCGCGAAGTAACCGTAACGAAAACTCAACAGCGCATACGAGAAAACCCGCCAGCGAAACTGATCGACGTTCGCGAAGACAACGAGTGGAACGCAGCGCACGCCGCAGGCGCCACTCACCTCGGCAAGGGAATCATTGAACGCGACATCGAAACCACAGTGCCGGATAAAAACACTGAACTGATTCTTTATTGTGGCGGCGGTTATCGCTCGGCGCTGGCGGCAGACGTACTGCAACGCATGGGTTACACAAACGTCTTTTCTATGGCCGGCGGCTGGAAAGCGTGGAAGGAATCAGGCGGCGAGATTGAAGCATAAAGCCATCCACAGATTACACAGCGTCTGCGTAATCGGTGGATGGCCTGTTTGAGTCTAGAACTCGAAGCGGGCCGCGAACTGCACCTGCCGCTCACGGAACAACGTGCTGTCAGCACCGGTCACGTTAAAGAACGGATTCGTACCGACGCCGTTGAAGGTCAACGTCGAACCAGACAGGTTGTAGACGGTGCCGTTGACCAAAGTAACCTGCGTGCGGTTGAAGATGTTGAAGCCTTCCGCCAACACTTCCAGTTTCATGTTTTCACTCAGGCTGAAACGGCGTGAAAGTCTCGCGTCAACGTACCAAATGTTCGGTTGCTTGAAGAAGTTGCGCGGGAACAGCGCAAACCTGCTCGAACCACCCGACCCATTCACACCGCCGCCCGGCGTCTGGCTGGAAGCAAAGCCGAACGAGGTCGGGTTGATGTTACCGCTGATGTTGCCGGTCACTCGCTGTCCGGAAAACGCATTCAGGATTGGCGCAATGGTCCAGCCGTTGAAGATGACCTTGCCTGCACCGTCCGAGAACGGATTCGGACTGTAGACAACGCTGGCCACAAACTTCTGTCTGCGGTCGAAGTTTGACAAGCCTTGCTCGGCTGATTGATCGAAGGCATTGAAGAGCAGGTTGTTCGACGTAAACGTCGTCGAGCTCTGACCGTTGTCAGACGCGCGGGATAACGTGTAGTTCGTCTGGAACTGCAGTCCCTTCGTCAAACGACGATTGGCTTGCAAGACCAGCGCGTGATACTTCGAGAACACGTTGCTGCGGATTGCGGTAAGCTGCGCGAAGCGTGTGTCGGGTCGCGAACCGGTAAACAACGGCGTCAGATAAGTCTGACCGGCCGCTGGTCCACCGACGATGTTCAGCGCAACTGTTCGCGTCGGCCGCGGCAGGTTCGTATCGACGAAGTTTGGCAACGAGTTGCCGAAGCTGCCGATGTACGACGCCGAAACTACAGTGTTTCTCGCGATCTCCCGCTCGAAGATGAAGTCCCACTGATGAATCTGCGGGAGCTGGAAGTCATCATCGAAGAACTGCACCGCGCCAACCGGCGGGTTGGTGGCGGGCAACAGATTCGGATAGATGGGCAGGAACGGGCAGTTGTCTGCGGTGAGCGGCGGAGTCGCGCCCGTGCAAGCAACTGGCAGGTTCGTCGCGCTTGTCGTGAACTGGCGCTGACCTCGATCGATGGTGACGCCCGTGTTGACCAACGCGTTGTAAACGGTCGAGTTGATTACGCGACCGTAGTAAATGCCCCAGCCACCACGCAAGCTCGTCTTGCCGTCGCCCGTCAGGTCGTAAGCAAAACCAACGCGCGGGCCAAAGTTGTTCTTGTCGCTCACTCTGTTCGCAGTTTGCGGCAGCAGTGGATTGACATTCACCGGATCGGGATTGCGCTGGTATTCGTAACGGAGTCCGAGGTTCAGAGTGAATCTCGGCGTCACGCGCCAGTCGTCCTGGACGAAGTAGTTGAGATCCTGCGTCTTCATCGTCAGGCCGAGTACACCGAAACCCTGGTTGAAGTTGCCCGCGTAGCACTTGCCGGCGCGGCGGAAAACGTTGGGTGTGGTTGAGCTGACTGGGCTGACGCAAACGCCGAGTGTTCCGTTCGGCGTATTCGACAACGCGCGAATCGCGCCGTTGCTCTGCCAGTTTACGTAGTCAACGATGAAGTCTGCGAGTCCGGTCGTGGCGCCCGTGTAGTTGAACTCACCACCGATGAAACGCAGGTTGTTGATGATGTCTTTGACGAAGTTGACGTCGCCGCCAAACTTCACGGTGTGATTGCCGGCCGTCATGGTTACCGTGTCGGCAAACTGCCAGCGCCGCTCATCCGGGAACGCGGCGCGATCGAGAAACTCAGGCATACCGAACGAGAACGTCGTCGTGCCTACAAGGATCGTCTGCGGCGATCTTCCGTTGACAGCGTTGGTCGGCTCACCGGGAGCAGGCGGCTGACTGAACTGGGTCTCGTTGTCACGACCCCATTGCATACGAAACTCGTTAAGCAGGGTTGGCGTCAGCGTTGAGGCTAACTTCACATTGACAGCGTCGATATTGACGAAGTCGTCACCAAAGTTGTCAATCGCGCGCGTGTTCGTTGCCTGCGTCTGAACGCCGGCCGGCGAGTCCCAACGCAAACGGTTGTAACTGACCGTCAACGTGTTCTTGTCGTTGATCAGCCAGTCAACTTTGGGCAGGAAAAGTTTCTGATCGCCGGTCCTCGGAACCGGGCCGGAAATGCTCGCGAGAAAATTAATCGTGCTGTCGATCTGTGCGTTGGTCAGACCGCGATTGATGAGCGCGGTACGGTTCGATGAACTCAGGTTCAGGAAACCGTTCTGACCAAACACTGCCAGACCCGGGAAGTTACGTTTTTGCTGATCGTAGCTGAAGAAGAAAAACGCCTTGTCTTTCACGATTGGACCACCAATCGTGCCGCCAAACTGGTGGCGCACATCCTTCGGCTTGTAACCAACCGGCGTGAAGACTCCACCAACCAACTCCTGACGAACAGCCAGCGGATTGCGCGCGCCCCATTTGTTGTTGCGCTGGTAATAGAAGGCGCCGCCGTGAAACTCGTTCGTCCCGCTCTTGGTGATGGCGTTAACCACGCCGCCGGCAGAACGTCCGTACTCAGCCGAGTAACTCGAGGTGTTGACCTGAAACTCGCGAATAGCAGCCTGGCTGATCGAATAGCTGATGCGGGTGCGGCCACGCTCTTCAGCGAAGAAGGCCTGGTTGTTGTCGCCGCCGTCGATCGTGTTGTTGTTCAGCAAACCGGAGATGCCGCGGAAGCTGATCAAGCCAAACGTGCCGTCGGGCACCGCGCCCGGAGTGAGCAGGGCGAAGTTGGACCAACGGCGTCCATTGATTGGAAG
>DASXRE010000128.1:0-4962 GCA_036506775.1 Pyrinomonadaceae bacterium | reverse complement strand
AGGCCAAAGCGGCGACGAGTCGCCGCACTCCAAGGAGGTATTAACCTGTGCTGACGGTAGCGTCGGAATGATAGACAGTTTCCGCGTCGTCGACGATGGTGAGGCCGCCGCTCTGCTCCAGGCTTTCAATGATGATTTCCTCGTTCGAATAGACAAACGCGTCCCGCTCGCGCAGCAACTCTTCGAGAAATCCTTCGCGCGCCTGCTCAACCACTTCCGGCGTCCAACGCGCCGGCTGGTTGTCGGAAAACTGATACGAGAGATCCTCGACGACCCGCAACAACAGGTCATTGCTTCGCTTCGTAATCCCGCGCAGCGTTTCCTTGTACTCGTCAAAACCGAGTAGCGCGGGAAACAGTCGTTCCATTGTGGCGACTTCGTGCCACGCCCATCCCAGTTGCGTGGTCACGGCCCTGAGACCATGAATCCAGCCAGTAAGACTCACCAGCTTGGTCAGGTCTTCATAAAACTCACCGATTCGCCGATCCAGAAAGTCGTAATCAGGATTGCAGACGTCGCCGCGCAAGCGCCCGGTTCGCACGAGTTCGTCTTTGATCGGCGTACCGTCGTAAGGCAGCATGCGGCAGAAGGTCACCGGCAAACACCCGTCATCCAGAATCGTGCGCAGGAAGTTAATGTTTTCGCGAATCGATTCAAACGTGCTCGAAGGATCGAGCAGCATGAAACCGTATTCAAACATCAGCCCGATGCTCTTGAGCGTGTTTACCGCTTTGATGTTCTGTTCGACAGTGATCTGCTTGTGCAGCGTCTCGAGGCCCTGTTCGCTGCCGGATTCAAGACCCATGTAAACAAGATAGAGCCCGGCATCGCGCATGCGAATGAACAGGTCACGATCGACGGCGTCGGCACGGCAGTTCATTTTCCAGATCACCTTGCGGGACAAGCCTGATCGGTGCAACTCATCGACAAACTCGTTGGCCCAGCGTCGCCACACCTGACCAAACAGCGGGAAGTCGTCATCCTGAAACAGAAAGATGGTCGTACCACGTTCTTCGTGGAGCATCTCCATCTCGCGTACGACTTCTGCGGGTTTACGCGTGCGTACGATTCTTCCCGGCGCCGCGCGATAGAAGGTGTGAATTGAACAGAAGGAACACGTGCGGGCACAGCCGCGACTCGCGAGTATCGGCATGATGCCGCGCCCGAGCACTGCTTCCGGTTCGTAATCGCGTTCGGGGTAGGGCAGTTGGTCCAGGTCTTCGAGCAGCGCCCGCGGTCGGGTAAGAACTACACCGTGCTCATCGTCGCGATAGGCCAATCCGTGAATCCCGCGCCAATCTTTTCCGGTCACCACGGCATCGACCAGCTCCAGCAGCGTGCTCTCTCCTTCAAAGCGCACGACGCTATCCAGCTCAGGTACGAGTTCGAGTGTTTGTTCGTAACTGAGGCTGGGGAAGTGGCCACCCATGGTGAAGTGGCAGTCGAGGCCGTTGTTGCGCAGCAGGTAGAGCAGTCCGGCGTAGCGATCGATGAAGAACTGGAAGATCAGCGAAAACCCGATGAGAACTGGATTGATCTCGCGCGCAATGCGGACGATCTCCTGTGGATCTTGCTCGATGTCCACGACCTGGACTACATAGCCGGACCGTCGCAGCACAGCGGCGAGGTAACCCAGACCCAGATTACCCTGGTTCTGGAAACCGACCAGCATGACAGGTCGTGGAGTAGTCATCGCACGAGTTGGTTATGAACTACGAAGTTATCTTTGACCCTTGGCGAGAATCTCTTTCACGCGAGCAGTGAACTCTTTCTTTGCCTGGGCGAGTTCGCGTTGCGCTACGCGATCGAGATTCTTGAAGAACGGTGGTGGCGGATCTGAAAACCATTCCGGATTGAATTTGAGTATCGAAGCTTTGGTCACAAGTTTCGTGGCAGCTTTTCTGGTTACCATTTCGGCTCCTACGGACAGAACAGCGCCTTGCTAAAACAGCGAGGGTCGGGGCGCCTGTTGAGAAACGCTGCGGACAATATTGCACTTGTCCGGAGTTTGTCAATAAAAAATCAGTACCCACGTGCCTGCTGTCATCGTCATTGTTTGTGTAGGACGGGCTGATTAGTCTTCCTGGCCCCACTCCCGGATTTTGTAAAGGGCGTGCACCTCAGCGGCGGAGGTGGCAAAGTCCGAGGCCCACTGCTTTCCGCGTTCGCGGAGCAAGCTCATAGTTTGCGCGTTGGCACTGTATTCGGCGCGAGTGCGGCGATGGCCGTGCCACGCGAAATCGGCAGGACAGCCGGTTGCGACGCCGGCGATTAGTAGCGTTCTCCGAGCATGATCGACGTCTCTCCCTGCGATTGAATCCTTGCTCTTCGTGTTCACATCGATCGCATGAGCCGCTTCCAGTTGCAGCGCCCAGGCGAACCACATTATGTCGGCATCGAGCGCGTGGTGACCGGCCGTGGGTTTGCGCCAGTCGTCTTCAGGGATGAGCGCGTCCCGTTCAGTGGCTGGCGGCAGTGCGCCAATGGCAAAGCGGAACATGCCCTCAAGATAGTCCGCCTGCACGGATGGGTTACTTGCGTCGCCAAAGTGTTTCACGAAGAGGCGAGCAACGAGTGCGTCCACTTCCATTACAGCGGCGGCGATGTCGGGCTTAAGGATTTCAGTGATGAAGGCGTCGGGCGAGTCTATCCCGAGCGCCATATGTGTCCAGGAAGTCCATGCCGGCGGATACTCAGTGCGCGGCAGAAAGCGCCCGAGCAGACCGCTTTCCGTCTTGTCATCGCCGAAATAATAGCGACCGCGTGTTTCCGGATGATAGATGTCCCAGTATTCCGTCCAGGCGTCCAGTTCATGAAACCACGCAACGTAGCGTTGAGTGTCGAGCGGATTTTGCAGGGCAGGGCTTGGCGCCCCGCCCTGACCCGAATTATTGGTAGTCATCCGCCGGCTTTGATGATTACTACGCCGCCGCCTTTAAGTCGGTCGCCGAGGTGCCCGGTGAGTTCCTTATTTACAAACTCGCTCAGTCCCCGAGTGACCGTTTCGGCGATCCCAGGCGTTTTCAACTTTGCCGCCTGCGAGAGGATGTCCAGGGAGCGGCTTACGTCGACGAACTTTTCCACGCCCCAGCCGCCAACATGATGCCATTTGCCGTCTGGTCCAAGATACCAGTAACCCGCATCGCTGCCGATTTGTCCGAGTACGATAAAATTCATGATAGGTCTCCTGAGCACCCCTGGGAGATATGACGAGTGAGATGGGCGCCGAGCTCTCGAATCGCATAGCGTTGCGCTTGAGGGCAACGCGGGTCTTTGGGCGAAAGATATCGCTCTGACTTGTGGGGGTCGGAACGAGAGATGTGCGAGGCTCGCAGAACCGACCTCTCCGTCGCAAGTAGCCTCACAATATGCGCAAAACACTGAGGTGTCAATGTTGGGCCAACGTAAGAATCCGTAACTAAATCAGTACTGCCAGTTCACAGTTACGAAACTGGTGCCGCTCGTGGGCACGGTGTACGTATGATTGGAGCCGGCCTCCCACGTTACAGTTCCGTTCGCAGCGATCTTGATGAACTTGAATTGAATCGTCTGACCCGCGGGAACGCTCGCGACCCCGAACCAGTTCGGATAGTTCGGTGTCAACAACGGACCGACCGCGCCGTCCCACGTCGTGGACCAACTGCCTAGTTCTACAGTATTGCCAGTGAGAAAGATATAGTCGCCGACTTGCGTCGGGCTCGCGTTGTTGACGGTGAAAGTGATCGGAATGAGTTTGGCCGTGAGCACGGTGTACTGAATGCCGTTCGAGACCTGTGCGCTGGAGTTGGTCACCGTGACGTTGTAGTTGCCGTTCGTAACCGAAGGCGTAGTCACGACGATCTGCGTCGAGGTCCATGAGTTCACAGTGGCCGCGGTCGTGCCGAATTTCACCGTACCGGTGGTGCTGCCGAAGTTCTTGCCGGCGATCGTTACTTTCACTCCCGGTTGACCGTTCGTTGGCCCAATCGAGCCGATCTGCGGTGTGCTCGCGCCTTCGGTGAACTGCCAGACTGAAACCGTGTGCGCCGGCAGCGTGAAGGTGGTCACCGGGTTGTTGCCACCCGAGCCGGAAGTGACACCGATCGAAAAGCCACCCAGTGAACCCGTCAGATAATCGGAGTAGTTGCCGGCCGGAAGCGATGTATTCAGGCCGGTGATGTTGTAGCTGCTGGTCTCGTTCTTGTTGATGGCGACGAGCACGACGTTGCCGAAGAACTTACGCTCGTAGATGTAAACGTCGTTATTTATCCAGCGCTGGCCCATGGAACCGTACGGAATCGCGGTGTTGTTCCGCCGGAGAGTGGAGAGTTTGTTGATGACTTGATATGCGGTCGTGCTGGTACTGAAGCCTGGCATCATCGGCCGGTTGTAGGGATCGGTGCCGCCGCTCGTGTCGTTGTGCAGATACTGCTCCGTGCCATAGTAAATGCACGGAATGCCGCGGCTGGTCAACGTGAACGCGAGTGCTTCGTGCAGGCGGTTGTTGTTATTGTTGAGCGAAAGGAAGCGCGACATGTCGTGATTGTCGATGAACGTCACGAGGTCTTCTTTCCACGCGAAGTTGTTGCCTTCCGTTGAGATCACCGAGTCGATGTCGGAGAAGTTGGCATTCGAGCCAAACACGTTGCGGATGGCGGTGTTGAGCGGGAAGTCGAGCAGTGAGATGCCGCTCTTGTTCGCGAACTTGTAAGAGTCGTGATAGAGCGGGTCAGACGTGTTTCCCTGATACCACTCGCCGAAGAGAAAGCTGTCGCCGAAGGTGTAGATCGAATTTGCCAGACTGTACTCCCAGCCCCAGTTAACGTGCTTCACCGCGTCGATGCAGTCAAACACCTGTCCTGGGGCTGGCAGTACAGTCTCGCTAACTCGATCTACACGTATGGCGATAGCTTTCTCTTCGGCGAGTGGTATCAGGGGAACACTTCCGATCCGCTTTATCGCGACTCGTACAAGTTTGCCAAC
>DASXRE010000127.1:0-18934 GCA_036506775.1 Pyrinomonadaceae bacterium | reverse complement strand
GCGGGCGAGCTGCCGGTGCCGAAGTCGAGATAGATCGGATTCGCTTCCAGCGGCGTGGACCAGGCCTGTTTGCCTTTCATATCAAAAGTCCACAAGCCTAGGTTCGCGACGTAGATGTAAATGAACTTGCCGTCAGTCACGGGAGTCTCGGAAACGAAACTGTTCTTGCGATGACGGCCGCCAGGCGGATGTCCGGTGTAGAACTCCTTGCTCCATTCCACCTTGCCGGTTTTGAGGTCGAGGCGATAGAGGAAGTAGTGCAGCGTCACCTCGTGCGGGAGTTCGATGTCGCGCGCGGTGACTCGTTCGATGATCTCCTTCATCGAGAGGCCTTGTTTCTGGAGTTCGGCAACGTACTCGTTGCTGTATTCGGTACCGATTTGCGGCGGCTTTGATTTGCCTTCGGTAGTTACGGTGGTTATGTAGACCTTGCCTCCGGTGACAATCGGCGACGACCAGCCGCGTCCGGGGATCTCCTGAAACCACTCGACGTTCTCGGTCTTGGACCAGCGGTCCGCGAGCCGCGCGTGAGTGCCGACGGGATTCGACTCCGGCCCACGGAACTGCGGCCAAACGACGTCCTGTGCGTGAACAGCCGAGGTCATCAACAGCAACCCGCACATCAAGACGGCTCGTTGGCAGTTAATGTAGAGATTTATTGCGCGGCGACAGTTTTTAAGTTCGAGAGTCATTTTGGAATCTTTCGAATGCGTTCTTTGGGGCGCTTTGCCGGCGTGATTGTATGACCGTGAGAGTACGTTGGTCACACAAAAGAGGTTTCACTGACAGAACTCTTTGGTTGATCGCGGAGCTCTATCCCTAAGTTCGACATCGGAACTGTCCATTTTTGCGTAGACCATCAACGACGAATCCGAGCCTTAGACCACAACTTGTCTAAAATTTTCCAGGAACGTCTTCATCTCTGCGCTGGTCCCGATAGTAACCCGCATAAAATTCGGCAGGGCAGGGAAGAGCCGGCCGACTTCGACTCCGCGAGTGCGCAACGCGCCGATGATCGGTCGTACGTCCCGGCGAAGATCGATCATCATGAAGTTCGCGTGTGAAGGGATGTAGCGATAACCGAGCGCATCGAGTTCTGCACAGACCGTCTTCTTCACCTCGCTATTCAACTTCCGCCCGCGATCGACGTGCTCCGCGTCTTTCAGGCTCGCAAGCGCCGCGACGAGCGCCATGATGTTAACGCTGTCCCATACCTGATGGGCCCTCATGCGTTCGATATTTGCGCGTTGCGTAACACAGTAGCCGCAACGCAGTCCCGCCATGCCGTAGATCTTCGAGAACGTGCGCGCCACGATCAAATTTGGATACTGCTTCACGAGCGGGATCACGCTCTCGTAATCTTTGCTCTCGACGTAATGATGATACGCCTCATCAACCAGTACAACAGTTGCTGGCGAGAGCTTCGCAAGAAACTCGGCGAGTTCGTTTTTGGGCGTGATGCTGGCCGTCGGATTGTTTGGGTTGCAGATGTAGACCAGGCCGGCGCTATTAGCTGGATCATTCGCGGCCCCGAGCATCTTCTGCAAGTCGTGACCATAGTTCGGGGCCAGATCAATCTTCACAACCTCGGCGCGTGACACACTGGCATGACGACCGATGGCTTCAAAAGTCGGATTAGCGAGAACGATCTTCTTATCCTTGTTGGTAAACGCAGCCGCGGCGAGTTTCAGGATCTCCCCCGAGCCATCGCCAAGAAGTATCTGGTCAACCGGCACGTTGTTCAGTCGCGCCAACTCATCAGCGAGCATGTCCGCATACTCATCCGGATACCGCCACGCGAGACTGAATCCATCGGTCATCGCCTTCAACGCCGCCGGCGATGGACCATAAGGGTTCTCATTCGAGCTGAGGCGCACGATGTTCGAAACTGACAAGGCTTTGCTGAAGCCAGGCGGCCGCCACGATGCGATTACCTCGCGTTGTCGTACTGCGGCGTACCCGGCCACTACACCCACAGACTTCGCAAATGTTCGACGAGAAATAGACGGATTCATCATCGGTTACCTCCTCTGGCAATCTGAAAATATCATTTCTCCGCATACCAACGCTGCAGCACGTAGAACGCCTTCTTCTTCTCGCCCTTGTTCGACACCAATCCCTTTCGATTCCAGTAGTCCTGTATCCGTGGCAAAGGTCTTCGCGGAGAGCGGAAGTCCATCAGGATCCACGGCGAGGTGCCGCGCAAGAACGGGATCCGCTTCAACATCGCAATCTGGTGCTCGTAAATGCTTTCCTGGTATTCCTCAGTCCAACGCGCGGAGGCGTCGCCGTGATTCCCAGCCAGGGCGTCGCCGCCGAATTCACTCATCACCAACGGCTTCTCATATTTCGATTTCCACTCCAGTCGATCGGCTTTTTCCGGCAAGCCGTCGTACCAACCGACATACTCGTTACAACCCAACACATCCAAAAACTCTCCCAACGGATCATCAATCATCTGCGTCGTGTCGTTGATGTAGTGACGCTCCATCGCCGCTGACAACAGGCGAGTAGGATCGAGAGTGCGTGCGTGCGACACAAGGTTCTTCAGAAACGCCAAACGAGCTTCGCTGAGCGGCGTCTCGTTCGCCACGGACCAAATCACGACCGCAGCCCGGTTCTTGTCGCGCGCAATCATCTCGCTCAACTGGTTTCGCGCGTTCTCAAAGGTGGCTGGATTCTCCCACAAGATGGTCCAGTAGACCGGAATCTCCGACCAGACCATAATTCCCATCCGGTCGGCTTCGCGAATCATGTACTCGTTATGCGGATAGTGGGCCAGCCGGACGAAGTTTGCGCCTAACTCCTTGGCCCAACCAAGCAACGTGCGCGCATCTTCGCGGCTGTAAGCGCGTCCACCGCGCAGCGGCGCTTCTTCATGTATGCAGATGCCACGCAGAAAGATCGGCCGGCCATTCAGCAGTATGTCCGTGCCGCGCGTCTCAATACTTCGAAAACCGATCTGATCGCGCACTTGATCCGTTTCGGCTGCAATCGAAACGTCATAAAGCTTCGGCTCCTCGGGAGACCACAACTTCAAATCGGCATTAAAATCGATCGCCGCCAATCCGTTCGCATCCGTGGTGAACGACTTACTAATCCCGGCCTCAGGAATGCCAACTCTGATTCGCTGATTGAGCTTGTCGCCTGCTAGTTTCACCCAACCCGTCACACGATTGCGCGAGCCTTTCTGAAGTTGAATGAAGTAATCGTTAACAAACGTCGTAGGCGTTTCAATCAGCTTCACCTCGCGAGTAAGTCCACCATAGTTCCACCAGTCAGTCATCAAAGTGGGCACGGCGTCGCGCCGCCGCTTGTTATCGACTTTAACGACCAGAAAATTACCCGTGTCGCGAACGAGCCTCGTAATTTCGAAGTTGAACGGCGTGAAGCCCCCTTCGTGCTGACCGATCTTCTCGCCATTAAGATAAACGTCCGCGAAGTAGTTTGCCGCTCCAAAGTAGACGAAGAGGCGCGTGTTTGGCTTGCGCTGGTAATCAAACGACTTCTTGTACCAGACGGTGCCTTCATAGAAGAACAGTTTGTCTGCTTGTGTGTTCCAATCGCCGGGCACTCGCAATGATTCCGAACTGTCGAAGTCGTATTCGATCAGGTCGCTTTTGCTTTTGGGTTTGGCGTTCTTGAAATAGCCGTTGTCGCTTGGCTGATAACGGTAGTTGTAGAAGCCCGACTCATAAGGGTCGATGATCGTTTGCCACTGGCCGTCGAGACTGGTTGTCTTGCGGCCGTCGGTGTTTGCGATCAGACCGATCTGTTGTGCTCGCACAGAAGGAGCAACTGTGAGCAGGCAGAGCGAAAGGAGCAGTGTTTTCACCATCGACTGTTTGTGATCTTCTCCAGCAAGTTCGATCGCAAGTTTCGGATAGAACGGCGGATCGACGTTCACTTACACTTCCGGTGCCGTGAATAATTGCACGAGGAGATGTTTTTATGCGAACCGATTTTCAATTTGTGGCCCTTCCGAGCCAGCAATTTAGCCACCTTTTCTCGATGGACGACGCGGAGTTGGCGCTGAGCGGAGCGAGGCGCATGACGGTGGATGCGTATCCTGGTTATCCCTGCAGAGTCAGTTTGCTTGATGCGCCGGTCGGGGAACGCGTGATTCTCACGCCGTTTCAACATCACGAGGTCGAGTCTCCATATCAATCCGGAGGACCGATTTTCGTGCGTGAGCTCGCACGAACGGCAACGCCTGAGATAAACACGATACCAGTCATGTTTCATCATCGCCTCCTTTCGGTTCGAGCTTATGACGAAGCCAATATGATGAAGACCGCGAAAGTTGTCGAAGGCAAAACACTGGAAGAGGCCATCCGAGAATTCTTTACAAATAGCGAAATTGCCTACCTGCACATCCATAACGCCGCTCCTGGTTGTTTCAACTGTCTGGTGCAGCGCGCGTGATACGATAGGCGCAAATGCGCAAGGGGCGTGTCGAAGTCGACGATCTGATGCAGTCGAAAGATCTAGTCCTAAGCTGTAGGGGTGGCACTCTGTGGCCACCCCGTTTGAGGCGTTAAGAGGGGTGGCCACGGAGTGCCACGCCCACAAATTGGGACCCTAGGTTTTATAACTTCTGCTCTTGACTGGGGGCCGGGAATAACTAATATGTTGCCCCAATCATGTGGCGCTGTAGCAACTGCGGAACTGGGCATCGAAGACAAATACGCTCACTGCTGGCAGTGTGGCGCCGCCAACGCCGTAAAGCGAACCCGTCAAACGTCCCCGGCGCCACAGCAGTCTGTGCCCGGCTTCGCCTCGTACGAAGAACTTGCGAAGGTACCAGCCAGGCCGATCTGGATCATGCGACGTGGTCCACTCCAGCGCGGTGTCATCTTCGTAGTAGGGATTATTCTCTTCAAGATCTTCACCTCGCGGTTTCTCGGAACTTACGGTCTCTACATCTTTGTTGGCGTTGCATTCCTGGCACTTGTGATCATTCTCTGGCGTTTCTTCCGCCGCGATCCTGGTGAGGGCGTCGGCATCAAACTGAACTGAGCGTTGAACCGATCCTGGATTGAAACCACTGATCCAAGCCTCCATTATCTTGCTCCTGCTGCCGCTTGGCTCGTGGGCCCAGGACGACGATGACTGGCCCTCGTTAAGCTATCTCCGCAGCGATTACAAAGCCGTCTCGGTAGTGGCCCACGTGCGCATCCAGCACGCTGAAATTACCGGGCGCATCGGAGGCTACGAGAATTGGGCCATCCGCGCCGAAGTGCTCGAGCCGTTCAAGGGAAAGTTTAAGAAAGGCGACGTGATCGAATACATGCACGGGGCGGAGGCCGGTTTCAAGCAGGAATACTTCACGGGTGAAAAGATCGTCTTCCTGTTAGCCGAAACCGACAAAGACCGAAAGCTTCATTATTCGGTGCTGGAAAACTCGACGCTGCCTTACACAAAAACGCGCGTCGCAAAGTTGCGCACAATCAAGCGAACGTCATCCTCAAAACACAAGCGTCTGAATTGAGTGGGGCAAGCTCTCGACTTCCGCTGCCTGACCGTCCAGCCAAAGGAAGTACGACATCTTCTGGTCAGTCTTGTTCATCACCACTACGGATACTTTTCCATCAGGATTGAGAAAAGCAGTGGAGAGCAGCGGACTCCTGCTCGGCGAACTCGCAATCCGCTTCGCGCCCGGACGCACAAACTTTGAAATGTGTCCGATGTAGTAATAAGAGTTTGTGTAGGTTAACTCACCGGTGCGCGTGTCAGCGTGAACGGGCGCGAAACAGAAATTCTGGACGTGATTGGGCCCACCGGTTTCATCGAGCAGCACGTTCCAATCGGTCCAACCGACAGTGCCGCTGTTGAAGTCGTTAATCATCGAATGTCCGTACAACTCGCCCAGTTTCCAGTCGTGAAGCCGCTCGGCTGTAAACGAGTCGGCGCAACCCTCGGTAAAAATCAAGTGCTTGTCAGGAAACGCCTCGCGCACGAGTTTCACGTTATCGAACATCGGCTCACCACCGCTCCATGGCTCGTACCAGTGATAACCAACACCCCAGACGTACTGAGCGGCTTGAGGATCGGTCAGGATGGTTTTTGCGCGTTGATAGATGAGATCGCGATTGTGGTCCCAGACGATGATCTTCTTGTCAGCGAGCCGTTCTTTTTTGATCGTTGGGCCAAGATGGTGCTTCAGAAAGTCTCGCTCCTGTTCCGCTGAATAAATGCACGATTCCCATTTCTGCGTGGCCATCGGTTCGTTTTGAATGGTGATGCCCCAGATCGGAATGCCTTCCTTTTCGTAAGCCCGAATAAACTTCACGAAGTAGTTGGCCCAGGATTGATAGAACTCCGGCTTCAGGCGTCCCCCGCGCAGCATGTTGTTGTTGTCTTTCATGAATGCGGGTGGACTCCATGGACTCGCGAAGATGTTGAGTCCTCCGCCAGTCGCCGCGATCGCCTGTTTGATGAACGGAATCCGAAACTGGCGATCGTGATCGACGCTAAACGACTTTAATTCTTTGTCGCCTTCGTCGACGTACGTATAGCTACCGCTCGAGAAGTCGCAACTGTGAATGTTGGTGCGGGCGAGGTTGTAGCCAATGCCTTTGTCGCGATCGAAGTAAGCGGTCAACAGTTCCTGCTGCTTTGGCTTGGGGAGTTTAGCAAACGTCTCCGCGGAGGCATCGGTGAGTGCGCCACCAACACCGAGGATCGTCTGGAATGTCTTTGTCGGATCGACGAATACGCAGATCTGCGTTTCGAGTGGCTGGCCCATCGGTTTGAACTGGAGCGTGTTCGTCCCAGTGAGCCGGTAATCCGTTTTATCCGCTGTCGTATAAACCTTCACCTGCGAGGCTTCAGAAGCTCGAAGGCTTGCAGCCGACGACAATTGATGTTTCGCAAGTAGCAGCGCAGCAGTTGAACCTGCGATAAAACCACGACGGTGAATTTTCATAATGATGCCTCGAATGCGTAGATTGCATAACTTGTCTGAGTACGTCTCTGTGTCTCTGTGTCTCTGTGGTTCACTATTACCACAGAGGCACAGAGGTTGCCCGGTTTACTTCGTTCGCGGATCCAGCTTCACGACCAGCGGCTGAGTGTAGGTCTTTCCATCCACTGAAAGCCTGACCGTGTAAACGCCGGGCAAGACAACGGAAGCACCGCCGCGTCCACCGAAACCACCGCCTCCGCCACCACCGCCACCCGCACCAGGTGCGCGTAGAACCGGCGTCGGCCGAAGGTCCCAGATCCAGCGATGCATCCCGGTCGCGTTTGAAATTGCCTCAAACGGCCGCACCCAGAAAGCAGGAATGTTGAGAGTTTCGGGATTGACCGCCACGCCTTGGTCTTCACTCGAATACTTGCGAACCAGTTCACCGGCCGGATCCAGAATCTCCAGTGTGACTGGACCACTCGGATTCGACTTCAGGTAATAATCGATCATCGCGCCGTACGGAGCGTTCTCAGCGAGTGGTTCGTCACGCGGCATCGGCGTGCCGTTGTCACTCCCGGGCGTCAGCAAAACAACATCCGCTGGTTGAAAGAGATGTGCATTCGCTTTCGCAACGTCCGCACTGATCTGTCGCAACGCCGTGACGTTGTCCATCACCCAGAAGCCGCGACCGTGCGTCGCCACGATCAAGTCGTCGCTGTGAATCGCCAGGTCACGCATCGACGCCGGCGGCAGATTGAGTTGCAACGATTGCCACTGATCGCCGTCATTGAAGGAAACAAACACGGCGCGCTCGGTGCCGGTGAACAACAACCCGCGGCGGTTCGGATCTTCCTTCACCGTCTCCACGTAAACGCTGGCAGGCAAGCCCTTCGTGATCTCGGTCCATGTTTTTCCTGCGTCGAGCGTACGATAAATGTGCGGTTCGTAGTCTGCGAGTTGATGCCGCTCCACCGCCGCGTACGCTTCATTCACATCAAAGTGCGACGCCTCAATCATCACCACCTTGCTCCACGACGTCATTGCGGGCGGCGTGACGTTCTGCCAGGTCTTGCCGTCATCCTTCGTCAACTGAATCAGACCGTCATCGGTGCCGATCCAGATCATCGACGCACGCAGAGGAGAAGGCGCAATCGTGTAAACAACACCGCGTCGCTTGTCCGCGGGTGCATCTGCGGCCGCCGCTTCATTGAGATTCGACGGCACGCCCGGGTCCTCGCGCGTCAAATCCTGACTAATCTGTGTCCAACTCTCGCCGCCATTCGTCGTCTTGTAAAGAAACTGATTGGCGTAATAGAGCGCGTGCGGATCGGCTTGCGAAAAGACGAGCGGCTGCGTCCACGCATGGCGAAATTGCCCCGGCGTCGCGCCGCGTTCAGGTGAAACGTTCTTCGTCTCGCCGGTCAAAACGTTGCAGCGCGAAACTGTGCCGCCAAACAGAATCTCCGGGTGCAACGGATCCGGCGCGGTGTAACCTGACTCACCGCCGGCACACAGACCTTCCCAATCGCGATTTGAGATCTCCGAATGATTACTGCGCGACGGCGTGCCGACGGCGCCACTGTCTTGTTGCGCACCGGTGACCCAGTAAGGGAAGCGATAGTCGGCAGAGACGTGATAAATCTGCGCGGTCGGCTGGTTGTACCACGAGCTCCACGTGACGGCGCCATCAACGGTTACGATCGCACCCTGATCACTCGCCACAATCATTCGTTTCGGTTCGTCGGGATTGATCCAGAGCTGGTGATAGTCGTCGCCGCCCGGAGCACCTTTGATTGGCGTCCACGTCTTCCCCGCATCTGTCGATCGATAAACCGACGTGTTCATGACGTAGACGACGTCGGCGTTCTTCGGATCGACATTGATCTTTTCGAAATACCAACCGCGATCCCACAGCCGTTTGTCTTTCGATAGCCTCGTCCACGTCGCGCCGGCATCGTTAGAAGAGAACACGCCGCCCTCTTTCGCATCGACGGCGGCATAGATTCGATTACGGTTAGCCGGCGATATCGCGATGCCGATGTGTCCGCGACCCTCAACCGGAATTCCTTCCGAGATCTCTTTCCAGGTCGTGCCTCCGTCGAGCGACTTGAAGATTCCCGCGCCCGGTCCGTTTGCGGGCGCGTAGATGAACCAGGGCGGACGGCGCACGTTCCACAGCGTCGCGTACACGACCTTTGAATCAAGGGGATCAAAAGAAAGATCGATCGCGCCCACGTCGTCGTTCTTGAAGAGAACCTTTTGCCACGTCGCGCCGCCGTCGCGCGAACGGTAGACGCCGCGATCGGGATTGGGCGCGTAGGCGTTACCGAGTGCGGCCACAAAGACAAGGTTGGGATTTTCGGGATCAACGATGATACGGCCGATCTGTTTCGTGTTTTCCAGGCCGAGCTGCGTCCAGGTCTTTCCGGCGTCTGACGACTTGAAGACGCCGTTACCGTAAGCGATCGAATCGCGCATGTCGGGTTCGCCAGTTCCGACGTAGATCACGTTGGGATTGGAAGGCGCGACAGCGATCGCGCCGATCGAAGCGACGTTGGTTGAGTCGAAGATGGGCGTCCAGGTGCGTCCCGAGTTGGAGGACTTCCACACGCCGCCGCCTACCGAACCAAAGTAGAAGGTGTCGGGTTGTCCCACGACGCCGCTGACCGCGTTGACGCGTCCGCCGCGAAACGGGCCGATCATTCGCCAACGCAAACCGGAATAAAGACTGGAGTCGAACTGCTGTGCATTGATGGTTAGAGTCGTTAGCAACAGACCAGGCAACAAGATGCCCAGCAAGCAGAGAAGCCGGCGGGTTTCACGCATGAATAGAATCTCCAGAGTCTGTACGAATGTGTATTGACAAGCTCGATTTGATCGTCTACAAGCCAGCTATGCTGGCCCTTCGTTTCCCTAAACAGATTTGGCCAGTGCGGCCCCCATGCCACTAGCAGTTTGTGAACCTTACGCTTGGTACCTCGTAGTCACGTGCAAGAACTGCGGCGTGAGACAACCGCTGCATCGTGATCCATCGCAAGGGAAGTCTGCACTTTTGCGAAGCTATACGTGGCGCTGCATTGAATGCCGGCATGTCGCTGTTTACGAGGCCGGCGAGATCGAACGCTACCAGCACATTGTAGAACGACGAAAGAAGCCCCGCCCCTGATGATAACTAGCCGGTAATCCTATTCGGTCTTCTCTGTGCAATCTCTGTGTTCTCTGTGTCTCCGTGGTTTTCTTGACAAGTGAGCGCCACAGAGACACAGAGATTACACAGAGAAGAAGCTCAGCTTGTTGCACTACTAACTAGCCGGTAATCAGATCTACCCCGGATTGCGCAAAACGGCGAGCGGCGGCGGTCGCGTGTCCATCCTGTTCATGGACTTGAGACCACTGCGCGTGTCTGATCAGCAGCACCAGCTCCATCGCCCGTCCGAGCGTCAAGGCGAACCGCCGCGCTCCCGCTTCAACGCTCGCCTGACTCGTTGCGCTTGCCTCACGCAGCCACGTTTCCGCGTGATTCAACGCGGTTGTGGCCACGCGAGCGAGATCTCTAAGCGATGAATCCTGAAGCGACTCAAACATGCGACTCGTTGTCGAAAGGAGTGGCGCAATCGACTCGCTCGCGCTGAGTGCGCGAAGTGTATCGAGCGCGAGAACGTTCGTAGTTCCTTCCCAGATTGGAAGCACCTGACTGTCACGCAGCAACACCGGCAGGCCGGTATCTTCGACATACCCGGCGCCGCCGAATGATTCGAGCACTTCACTCGCGACCGCGACGGCCTGTTTCGCTGTAGTCAGTTTCATGATTGGTGTCAGCAAGCGCAACAACCACGCGTCGTGTTCTTCGATCTCTTCGTTTTCGCTCCGGCCGGTTAACTCGGCGACATAGAACGCAAGCTGAAACGCCGCTTCTGCTTCAGCCTGCAAGCCCAGCAACGTGTCCATGTGCAACGACTTTTCGGCCAGTGTTGAGCCGAAGGCGGTGCGTTTGCCGGCGTAATCGAAGGCGAGCGCGAGCCCACGGCGCATCAGTGCCACCGCGCTGATGCCGTTCCAGAGACGCGTGATGTTGAGTAGCGGCGCGATATTGCGGACGCCGTCGGTGCTTCCCATCACGAGTTGCGCTGGCGTGCCCGAAAGGGTTAGTTCAGCAGTTGGCACTTTGCGCGTGCCGAGTTTGTCTTTGAGACGATTGATCTCGATGTTGCGCGGGCGGCCGTTTTCGTCGCGCGTCTCGATGTAGAAAAGTGCGAGGCCGCGGCCACCGGGCGGATTTCCTTCGGGACGTGCGAGCGTCAGAGCGATCTGCGACGTTACCGCCGAGGTAAACCATTTGCGGCCGTACAGCCAAAACTCTCGCGTGTCTGAATCGTTGCCCGGCTGCTTTTTGGCTATCGTTTCCGATAGGCCGACATCCGAGCCGCCGGTGAGTTCCGTCATCCACTGGCCGGCCGTCCAAAACGCCGACGGTTCACGAGTGATCAGGTGCGGCACGGCGCGTTCGATCAGTTTCTGGTTTCCTGAAGCGATCAAGGTGCGTGCGGCGCCGTCGGTCATCGCGAGTGGGCAACTGTAGATGTCTGTTGAAGGGGTGAAGAGGTAAGCCAGAGCGCACTGATGGACTCGCGAAAGCGCGCCATGCTTACGTTCGTAAGCAGTGGCGACGACACCGTGCTCGACGGCGATGCGTTCGGCGAGTTGCCACAAACGCGTGAGTTCGATCTCGTCGATGCGATTTCCCCAAGCGTCCCACTGCGTTAGTTTAGGTTCGTTCAAACGGTCCGCGAGCTGGAGTTGGTACAGTTCACCGCCAGCGAGGCGTCCCATTTCACGTAGCGACGGCTCGATCTCAGTGAGCATCTCCGCCGGAAAGACGCGCGTGAGATACGACCGCAGCACGCGATCATCTTCATATTGATTGCCGAGTGTTGGAGGTGCTTGCTGGAACGGCACGCGCATACTCTACAAGACGTGTCGTTCGCACAAAAGTGGAAATCCCACTGGCGCAGTCGGTGGTACTTTCAGATGTGGCCTGGGACGAAGCCTCTACCCGTCAGAATACCACCAAGGAGGTTGGTGGATTGTTCACCGCGGGAAGGGTAGCTCATCTCTGAAAGCACCACTGAGTGCGCCGAATGGTATTCACGCTCCTTGCACTAAAGCTGACGGCGGGAGCTTGCCGATTGCGCTGCGAGTGAAGAAGGCGATCGGAACGCCGATGAGAAACATGTGCACGACGATACTCAATGCGACCCAGAGTCGATCTGGCGAACCAGTTCCGGCGGCGGAAAGTGGAAGCACCACGTAGTTCATCACCACATACAACAACAGTCCGTACGCCGCGCCGCACGCAAGCGGATGCCGATGCAGCGGCGCCCATTCCCGCGCGGCGAAGTAGTAGGTGACTGACATCGTCGTCGCGATGAAGTAGTGCAGAAACAATCCGAGCGCTGCGGTCGCGGCGCCGCCTTTGAACGCCGCCGCGCCCAGCAGACCCTTCGCCCCAGATTGGAAGATCCGTTGCACCGGCACGCCTGCCTTGATCGCCCAAAACACGCACGCGTAGGTGATATCGAGCGTCCCCGCGACCACCCCGCCAGCGAGCACCAACAACGCGGCTCGCCTCCGCTCAAAAGCAAAGTTGTCCATTACGTCGATTCGATAAAGTTGAAAAGCCACCGACGCGCCGAGGGCGCGCAGTAAAGGTAGCCAACAGGCGCGCGGCAGGCTCGGTTAACAGTAGCGCCGAAGGCGCGGAGTGAAGGTAGCCGGGGGCAAGTGCGACGCGAAGCGGCGCACGCGGCCCCTGGGAATCAAAACAACGACGAACAGCCCGGAACGGGCGACAGACCTGTTGCTGCCTCGTTTTCTGTCGGCCCGTTGGGCCTCCTCATATTCTCTCTGCGATCCAGGGGCTGCGTGCTCCGCTTCGCTTCGCATTTGCCCCTGGCTACCTTCACTCCGCGCCTTCGGCGCTCCCGACTAAACCAGTTGCGACCCGCAAGGTACCCGTGAAATCGGACTGACGCAATATCCAATTTCCGCTTTTTTGACCAAGCCAATCCGTGAGACTAAACTGACCGCCAATGGAACTGCACATCAGCCTGGTCGGACGCAAAAATCTCAGCGGCGAGATCTATCGCCAGATACGACGTGCGATTGCCGACGGGCGTCTGCGACCCGGCGACTGTCTGCCCGCAAGCCGCGATCTCGCGCACTCCTTACAGGTTTCGCGAACCACAGTAACCGTCGCTTACGATCGTCTCACGAGCGAAGGCTTTCTCACGTCGCGCATCGGCGCCGGCACGTACGTCAGTAATCACTTCGCATCCGGGTCGCACGAGTCGCGCCGTGAGAAAAATGAAGGCGTGCTGCGTCCCAAAGCGGTGTGGGACTCAGTTCAGGTCTCTCACGCCTTCGACAAACCTGCCGCCTTTGACTTTCGCACCGGTCTGCCCGACGCGACGTTGTTTCCACACGAGACGTGGCGTCGTTTGCTCAACCGCGAACTGCGCGTCAATGTTGAGCGCGCGGGAGTGTACGAGCACCCCGGCGGCCATCGCGGTCTGCGCGACGCAATCGCTCGTCACATCGGAGTCTCGCGCGGACTGCAGGTGTCGGCCGAGGACGTGACGATCACCAGCGGTGCGCAGCAGGCACTCGATCTAATCGCTCGCGCACTGGTCGAGCCGGGCGAACGCATCGCGTTTGAAGATCCGGGTTACGCGCCGCCGCGGTTGTTGTTCAACTCGCTCGGTGCGTGCGTGTACGGAGTGCCAGTCGATGAAGAGGGAATCGTCGTCGACGCGATCCCACGCGACACCCGCGTCGTCTACGTCACGCCGTCGCACCAGTATCCACTTGGCGTGACCATGTCGTTATCGCGGCGGCTGGCGTTGCTCGACTGGGCGGAGCGAAACAACGCGGCGATCATCGAAGACGATTACGACAGCGAGTTTCGTTTCGAGGAGCGTCCGCTCGAGCCGCTGCAAACGCTCGACACATCCGGCCGCGTGGTTTACGTCGGCTCGTTCTCGAAGACGCTGCTGCCGACCTTGCGTCTTGGTTTTCTCGTAACTCCGAGTTGTTGCACACCCGCAGTGCACAAAGCGAAGTACGTCACGGATTGGCACACAGCAACCCTGGTGCAAGCTGTACTCGCGCGCTTCATCGATCAAGGCGGATTTGCGCGGCATGTTCGCAAGGTCGGGCGCGTCTACGCCGAGCGCCGCGCGTTGATCACGAGAATTCTGATGCGCGACTTCGCCGAACACCTCACGATCGTTCCGTCTGTCGCCGGACTTCACCTCACGGCACTCGCGCGCTCGGCATCGGTGGAACAGATCAGCGCTGTCTTTGATTGCGCCGCTGAGCTTGGAGTGCAAGTTCAACGTTTGGCCAAGTTTTACTCGGAGCAGCCCGCGCGTGCCGGTTTGTTGTTCGGCTACGGCGCCATCCCGACTACAAAGATTGAGGAAGGTTTAGAAAAACTACGAACCTGTTTCGACTATGAATGAACTACTACGTGAATGGAATGAAAACGCGGCGGCGTGGACTGACGATTTTGACTGCTCAGCTTTGACCCACCCGCTACCGCAGGGTGGTATTGACTCTTCTCCGTTGGACTTCTGAATTTTGAGGCAAAGCTGCGTAGCGGCGCAACATGCGCGCGCAGAAGTCGTGCAGGGAAGTGGGCGGAAGTACTTGAGGAAGTCGCGGATGAACTTAGAAAAGCAGTCGCGCTAAATCGCCGGCAGTCTGTGGCCGCGCGTCCGGATCTTTAGCCAACGCCTGCATGATGGCGGTCGAGACTCTTCGCGGAATTGCTAACGACGGAGAAAAGGGCGGCGGCGGTTCGTACAAGTGCCGGTTAATAACGCCTGAAACCGTCTCGGCTTCAAAGGGCCGCTTGCCGGAAAGCATCTCGTAAAACATCGCGCCGAGACTGTAAACGTCGGAACGCGTGTCGAGTGGTTCGCCCATACCTTGCTCCGGTGACATGTAGAACGGCGTTCCGACCACCGCTCCCGCTGATCCGGCGCCGGCATCAACCAGCAGTTTGGCCAAACCGAAATCAACCACCCGCACACTCTCAAACTCAAAATCATCATCAGGCGCCGCGACGAGTATGTTGTCGGGCTTGAGATCGCGATGAATCACGCCCTGACGATGTGCCGCGCCGACGCCCGCGCAGATTCCGCGCATCAGCCGCAAGCCGCGTTCAACCGAGAAATGACCCTCGTTCTTCAGCAGCTCGCGTAAAGGCGTGCCTCTGACAAACTCCATCACGATGTAAGCCGGCGTGTGGTCGTCGTTGGTTTCGCCAAAATCGTGAATCGTGATCACGTTCTGATGTCGCAACATCGCCGCGGCGCGCGCTTCGTGGCGAAAACGAGCCAGCGCCGCGTCGTCTTTGACGAACTTGCGCAACAGAATTTTTACCGCGACGTCATCGCCAATGTGCGCCCGCCGGGCACGATAAACAACACTCATCCCGCCTTCACCAAGTTTGGAAACGAGTTCGTACTTGCCTTCGATCGTATGGCCGATCAGCGGATCCAGATCGTACAAGCGAACGGTGGGAAGCGAGCCTTGAAAGGTGTTTTCGTAATAGGGATGCGACTTGCCTGAACCGGGCAGGATCAACGGCAAACCACAACCCGCACAGAACATCGCATCCGGGTCAAGGAACACCTCGCACTCAGGACAGTAGGGAAACTGTGCGCGAACTTCGGCGATCGTTGCATCGAGTTGATCCTCGATTGTGTCGAGACCCGCCGCGCCGGTCGCGGAGTTGAGCAAGTTTCCTTCAGTGTCAAACAGGTAATACGCGGGAAGATCTTCCGGTTCGTGCGAGAACTTCTCGAGCAAGCGGTGATCGTTATCGAGTGCGCAAGGCTCGGTGAGATTCAGTCTCGTGGCGGCATCGCGCACGACGCGCGCATCCTTCTCCGCTTCCGATTGCGGGGAATGGATTGCGATCACTCGTAGTCCATCGCGCTTGCGTTGGTCGCGAAGGTGCGCGAGCTGGGCCAGATTTGTTTTGGAGTCTTCGGAACTGACGGACCAGAAATGAACGAGGGTTGGATGGCCCTTGAGAGTCTTTGCTTCGGGAAGGCCTGCCGCCGTGCGGTTGAGCCACTCAGTGGCTCCCGCAAACGACGGCAGTTTCGTATCGACCTTAGTCCTGGGTTGCGACATCAATCTTCAGAAGTTGTCGGGTCGATAATGGTTTTGACCTGTGCTACGTGATTGGCGGGAAAACCGCCCAGACGCGCATGCTCATGCACCATCTCTTCATTGGGAGCGATGTAGATGCAGTAGATTTTGTTGTCTGTCACATAGCTTTGAACCCACTGGATCTGCGGTCCGAGCTGGTTCAGGACGTTGCAGGATCGCTGCGACATCGTCTTCAATTCAGCCGGGGACATTTTACTAGCACCGGGGACCACTCTTTCAATGACGTACTTGGGCATTAAATGTTTCTCCTTTATTGTAACTCTGCGACGAGCTGTTGAAACTCTCCATCGTTACGCATAGCCTCAAACGCGCTATCCGTTTTGGCCCAGTGGGCCACAGTTCGGAAGCCGCTATCGAAAGCGCGCCGGAGCAGGAGCAACGACGCCCGGTAATCGCCGAGCAGCGCGTAAGCGCAGGCACAGTTGTAGAGTGCCAAGCCGTCGTTGGGTTCCAGCTCCAGGACTCGCTTCAAGGTCGCGTTTGCTTCCTCTCTACTACCAAAACGCGCATAAGCCTCGGCTAAACGGCTCATCACTATGATGTCGTCGAGAGTTGCTTCCAGTTTGCGGGACGTAATCTCGATCACTTTGAGCGCCGCTTCTTCAGCCGCTGCCACATTTGCAAGCTTTCGCTGGACCCCGACCAGAAATCGCCATGGGTCTTCATCGTACGGTTTTATTTCCGCCGCCCGGCGGTAATACTTGAGGGCGCCGTCCAGGTCATTCGACCGTTCGGCAATCATTCCCAGCCGCAGGTAGGCAGGGTAAAACTCGGAGTTCTCCTCGAGAATCGCTTTCAGGCTGCGCTTCGACTCTGCAAATCGCCGGTGATGAAAGTAGACCATCGCGATACCAAACTTGGCTTCGAGCGAAGAGGGCTCGAGTGCCAGAGCCTTTTGGTTCATCTCGATCGCCTTGCTGAGCCAGGTCGAATTGCCGTCGTACCATTCGTACATCGACGAAAACGCCTCGGCGAGGCCAGCGTAGGAAGACGCAAAGCCCGGATCGAGCTCCGCCGCATTTTCAAACATCTGGATCGCGCTCTCGGTGTTCCGGCGACCCTTTAAATAAAGGAGTTCGCGGCCGCGCATGTAGAAATCGTAGGCGCGCAAGTCATCTGTAGGTTTCTGCGCCAGCGCTTCTCGTTCAGACTCAGTCAAAGAGACTTTCAGCGCATCTACGATCTTCTGTGACACCTCGTTCTGAAGGTCAAAGATGTCTTGCACCTCGCGATCGAAACGTTCGGCCCAAAGGTGATAACCATCGCGCACGCTGATCAACTGGGCCGTGATACGAATCCTGTTGCCCGCCTTGCGCACACTTCCTTCGAGGATATAGTTCACCCGCAATGTTTCGCCGACCTGGCGCGTGTTTACTTCTTTCTTGCGGAAGGGAAGCACGTCCGAGCGAGACACGACTTTCAGCTCTTTGATTTTTGAAAGATCGGTAATGATGTCCTCGGTCATGCCGGCGCAGAAGTAATCGCTGTCAGGTTCCGAGTTCATGTTTTCAAAGTAGAGCACAGCGATCGACTTCTCCGGCACGGCTTCCGCCGAGAACTCATTGGACCTTGAGGTCGCAACGCCGTATGACTGTGAATCGAGTGCTCGCTTGAGATCCTTTAGTTCAACCAACAGGTCTTGCACAGTTTGATAGCGTTCTTCACGATCCTTGCGCATCGCGCGCGAGACGATGCGGTCGAGTTCACGTGGTCCTTCGGGCAGATACTGGATCAGCGGTTCGGGTTCACGATGCAGAATGCCAGACATTACGTCGATCGTCGTTGGACCAGGGAAGGGCTTTTGTCCGGCGATGATTTCGTAGAGCACACAGCCGAGGCTCCAGATGTCGGTGCGAGCGTCTGTCTCCAGACCTCGTGCCTGTTCCGGCGACATGTAGTGGGCCGTGCCCATCACCATCCCGACTGCGGTATTGATCATGTTTTGCGTAGGCGCGAGTGAATCGGTTTGCGACGACTGCCGTTCGCGTGTGAGTTTGGCGAGGCCGAAGTCGAGCACCTTCACGATGCCGTCGCGACGCAGCATGATGTTGTCGGGTTTGATGTCGCGATGAATAATGCCGACTGTGTGCGTGGCCAAAAGCGCGCTCGCCACCTGAATACCGATATCGATCGCTTCCGATGGACCGATCGGCGCGAAGCGCATCCGGTCGCGCAGTGTCTCCCCGTCGACAAACTCCGTCGCAATGAAGTGTTCGGAATCGATCTCGTCGATCTCGTAGATGGTAAGAATGTTTGGATGATTGAGCGCGGAAGCTGCTTTTGCTTCCTGAATGAAGCGGCGGACGCGATCGCTGGTGGTGTCGGTTTGAGCGTCGACGACATCGACGGGAAGAATCTTTAAGGCGACTTTGCGATCGAGTTTGGTGTCCTGAGCGAGATAGACCTCACCCATGCCACCCGCGCCGAGTTGGGAGCAGATTTCGTAGCGGCCAATTCTTTTACGCGCGGGGAACGACAAGGCGCAATCCGGGGGATGTTTCAAGGGTCAACGACGCAGCGGACATTGTAGTCAAATCCAAACTACAGTTCCAATTCACTTGAACGGGAGTGGTGCAGGTTGAACCACGAAGGCTTGTTTCAGACCAAAGCGGTGACAAGTCCCTAATTGTAGGGGTGGCACTCTGTGGCCACCCCCGCTTGAGATGCTAAAAGGGGCAGCCACGGAGTGCTGCCCCTACAAATTTAGGTCCTGACTGCATCACTACTTGAACAGGTCGTTGATATCCATCCTGAAGACGAACGCTCCTCGCGGCTCGTTTA
>DASXRE010000126.1:0-9953 GCA_036506775.1 Pyrinomonadaceae bacterium | reverse complement strand
TCGCACCAGCCGAAGGCGAGGTCAAGTGGAATGGTGCGAACATTCGCTCGCTAGGTGAGGAATATTTCACTTTCGTCACCTACCTTGGCCATCGCCATGGCGTGAAAGACGAGCTGAGCGCGGTTGAAAATCTTCGCATCTCAAACGCTCTGAACGGCATCGCAGTCAGCAAAGACCGCGCTCACGCTGTTTTCGAGGAAATGGGCCTTGGCGGCCGCGAGTTGCTTCCGGCACGACTCTTGTCAGAGGGCCAGCGAAGAAGAGTGGCGCTGGCGCGATTGCTCGTCTGCAACACGAAGCTTTGGCTGCTGGATGAGGTGATGACCTCCTTGGACAAAGGCGCTGTCGCCCTTGTTAGATCTTTGATTGAAAAGCACCTGGCAGATGGCGGCATGGCCATCATCGCAACGCATCAGGAACTGGACTTGTCTGCAAGCCTGAGCAAACGCCTCGAACTCACTACGTGAACGCACCTTCGAGCTTATCGATGTTGCGCTGGATCGTTTGGCGCGATCTGATGCTGGCCTGGCGCCGGCGTTCAGACATATTGTCGACAGTCTTCTTCTTCGTGATCGTCGTCAGTCTGTTTCCCCTGGGAATTGGACCAGAGACGCAGTTGCTGCGATCGATTGCGCCGGGCGTGGTTTGGGTAGCGGCGTTATTGGCCTCGATGCTTTCGCTCGGGCGTCTGTTTGCCAACGACTACCAGGACGGCACACTCGAGCAGTTGCTGTTGACGCCACAGCCGTTGTTTTTGGTGGTGTTCGGCAAGGTGCTGGCGCACTGGATCATCGCCGAGATCCCGCTCGTGTTGATTGCGCCACTCGTGGGAGCACAGTTTGATCTGGGTAGAGAGACGTTGCTGGTTCTGTTTGTGAGTCTGCTCGTAGGCACGCCGATTTTGAGTTTGATTGGTTCGGTGGGAGCGGCGCTCACACTAGGATTACGTGGCGGCGGCGTTCTGATCTCGATTCTGATTTTGCCGCTGTATATTCCGGCGTTGATCTTTGGTGCAGGCGCGGTTGAAGCAACTATTATTGGCACGAGCGCCGCGCCACATCTTTATTTGCTCGGAGCGTTTGCGATTGTGTCATTGATCTTTTCGCCGTGGGCGGCGTCGACAGCGTTAAGGATTTCTCTGGAATAAACTAACCTGACTTGTGCTTTATGTGCCCTTTTGTGGCTTAAAGAAATGAACCTCTACAAATACGCATCGCCCGCAATGTTCTACCCGCTAGCCGGCAAGTTGATCCCGTGGTTCGCGATCCCCGCGGCAATACTCTTCGCACTCGGCATCTTCGTCGGCTTCTTCATCGCACCCACTGACTTTCAGCAAGGCGACGCCTATCGCATCATCTTCATTCACGTTCCCGCCGCATGGATGGGCATGTTTCTCTACGTGCTGATGGCCATTTACGCCGGCATTGGCTGGGCGTTCAACGCGCGCCTCTCGTCAATGATGGCCTCCGCGCTCGCCGTTACCGGGGCGATGTTCACGCTTGTTTCACTCGTGACCGGCGCGTTTTGGGGTAAGCCAACGTGGGGCACCTGGTGGGTTTGGGACGCGCGGATGACTTCGACGCTGATTTTGCTGTTTCTTTACGCCGGCTTCATTTCACTGCAAGCAGCGATCGACGATCCACGTCGTGCGGATCGCGCGGGCGCCGTGCTCGCACTCGTCGGCGTGATCAATGTTCCGATCATTTATTTCTCGGTGCAGTGGTGGAATACACTGCACCAGGGCGCGACGATTCGCATCCTGAACAAACCAACTATCGCGCCGCCGATGCTGGCTGCAATGCTGATCATGCTGGCCGCGTGCTGGCTCTACTCGGTTGCCGTCGTGCTTATACGCCTGCGTTGCATTATTTTGGAAAGGGAGCAGAATGCTTCCCGCTTCGCGGAGGTGAATGCGTGAATCTGCACTGGCCTGATCTGTCGATGGGAGGGTATGGTTTCTACGTTTGGGGATCTTACCTGTTTGCCTTGATCGCGTTTGTCTGGGAACTGGTAACCTTGCGCCAACGCAAGCGAGCGGTGGTCAAGGAAGAAAGGTCTTCTGCGGTTCGCACCGCAGTGTTAAGAGGAAGTACTAATGAAACGACGTCATAAACGTATCGCCATCATCTTCGTCGGACTTGCCGGCCTCGGGCTCGCAGCATATCTCGTTGCGAACGCCTTTCGTCAGAACCTTGTTTTCTTCTTCAGTCCCACGCAGGTCGCGGCGAAGGAAGCTCCAATCGATCGGACGTTTCGTATTGGCGGCTTGGTAGAAAACGGCACGCTCAAACGCGACTCTGACGGTTTGACAGTACGCTTCACTGTGACTGACACTGCCGCGAGCATTCCGGTCGTCTACAAAGGCATTCTCCCCGATCTCTTTAAAGAAGGACGCGGTTGCGTCGCGCAGGGAAAGATTGGCTCTGACGGTGTGTTTCGGGCCGAACAGGTGCTGGCAAAGCACGACGAAAACTACATGCCACCAGAAGCGGGCGCAGCTATCGACGCCGCGAAGCACGAGCGAGAAGCTGCCAAAACCGTGGTCGATAATTAAGCGGAGCGCGGGCAGCTCGCCCGCACTTGTCGGAAGATGGTCGTTATGAAGTCATGCGGGCGAGCCGCCCGCGCTTCCGGTTAGGGTCTAAATGATTCCCGAGATTGGTCAGTTTGCACTCATCATCGCACTGCTGCTCGCGTTAACTCAGGCCACGCTGCCGCTGATTGGCGCTTCGCGTGGCAACCGGATGTGGATCGCGCTCGCTGCTCCAGCCGGTCAGGCGCAGTTTCTCTTCGTCGCGACTGCTTTCTGCTGCCTGGGATACTCGTTCATCACCAACGATTTTTCCGTGCTCAACGTCGCCACCAATTCAAACTCTCAACTACCGTTGCATTACCGGCTCGCAGCAACGTGGGGCTCGCACGAAGGTTCGCTACTGTTGTGGACTTTGATGCTCTCGCTGTGGACGGTTGCGGTTTCGCTTTTCAGTCGACACCTGCCGGGCGAGATGGTCGCGCGCGTTTTGAGCGTGATGGGTATCGTGAGTGTCGGTTTCCTGCTGTTCATGCTGGTCACGTCAAATCCGTTTGCGCGGATCTTCCCCGTTCCACCCGATGGACGTGATTTGAATCCACTGCTTCAGGATCCGGCGATGGTCGCGCATCCACCCATGCTTTACATGGGCTACGTCGGATTCTCGGTCGCGTTTGCTTTCGCGATTGCAGCCTTGATTGGTGGCCGTCTCGATGCGACGTGGGCGCGCTGGTCGCGGCCATGGACTACCGTCGCGTGGATGTTTCTCACGTGTGGTATCGCACTTGGCAGCTTCTGGGCTTACTACGAACTCGGCTGGGGCGGCTGGTGGTTTTGGGATCCGGTCGAAAACGCGTCATTCATGCCGTGGCTCGTGGGCACCGCGCTCATTCATTCACTCGCGGTCACGGAAAAGCGCGGCGGATTCAAGAGTTGGACAGTCTTGCTCGCAATCGCAGCGTTTTCCTTGAGCTTGCTCGGAACGTTCCTGGTTCGCTCGGGCGTGCTCACGTCAGTTCATGCCTTCGCCACCGACCCCAAGCGCGGCATCTTCATTCTCGCGTTTCTCGTGTTCGTGATTGGCGGCTCGTTGCTGCTCTACGCGTGGCGCGCCAGACAGGTCGGACTCGGAAGCAAGTTCGACGTGATCTCGCGCGAGTCGTTGCTGCTTTCAAACAACGTGCTGTTGACTGTTGCGGCTGGTTCCGTTTTGCTCGGCACGTTATATCCGCTGATTGTCGATGCGCTTGGTATGGGCAAACTCTCCGTTGGTCCACCCTACTTTAATCTCGTGTTTGTGTCATTGATGGCGCCCGCGATGTTCTTGATGGGAATTGGACCAATTGCGCGCTGGAAGAAAGCGAGTCTGCCGGAGTTGGCGAAAAGACTTCGTTGGGCATTTGTAGTCAGCGTGCTTAGCGCCGTGACGCTGCCGTTTCTGCTTGGCGGCTGGAAATGGCTCGTTAGTCTCGGACTCTTGCTGGCGATCTGGATCGTGACGACGGTATTTGTGAACATTTGGGAACGAGTGCGCGTCACTTCAGGTCAGTTGACGACGCTGCAAAAACTGCGCATGCAGAGTCGTAGTTACTTCGGGATGCAGGTGGCCCATCTCGGCGTCGCAGTGTTCATCGTCGGCGTGACGATGGTCACGGGTTATCAGTCCGAGCAGGATGTGAAGATGCAGATCGGCGATGTCGTTCACGCGGGCGGCTACGAGTTTCAGTTCAACGGCATCTCGGATGTGATTGGACCAAACTACCAGGGCGCGCGGGCCGAGATCATCATTAGCCGCAACGGCGTCGAAAAAGAAAGGATGTATCCCGAGAAGCGAAACTACAACGCGAGCGGCAACGTGATGACCGAGACCGCGATCGACAGCGGGCTCTTCCGCGATCTCTACGTTTCGCTTGGTGAACCCGTCGGCTCCGGCGCGTGGAGCGTGCGCGTCTACTACAAACCGTTCGTTGGCTGGATCTGGGGCGGCGCATTGCTGATGGCGATCGGCGGTGGTCTCGCACTCAGCGATCGGCGCTACGCGCTCGCGGCGCGCAAGGAACGGGAAGCACGCGAAGCAGCGAAGCTCAAGGAGATGCCGGCTACAGTCGCAGCCCAAACCGAATCCGTGTAATCTGTGAATAAGAGATGTTGCGTTACCTAATTCCTCTAGGTTTATTCCTGGTTGTAGTGGTCTTTCTGGCGATCGGCCTGGGCCGCGATCCACACGAAGTTCCTTCGCCGTTAATCAACAAAGCCGCGCCGACTTTTCGTCTGGCGCAATTGAAAGATCCCGGCAAGACCTTTTCGGCCGAAGACATGCGCGGCAAGGTTTGGGTTTTGAACGTGTGGGCGTCGTGGTGTGTCAGTTGTCGTGACGAACATCCACTGCTGATTGAGTATGCAAAATCGGGAGCGGTGCCGATCTACGGTCTCAACTGGAAGGATAAACGTGAGGACGCGCTCGCCTGGCTCGATGATCTTGGCGATCCCTACGTTGCGAGTGCTTCCGATCTTGATGGACGCGTCGCCATCGATTACGGCGTTTACGGCGCACCCGAAACCTATCTCATCGATCGCAACGGCATCATTCGTTACAAACACATCGGACCCGTGACGGAGGACGTCTGGCAAGACAAGTTTCTGCCGTTAGTCCAGCAACTGAATCGCGAGGGAGCAGCAGGCAGATGAACCGCTTAACGGACCGCGGGCGGCTCGCCCGCTTGCTGCGCCGAGGACGCTGTCGCACGAAGCGGGCGAGCCGCCCGCGCACCGAGTGGTTGTTGGTATTGCTGTTACTAACGGCGCCTTACGCCTTCGCCAAAGACGCGCAACCAGTCGGCGACGATCCGGCACTTGAACAACGATTGCAGAAGCTGTCGCAAGAACTCCGTTGTCTTGTTTGTCAGAACGAAACGCTCGCCGATTCGCGCGCTGATCTCGCTGAAGATCTGCGGCGCGAGATTCGCGAACAGATGCGCGCGGGCAAGAGCGACAAGGAGATCATTGCGTTTCTTACCGAACGTTACGGCCAGTTCATTCTTTACCGTCCGCGAGTCACACCGACCACTTACCTGCTCTGGTTCGGACCGTTTGTGTTGTTGCTGGCGGGTTTGGCGGTCTTGTTTCGTTACATCAAACAGCGACGCGATCTGATTCCCGAACTGCCACTCACTGCCGAAGAGCGGCGGCGCGCCGAAGAGTTGTTGCGCTCTGGTTCCCGAAAGGAGACAGCGTGATTCTCTTCTGGGTGATTTGTGCCGTCATGCTGATCGTGGCGATCCTCTTCGTGCTGCCTCCCGCGCTGCGTTCAGAAGCTGCGAAGTCAAGGAATGAAGACGCGAGGCGCGAGGCAAACATCGCCGTCTATCGCGACCAGCTCGCCGAGCTCGAAGCTGATCTACGTAACGGTATCGTCAGTCAGGAACAATACGCACAGGATCGCGACGATATCGAACGCCGCCTGCTTGAAGACACAACCCTAAATGCTCCGAAGACGAAACCCCCGAAGATCGACGCCACGGCACGCAAGCATGCGTATCTCGTTAGCATCGGGCTCGCGCTCGTTGCCGTGATCTTCTATTTGAAGGTCGGTAGTCCCGACGGGATTATGAACGCCGCTATCGCTCGGAACGCTGCCGAGCCGACCGCAGCGGCGGGCGCGCCGGGTGAACGTACCCAGGCGCAGATCGAAGCGAACGTGGCGGCGTTGGCCAAGAAGTTACAGTCAAACCCGTCGGATGCGCAGGGTTGGACCATGCTGGCCCGCTCGTATAGTTCGATGGAGAAATACGGCGAATCGGCGGGCGCGTATGCCAAGGCAACTGAGTTGACTCCGAACGATGCGAATCTGTGGGCCGAGTATGCGTTCGTCACGGCGATGGCCAGTGGCCGAAAACTCGAAGGCAAGCCGATGGAACTGATCAACCAGGCGTTGAAGATCGATCCGGAGAATGCGAAAGCGCTGCAACTCGCGGGCACGGCTGCATTCGAGGCGAAGGATTATCAGAAAGCGATCGATTACTGGCAGCGCGTGTTGAAACAGGTGCCACCGCAGTCTGAGGTTGCGCAGACGATCACCGGGCGCATCAACGAAGCGAAGTCGCAGTTGGGCCACAAGGAGGCACAAAAGGCACAAGGGACAGAAGGAGGAAGGCCTTAGCTGAGTTCTTGTACCTCTTGTGCGTCTTTGTAGCTTAACCGCTGAGAACCATGAATCGAGAAAACCTACTTTTTGCAATTATCGGACTGTTACTGGGATTCATCGTGGGCTTCATCTTTGCCAGCTCGATGAGTCAAAAGGCTGCGCAAACGCAGACTGCTAGTGCTTCGCAAAATCTGCCCGCAGATCATCCGCCGATCGGCGCGCAGAACGCCGCTGACCCCTCCGCGATTCGTGAACAAGTCACTGCCTCGATCGAGAAAGCGCGCAGCGAACCAAAGAACTTCGAGGCGCAGGTTAAAGCCGCGGAACTTTACTACCAGATTCAACGCTACGATCAGGCAATCGAGTACCTGCTGAAAGCGAACCAGCTCAAGCCCACCGATTATGAAACCGTGGTGATTCTCGGCATGGTGAACCTCGACGCCGGCCATTACGATCAGGCTGAGAAGTGGTATCGCGCGGCTATCAAAATGAAGTCTGACGATGTTCGCTCGCTGGCAGGATTGGCGGCATCGACCTTGCAGAAGGGTGACGCGAAAGCTGCGGAAGATGCGATCGCGCAACTGGAGAAAGTCGATCCGAGTAGTCAGGATTTGCCGCAGTTCAAGGAAAAGCTAGCGAGTTTAAAGCAAGGCAAGTAGTCCACAGATTACGCAGATTGTTCACGGAGCGATCGTCATCCTCAAGACGTCCGCCAGCAAGATACGATCGATCTTGCCGTCCGAACCCACAATCACAACCTGACCTCTCTCGACCGTCACGCGTTTTACTCCACTCATCGCTCGATTAATCAGCGTTCCATCTCTGGTCTCGATCACCAGCCGTGGTCCGATTTCTGGCTCCGGCTCCGGCTTTGGTTGGTCAACGGGCGGCTGTGGTGTCTCCGTTGACTTCTTCGCGGTCGCGGTGGGTTTACCTGTCGACTCGGTCGTGGTCTTTCGAGTTGGCGGACGCCGAATGGTTATTCTGCGCGGCGAACGAGCCGTGCGTGGCGCCGGTGTCTTGGCGGTTTCAGTAGTCTCGGGTTTCGTTGCCACGGGTGATGGTGATTCAACGGGCTTTGCCTCGGGCGTCGGTTCAGGTGTCGGCTCCGGCGTGGGCGCCGCAGCCACTTCCGTTACCGGCGGCACCGGTTCTTCGATTCGCGCACCTACCGATGAAACACGTTTCGTCTTGCGGCCGGTCGCCGGCGTTTCTGTTTTAGGCAGCGAAGGAGTTTCGTTTTCGGCGATGTCAGGTCCGCCCAGGATCGGTTCAAACGAACCACCAAACGTCAGGCGATACGTTCCTTCATCATCGTTCGGACTGCGCGCTTCGACGCGCAGGATCAGGTCTTCGCGTCGACGCAGGTAGATGCCTTTCGTGACTGGCGTAGAACTCTCAGCGTAGAGCGCAAGTTTCATCAGCGGCCGCAGAGTGCCGGCGGTGAAGACATCGATGTCGCCGTTGAGGTTTTGACTCTGCACCGTGATCAGCAGATCGCCTGGCGTGCCGGTGAACGCGAAATAATGATCGGTCATGCGCGCGTCGCCAAGATCGCGCGCCGCAATCTGTCCGTTGACAGTGTTGCTGCGCACCGGCGCGGGCGTGTTCGGATCGAGCGACTGAGCACACAACGAAGTGGCCGTCAAAACAAGAACGGCCAGCAGAGCAGACAAACGAATTGCTTTGTTGTTCGTTGCTTGAGCTCGGCTCATCGGCACAAAAGCATACCAGATCTGAGTTATCCTAGTCGCATGAAGTCACTTCGCACCGCCCTCCTTGCACGACCAAAGCGGCGACGAGTCGCCGCACTCCAAGGAGGGGCCTCTTTGCACCTCAGCGACGCCTCCTTGGAGTGCGGGGACTCGTCACCGCTTTGGTCCGCGCTCATGCTTTTTGTACTCCTCTCCTGTCCTGTTACCGTTTTCGCGCAAACCTGGTCGGCGAAGCTCGACAAAGATGTTCGCTTCTATCAACCAACCGAACTGGGCGTGATCGTGGTCGGCACCGAAAAATCGCTCTATGCGATCGACGGTGCGTCGGGCGAGACAATCTGGCGCCGCAAAGATGTGACTGTTGACGACAACGACTTGGCGCCCGTGCCCGGAACGGACCTGTTGCTGATCAGTTTTGACAAAGGCGATAAAGCACGAATTGAAGCAACAGATCTCTTGACCGGAAACGCGATCTGGCGCAGTGACAAGATCAAAGGCGACGTGATGCAGATGGCGGTCGATCCGGCGTCCAACCTGATCGCAGTTGTGCTCGCAAAGGATGCCAAGAACCGGGCACGCGAGGGTTTCAAGCGCCGGCCGCTGGTCCACGTGCTCGATCTCGCTTCCGGCGACGAGCTTTGGCACTACGAAGTCAGCGAAGTCGAGATGATGCCGTCACGCTGGCCCGACGACAACGGAAAAGAGGTCGATTACACGCTCGACAATTATTATCCGCCGGTGTTTGTTGATGGCCGCCTGTACGTCTTCTACGAAGGCGTGACTTCGTTTGACGCGCGCAGTGGCAAGTCGCGCTTGCGCGAGAAGTATCGCGTCAATGAAGAGGGCCTCGCGCTAACCGAGGCAGAACCGATCTTCGATCGGGAATTCATTTACGTTTCCAGTCGCGGCCGCGTGCGAGCGATCGCGCGCGACACCGGCGATACCGAGTGGGAAGCAAAGGATCTTGGCCTTACGCCGGAGATGCTGCTTGCCGGCGACGTGCTTTACGTTCGCACTGGCGGCCAGTTCACACGGCTCAAGGATGGCGAAACGATCGAACGCGGCTCGTACGGTCTGAGTGCGATTGATGCGCGTTCAGGCAAAGTGCTGTGGCGTTACAAAGGCGCGGACAAGGGCATTACGAACCTGCTCGTGCCTGGTCCAAACACGCTCGCCATTGCCGATCGAGATGATCTGATCTTTGTTGACGCGCAAACCGGCAAACGCACGATGCGCGTTTCGCACAAGATCGAGCGCGCTTCGTTCGGTCTGTTGAATGAACGTGGCGACATCATCATCGGCGGCCAATCGGAGATTGCGGCTTTTGATTCGGTGAACGGGCGGCAACTCTGGCGCGCGCGTCACACGCCGCCAGGGCGCGGAGTCTTTCGCACGATTGCGGCGATCGCAGCGCGCGCTGCCTCGCTCTACTTTCGATTCGGCGGCACAGCGATGACGGCGGTTCGCGGTGTGCAGATCGCGCGCGCAGTCTCGGGTTTGAGCTCGTCTGGTTTGACAGTGCGTTCGTCTGTTTCAAACTTGCAGGCACTCGCGACTGCGTCGC
>DASXRE010000125.1:0-6179 GCA_036506775.1 Pyrinomonadaceae bacterium | reverse complement strand
TGGACGCTTGCGGATAATCCTTGTCGCTCATGGGAATGTTAACGTAACGGATTCCCAGTGCTTCCGCGTCGCGTTTCTCGTAGTTTGTCGGATCCTCGCGCAAATCGATAATCGTCTTGATGCCAATCGCAGCTAACTGTTTGTAGTCCTCTTCTTTTGGTTGGGCGCCTCGATAGAACCGATCATCCATCTGACCGAAGTTTTTGATCTTGATGTCAGCCTGCTGGGCAAAGGCTGTAATTGACGAGGCGAGAACAAAAGTAAAAATGGCGACGAAAGCGGAAACGTAGCTGCGTCTTGTAAAACTCATCAAAACTCCTTGAAGCTGTGGTACTCGTTTGCGACTACGGGTTGCCGCGGGACAATCAGTGCGAAACCATAGACTGTGATTCACCGCTGCCCAGCGGGGTTGTATCACATTTTAGGGCCGGCCCTCTATCCCAATTTCACACTGTTCGCGGGCTCGCGGCCTGCGGCATTCGCTGAGGCCGCGTACCCGCCGTCACCGGCGGAATCACTTTTTCGGCCAAAGCTTCGCGAAAAACCTGCCTCATGTTGTCAACAAAAACAAACCGAATATCTTTAAAAGGCTCCTTCGGCACTTCTTCCAGATCCCTGCGATTCTGTTGCGGAAGGATTATGGTTGTGACACGAGCGCGCCTGGCGGCGAGAACTTTTTCTTTCACCCCGCCGATGGGTAAAACGTTGCCTCGCAGTGTTATCTCGCCGGTCATCGCTACGTCCTTGCGCACCGGGCGAGTTGATAAGGCTGAGACCATTGCGGTTGCCAAAGTGATCCCCGCGGATGGACCGTCTTTGGGAATCGCGCCTTCGGGAATGTGGATATGGAGGTCGTAGTTATTGAAATCTTCTTCGGCGATGTCGAGTTCTTTGGCGCGCGATTTTGCGTAAGAGTATGCGGCCTGTGCTGATTCGCGCATGACGTCACCGAGTTGACCAGTCAGAACAAGATTGCCCTTCCCTTTCATGCGCAAGGCTTCGATGAAAAGGACGTCGCCGCCGACGGCAGTCCACGCCAGACCGGTCGCGACTCCGATCTGATCCTTCTTCAATATCTCCTCAGGAATAATCTTCGGCGCGCCGAGAAACTCGTGAACATTCTTCAACGAGACGCGAATCGCGCCTTTGTGTCCTTCCGCGATCTTGCGCGCGACCTTGCGGCAGATCCGGCCGATTTCGCGTTCGAGTTGTCGCAGTCCCGCTTCCTGTGTGTACTGCTGAATGATAGCGGTGAGCGCAGTCTTTGAAACGTGCAGATCGCGCGAAGTGACTCCGTTTTCCTCCATCTGTTTAGGCATCAGATGGCGAATCGCGATCTCGCGTTTCTCTTCTTCGGTGTAACCGGCGAGACGGATCACTTCCATGCGATCGCGCAGGGCGGGCTGGATCGTATCGAGCACGTTCGCGGTCGTCATGAAGATCACGTTTGAGAGATCAAACGTGACGCCGAGATAGTTATCGCGGAACGCGTTGTTCTGTTCGGGATCAAGTACTTCAAGCAACGCCGACGACGGATCGCCGCGAAAATCGGCGCCGACTTTGTCGATCTCGTCGAGCATTATCAGTGGATTGTTTGTGCCTGCCTGTTGCACGGCTTGAATGATGCGGCCGGGCATAGCGCCGACGTAGGTTCGACGATGGCCGCGAATCTCCGCTTCATCGTGAACGCCGCCCAACGAGAGCCGCACAAACTTTCGATCCAATGCTCGCGCGACCGATCTTCCGAGCGACGTCTTACCGACGCCCGGCGGTCCAACAAGGCAGAGAATCGGTCCTTTTGGCTTCTCTTTCAGTTTCCGAACCGCGAGCGCTTCGAGAATGCGATCCTTGACCTTTTCCAGACCGTAGTGATCTTCATTAAGCACGCGCTCTGCCTTTAGCAGATCCAGGTTGTCGACTGACGATCTGGACCACGGAAGGTCGGTCATGATTTCCATCCAGTTGCGCAGCGTGGCCGTTTCGGCTGCGTCGGGATGCATCCGTTCGAGTTTCTTCAGTTGCCGCAGCGCTTCTTCTTCTGCCGGCTTCGGCATCTTGGAGGCTTCGATCTTTTCGCGGAACTGCGAGATCTCTTCGGCGAGTTCGTTTCCTTCACCGAGTTCACTTTGAATGGCTTTGAGTTGCTGGCGCAGGTAAAACTCGCGTTGCGAGCGATCGATATCCGCTCGCGCTTGCGTGTTGATCTCCTGCTGGACCGTAAGGACTTCGATCTCCTTGTTCAGGAGATCATTGACGCGTCTGAGGCGCGCGGTGGTGTCAGCAATGTCCAGAACGGATTGGGCGTCCTCCACTTTCAACTCAAGATTGGAAGCGGACAAGTCAGCCAGCCGTCCAGCATCATCCAGATTCGCGATGATCGCCATCACTTCCGGCGAGATGTTCTTGCCGAGGTTGGTCGCCTTCTCCATCGAGGCGCGCACGTTGCGCACGAGCGCCTCAACCTCCAGCGAACGTTCGGGCGGCAACACCTCCTGCATCACACTCACACGTGAACGCAGATATTCGCCGGTTGCATCAACCGATTCGACGTACGCCCGAGCCAATCCCTGTACCAGGATGCGAATGCGGCCATCCGGCAACTTTAACATGCGCATGATCACAGCCGCAGTGCCGACTGAATAAAGATCTTCCGCGGTTGGTTCTTCCTTATCGAGATCTTTCTGCGACGCCAGCAGAATCATCCGATTCTCGGCGAGTGCTTCGTCGACCGCGCGAATCGATTTTTCGCGCGACACAAACAGCGGCACGATCATGAACGGATAGATCACGATATCGCGCAACGGTAATACCGGCAGTTCATTCGGGATCTGTAACTGCTGATCGTTATCGGTTGTTTCAATTGCTTCGGTGAACTCCGCGTCTTTTACTATAGCCATGTTCCTGTTCCCTACTCCGTATTCGCATCCTTCACTTCGATCATCACTTCGCTGCCGCGGCGGTCTTCAATCTTCGGCAGGTAAATGAAAAGCATCCCGCTTTTTAGTTCCGCTGAGGCCGTGCGCACGCAGATAGTCCAGCGCAACGGCACCACACGATTAAACTTGCCGTAACTGCGTTCCGAACAAAGATACGAAATGATCCGGCGGCGGGCCGGCCTTCGTTTCTTCTCACCCCAGATTCTTAGCTTCGTGTTTGACAGACCGATCTTTATTTGATCGACAGTGACGCCTGGCAGTTCGACACGCACCGAAATCGTGTTTTCTGTTTCGCAAAGATCTACGGGCGGCGCCCACGCGCCGGATGTGAGCGGGTTCTCCGCTTCAGTCGCTTCCTCCAGGGCCACGTAGAGGCGGCCCACACGATCGCGCAGACGTTGTAATTCAAGTCGTTCTAATCCCGTTGCTCGAACTGGTTTAATCATTGTGCCTCTTGCACCTCTTGGCGACTCACTTTCGGCTCGATGGTCCGCTCGCTCGAGTCCGCACCAACTGCTTCAACTCAGTCATAAACTCCGACACGTCCTCAAACTCGAGATAAACAGAGGCAAAGCGAACATATGCGACTTTGTCGAGCTCTTTCAAGCGCCGCATGATCATTTCACCAATCTTACTCGTCGGCCGTTCACGTTCCGGCGACTCCTGCACATACTTCTCAATCGCGTTCACGATGCTTTCGAGCTTTGCCGATGCTACCGGACGTTTTTCACAAGCGCGCAACAACCCCGCCATTACTTTGTTGCGATCGAAAGTTTCGCGGCGGCCGTCTTTCTTGACGACCATATAAGGTATCTCATCGATACGCTCGTAGGACGTGAATCGCCGTTCGCAGCGCAAGCATTCACGACGGCGCCGAATGGCGTCGCCTTCACGCGACTCACGCGAGTCAACCACTTTATCTTCGAGATAGCCACAGAAAGGACATTTCATTTTAACCCTCCGCGCTGGCAGGCGAGATTAACGTTCTTAATCGTGAAATGCTTAGATCGCCGCGAATGAAATAAAAGAGTCCAAACAATACGGCTGGTCCAAAGTCGACAAGATGCAAAACAATCGAAAGTGCGGCCGCGGTTTCTTTCTTTACGCCGAGAAATAACAGTCCCGCTGCCGTAGCCGCGTGAAATGCGCCGGCTGCACCACCGGGCGTTGGCACCACCGATCCCAGTAGTGACAAGCCCAACACAAAGACCGTTTCCGTGACGCCGACGTCGAGATGAAACGCACGAAGCACGAGCAGATTTGCGCTGGCGATGCCGATCCACAACAGTGCGGTCCAACCGACTGTCTCCGCTAACTCCGCGACGTTAACGAGAACTCTCAAGGCGCTCGAGAGCTGTTCGAGCAGTCTGATTACGAGTTTTGCCCCACGCTGCGGAATGAACCGCCAGCGTGAGCAGAGTCTGTCGAGCACGGCGAGCACAGCGGCAGAGTTCTTTCTGAACCAGAGCAGGAAAACGATGCCCAGCATTGTGCCCGTTAACATCGCCAGGCCAACAACACGTATCCGGCCGAAAGAGCCTTCCAGCGCGACCGGCGGCCTGAACCAAATCAGATTGATCGCAAACATCAGCGCGACCGCCATGAAGTCGTAAATGCGTTCGATCAGGATCGTGACGAGCGCTGCGCTCGGACTGACGCGCGGATCGCGCACCGGCAGCACAACTGGTCTGACAACTTCCCCCGCTCGACCGATGAGAAACACGGCGCTGAAGCCGATTGTCGTTGCGACGAAAAGATCGCCGATGCGCGCGGCGCTCAACGGTTTCAGCAGTGCGCCCCAGCGAAAGGCCCGCACCAGATAAGCCAGGCAGATGATTACTATCGCGACGGTGAGGAGAACGGGATCGGCTGTGCCTAGCGAATGACGGACTTCGTGCCAGTCGAGATTGCGGCCAAACCACCAAAGCAGCGCCGCTGCCAGCAGGCAGAGCGCTGCGAACTCGATGTACTTGCGATAGCCTTTGGCTTTCAATTCTCTTTCGAGCAAGACCACAACATGTTGGGTCGGTGCGAGAGCCTACTACAGGCGAGCAGTCCGAGCAAGAATGAGAAGCGGGGGCGGCCACGGAGTGCCGCCCGTACAATCATGACGCCGACGGTTCACCTCTGGACGCGGATGGTTCACTCTGGAGGGGCGGCACTTCGTGGCCGCCCCTCCGTCGCCGCCCCCTCTGTTTCGCTCCAGCGGCTGTTCGTGGGCGTATTTTTCTATTAAAGTCTGCTCGGAACTTTAATTTGGCGCCTGTCGTAAACCGCTCTTGTCAAAGGTCGCGAGCTTTGACGGGTTTCCAAGCACAGGTACCTGGAGAAGATACGGTGGGGGCTGTTAAAGCTTTGGCAATTAGCGAGGGAGCCGAGCTGGTTCGCAGGTGTCGCGCGGGCGATGGGGCAGCGTGGGAAGAAATTGTGCAAACCTACTCGCGCCGCATCTATAATCTCGCCTACCGATTTACCTCCCGTGCCGACACAGCAGAAGATTTGACGCAGGAAGTCTTCGTCAGAGTCTATCGCTCTTTGGATCAGTACGATCCGAAGCAGGGCGACTTGCAAAACTGGTTGATGCGCCTGGCGCGCAATCTGATCATTGACGACTATCGCAAACGCCAGCGCACGCCGCACGATAACCAAGCCGACGATCTCGCCGACCACAGTTATCACTTGCACACGCGAACCAACTCCGTGCAGACGGAAATGGAACGTCGCGAACTGGGCGTGCAGGTTCAGGCGGGCATCGACAAGCTCTCGCCGGATCTGCGTACCTGTGTGATTCTGAGAGACATTGAAGAGTTGAGTTATCAGGAGATCGTAGATCTTCTGAAAATACCCGAAGGAACAGTCAAGTCCCGAATAAACCGGGGCCGGATTGAGCTGGCGAAGATCCTCCGGCGGATGAAAGTAGTGGCAATGAGCGAAGTCTGAAAAGGAAGCCTCCTTCCAACGTTGGCAGGCGAGAGGAAGGAAGTAAACAGGAGCGGCAGGAAAGCGAAACAAGATGCTTTGTGTGGATTTTGAAACACTGTTAACCGATTACCTTGAGGGAGTCGTCGGTCCTGAAACCAATCGACAGATTGCGGAACACGCAATGAGGTGCCCGGTCTGTCATGAGACTCTGTCGGCAGTCAAGAGCACTGTCGCGGCATGTCATGTGGCCACAGCACCTGAGCCCTCAAGAGATCTCGACGCACGCATTCTGCAAAAAACAGTTCCCGAAACGGCGATGGG
>DASXRE010000124.1:0-8312 GCA_036506775.1 Pyrinomonadaceae bacterium | reverse complement strand
GTTGTCGCCGGAGGAGAGATTGATGGCGATGCGTTCCAGTTTGGGGAAGTTCGGCGGCGGATTGAATGCCGGGTGCAGGCCACCGACAGCGAGTGCGAAGTTTGGCGACGATTCCCACTTCAGGCGCATGGCCATGTCGCCAGTGAGCGCAAACTTGTTCAGCAAGCGCGAATCGTGCAGCGTGGCGTCGAGGGCGGCGGTGCCCTGATCGAAGTCGAGGACGCCGACGGCGTCCATCTGCAAGCGCACGAGCTCACGATCGGGACGCGGCAGGATAGAGAGCACCTGCGCCAGGATGAGCAAGCGTCGTCTGGCGCCAAACTCGAGCACCAGCGCCACGTCGGCGGTGATCAAGGCCGGAGTGCCCCAGGCGATCTGGACCATCGGGCCAAACAGGTAGTGACCGCTGGCTGGCGGAAAGAGCTTGCTGATATTGCTGAGAATCTGCGGCGCGTTGCGCACCGGATCGGCGGGAAACATGACGCTGTCGAGGGCGTGCGACTTGAGGCCCGCGCGCAAGGCTTCTTCATCGAAGCTGCGATTGATGGCGAGCAGTCCACCGATGCCTGTCAAAGCAAAACCAAATCCGAGCTGGATGGGGTTGAAGCCTTCGACGAAGATGATCACGACCAGCGAGTAGCCTTTGCCGCCGCCCGGCAGGCGTGTACTCAACAGCGCGATTCCCTTGACTGAGATCTTCTCAGCAATCTCGAGTTCGAGAATGCCGCTGTACTCGCCCTTCTGCGGATCGAAATGCAGGAAGCCACCGCCGTGAACGACCGGAGAGTCGATCGCGAAACCCAATCCATTCGGCGGCTTGAAATGAAGGTCCACGTCGCAGGCGCCGAGGTTGCCGCCCTTGTCTGGAAACGAGAACACCGCCTCCATTCCAGCCTGCTCCACGACCGCGTTGACTGGACCAATCTGCGCGCCAAAGGAAGCTGATACAGCGGTTCGAATAATGGAGCCATCCGTCTTGATCGCGAGATGAATCGAGTTGATGGTGAGGACGTTGAAAAGAGACACCGAGACCTGCAGGACTGTCTCCAAGCCAGCGCTGCCGCGAAAATAAAAACTCTTCTTGTTTGACCAGCCGAGCGCGAGATTGAAATCAACGCGCAGGCCATCGCGAGGCAATATGTTTTGCAGAAAACTGTCGCCGTCACCTGCCGAAAGCACCAGCGTCGCGGCGCCCATGTCGAGTAGGAAACCGAACTCCTGATCGTTCGTGAGCAGGCCCCAATCGCCTGAAATCTGAAACTTCTCGATCTCGATTCGGGTGCCGGTTGATCCACCGACTACGTAACCCGGAAACTCAAGCACGTCGAGACCAGCGCTCGGGCCATTGCCGCCCGACGCCCCGAATATCTTCAAGCCCTTTGGGCCGATCGCCATGCCCGCGGAGATGGCCGCAAGGTCCAACGGAACGTCCCAATCAGGGAATACTTCGCCAAACGGCATGACCACAAGTCCAAGGTCGCCGAGATCGCGCGGAGAAAGAGCGAACGCGACACCATAACGATTCGGCACTTCGAAATTCGGCTGCAGAAAGAGACGCAGCAGCCCGCCACCGAGTTGATTGCCGACCGTGCCGAAATTCACCTTGCTGTCGGACCTGTTTACATACTTTGCGCTACAGCCGAAGTCGACGAGCAGCGCAGCGAGTCGCGGAAAAAGCTTCTCGGAAACGGTATTCGCATCGTTCGCAGTTACGAGTCCGTTAGGCGGCAGGTATTCAGCCTTCATCACTGCGATCGGATCTTTCAGCAGATCGTTGATTCGCTTGAGCGAAATCTCAGCAGGCGGACGGATGATTGTCAGTAGCGTGAAAAGGTCGTGAAGTGCGGGATGCCAGGTCAGCAGGTAATTGATGACGAGCGCATCGACGAGGTTCCCGGCTATTTGCTCTGCTGCCGCGGCTGCCGGCTGCGCTTGCATCTCGCGAATAGCGGAGAATAGCTGGTCCACACTCGCAAGTGCTTGCAGTGCGTCGTCGAGGCTTGCGGGTGGGTTTTCAATCAGGGCGTCGAGCTGCTTGTAAGCATTGATGAATTCGACGAGCTTGTTGCCGACGCCGTCCTTCAGCTCCCAGCCGGTTACATCGAACAGCAGTTGTCCGAGAACACCCTGCTCGTTCGCAACTGCCAGCGGCAAGAGCAGCAGCCTGAGCTCAGTTAGAAATGTTTCCTGAAGATTATCGCTCACTTTAGTTCATCAACTTGAACGGTGAGTAAAGACTACTTGACAGATGCCGCTCCGGCATCGGTCAGAGGGAGGTCTCCCGCCAGGATTGCATCGACCTCTGCATCGGTCGTTGCTGCCCCGGTAGTCCACACGTAACCCTCATCTATCCAATCGTAGTACCACATATCAAACTCCAAGTTACTCTTGTCCTTGGCCCAGACGTACAACTCATATTGTGAGTTCATCAACGCGCGCCAATCTTCTGGGAATTTCTTTTCCAGTTCATCGAGGGCTTTGTTCACTTCCGTGCTCGTTAATGCGTCCACCATCTTTTGAAAGCCTTTTTCGATTTCGACCTTTTTGTCTTCGAACTTCTTGATCTCTGCCTTCTTGCCGTCGTACGTGATTGTTTTTCCTTCTCTGGCCGAGGTCTCTCTTTCAGCCACGGCTGGATTGCCTTTGTACTCATCAATGTTTGGGTATTCCATAAACCACGGCAAGCCGCGGATAAGAACCTCGTTGTAGCCCTCATAGGTGCGTGGTGACCCAAAGGTGAAACCGATCGCTCCGCCGACTTTGACGTCGCGTTCCAGCTTCTTGAGCAGTTTTCGCGCTACCGCTTTGTGCAGTCCGAGTCCAGACCGGCACGACAGGAGAAGAATGGTGATGTCTTTGCCTTTGCGTTTCGTTTTCAGGTTTCCATCTGCGGTTAACAGTTTTTCTACGAATCGTTTCGTTCCCTCGGTCCCATGGGGACCCATTGCGTAGATACCCTTTTGGCTACCATGAGCAACTACAAAGATGATCTCGTCATCTTGCAGGCCTGACATGTCTATTGGAACCGTCGGCTCGTCGTACTGAAAGTGGTGGACCTTATATCGTTTCTTGCCTTTCATCCGCAGTTCGAACAGAACCTTCAGCAGGGCGTAATCCTTATAAACGGGCGGCCGCCGGACATAGCGCGGGTCTTTCTCATACTCCTTGTGTATGAACTCTGAGTAATCCGTTACGAGTATGAATCGCGGGGCAGATATGAATGCCTTGTATTTTTGTAGGGTTTCTTTGACGTCGCCCATCGGTAAGGTTACTCCGTCGGAGTAATGGCAGTTGAGGGGGAAGGGCGCAGATACTATCACTGCCTTTCAGCGGCGGCAATGAAGTTTTTTTGAGAGCGTGTATAATCGCCCGGTTTGCAGTGGCCGCGGTGTTTAAGTACTGATGCTGACCCCGGAAACCATCCTTCAGGGACGCTACCGCATCGTCCGCCAACTCGGTCAGGGCGGCATGGGCGCGGTCTACGAGGCGGTGGATCAACGTCTCGACACGACCGTTGCGCTGAAGGAAACGCTGTTTGCCGACGAACGTTTGCGCAAACAGTTCGAGCGTGAGGCGCGGCTGCTGGCGCGACTCCATCATCCAGCGCTGCCACGGGTCAGCGATCATTTTGCGGAGGGCGATGGCCAGTTTCTCGTGATGCAGTTCATCCCGGGCGATGACCTGTCAGAGATGATGACGCGCAAGCGTGGGCCGTTTCCAGCGGATCAGGTGTTGACGTGGGCCGATCAGCTACTCGACGCGCTTGACTACCTTCACACCCAGGAACCGCAGATCGTTCATCGCGACATCAAGCCCCAGAATCTGAAACTCACTTCGCGCGGCCAGATCATCCTGCTCGATTTTGGTCTTGCCAAAGGTCAGGCAGGCGACATCTCGCGCGTCACAACGTCGGCGAGCATCTTCGGCTACACACCGAATTACGCACCGCTGGAACAGATTCAGGGACTCGGAACCGATTCGCGCAGCGATCTCTACTCGCTCGGCGCAACGCTCTATCACCTGATGACGGGCGTGAAACCGCCCGATGCGTTGACGCGCGCCGCGGCAGTGGTGAACGGTCAGCCCGATCCATTGACGCCCGCGAGTGTTGCCAATCCCGCGATTGCCCGTGACGTCGATGCCGTGCTCGCGAAGGCGATGGCCCAGAATCGCGAGCAGCGTTACGCCACCGCGACGGAGATGGGCAACGCCTTGCATGAGACTGAGCAGGTCACGACAGTCGTGAGTCGCGGTGAAGCGCAAACTATGCTGTTTCCGCCACCGGCATCGACCGTCTCGACGCCAACGCAAACGGTCGCCAGGCAAGACACTGTGAAGACCGGCGATACGACGGTGTTGAGACCAGTTGCCGCTGGCTCGGGCAGGCGAGTGTTGCCGTGGGTGTTGTCAGGAGCGGTGTTGCTGGTGCTCGCGTGCGGCGTATTTGCGTTCTTCGCCCTGCAGAAGCGAAGCACCGATGTGGTTCAGGTGAACAACCCGGTCACGCCAACTCCTGTCGCGAGTCCCGAAGTGACCGCCGCGCCGACCGTTGCGCCGGAAGAGACTCAAAACGATAACGAAAATCCGCAACCGGCTGAAGAAGAGAGTCCGAACAAGCCCGCGCCGAAGAAACAGGAACGGACCACGCGGACCGAAGAACCGAAAAGAAATCCGCATCCTGAGGAACCGCGCGTTCAGGTTGATGTGCCGGGCCATGAGGAGGCGCCTCCGGATGTGCCGGCACCGCCAAACGGTGCGGTTCCAAATCGGCCGCGCAAACAGCAAACCAAAGTCTTGCCGGGCGGCATGATCATGCGTACGTTTCCGAACGGCTCATCGATAATCACGATGCGTGACGGCACGCGTATCTACGTTGCGCCTGATGGCTCCCGGACTGTGATTCCTCCGCGCGACCGTGTAAATCGCCGCCCGCCCGGACCGACGCCATCGCCGTAGTCGCCAGCACCGTATTTGTAAGATCCGCTCGCGTTGCTTCAAGGAGAAAACCAGATGACGAAGATTAAGTCTGTCAGTGTATCTTTCGCTTTGCTCGCCACCTGTGTCCTGGTATTGGCGCTCAGCCCAGCCGGCACTGCCGTGCGCGCAAAGAGCGAAATACCGGTCGCGCCAAACATTCGTCTGACACCGCCGGCCCCGGTCTTCGACGACAAGGAACGCGTCGCGGAATTGATGCAACGCCGCGAGCGCGCGGCCCAAAGTATTGGCCCACAGTCGTTCCTGATTCTGTTCAGCACGGAACCGCGCGTTTACACAAACGACGTCGACTACCCGTATCGTCAGGAAAACAACCTTTACTATCTCACCAACCTGAAGCAGAAAGGCGCGACTCTCGTACTGCTTCCGGGCAACGCCAAGACGCGCGAGATTCTGTTTATGCCGCGCCGCAACGCGTTGGCTGAAACGTGGACGGGTCACATGTACAGCGCGGAAGAGGCAAACCAACTCTCCGGCATCCGCGAAATTTGGCAGTCAAGTGAATTTGAACCGTTCATCAAGGCGCTGCGCAACCGCCAGCCGTACCGGCCGAAACCGGAAAACGTTCTGATGTCCGACCAGCCAGCTACTGCGACAATGAGCAACGATAACGGTTTCCAAACCTTGTTCGACGCGGCGGCCAAAGGCGACGCTGGTTTGTACCTGCTCATGCCGGGCGCCGCGGAAAGCCGGGAGTACAAACAGGAGCAGCGTTTTGCTTCCGAGTGGGCGCAGACGGCTTCGGGTTACAGCGTGAAGAACGCGTGGCCCGTCTTTTCACAAATGCGTTTGGTGAAGTCGCCGATGGAGTTGCGCATCTTGCAACATGCGATCGACATCAGCATCGAAGCGCATCAGCGCGCGTGGTCAATCGCGGGAAGTGCGAAGTGGGAATATGAAGTGGACGCGATCATGGCGTACACGTTCAAACTGCGAAACGCCGACAACTGGGGCTATCCCGACATCGTCGGTTGTGGTCCAAACGCGACGACCCTTCACTACATCGAGTCGCAAGGAGTGGTAAAATCTGACGATCTGCTATTGATGGACGTGGGCGCTGAATACGATCACTACACGGCCGACGTGACGCGTACGTTTCCGGTGAACGGCAAGTTTAGTCCGCTTCAGGCCGAGGTCTACCAGATTGCTTACGACGCGCAGGAAGCGGTTGCGAAAGCGTCGAAGCCAGGGGCAACGCTTTCGGATGTGAATCGCGCGGGCACCGAGGTCGTCAAGGACGGCCTCTTGAAACTCGGTCTGATCACCGACAAGAACTCGATGCAGCATCGTCTGTGGTTCATGCATGGCACGTCACACTGGCTGGGAATGAATGTGCACGACGTTGGTGGACCAGCGAAGATCGTGCCCGGCGTGGTTTTCACTAACGAGCCTGGAATCTACGTGCGGCCGGACGCGTTGGACCAGATGCCGTTTGGCTGGAAGCAGGACGAATGGGAGAAGTTCAAGACTGCGGTGCGGCCGGCGTTTGAAAAATACAAGGGGATTGGCGTCAGGATCGAAGACGACCTGTTGATTACGCCCGACGGGGTGAAGTGGATGACGGAAGGATTGCCGCGAAAGCTCGCGGACATCGAAGACTTCATCGCGAAAGCCAGACGTCAGTCGGAGTAGTCTGTGTAATCTGTGGCCTAACTCGTCTTCGCGGCTTGAATCGCGCGCCGCGTATGCACTTGGGCCAGGTGACAGCGATACTCACCGGACGCGTAAAGATCCTTGTTCGGATCGACGCCGTCGCAGACGTGCGCGGCGGCTGAAGCTATCGTCTGATCATCGAGACTCTTGCCTGCAAGCGCCGCCTCAACCCCTTGCGCGCGATATGCTTTCGTACCGACCCCGGTCACGCCGATCTGCGCTGCCCTGCACGAGCCGTCGTCGTTCAAAGCGAGATGGACCGCAATGCCGACCACCGCAAAACCCGAAGCGGGGTGCGGCACCTTCTGATAAGCCTGACCAAAACGACCCGACGGTTTCTCGATACGAATCTCTCGCAAAATCTCGCCGGGCTGAAGATCAGTTGTCAGCAGGGTGACGAAGAAGTTCTTGGCTTTGACAGTGCGTTCGCCGTTTGGCCCAAGCAGCACCAGATCCGCGTCCAGCGCAAGAACCGCCGCGGGCCAATCACCAGCCGGGTCGGAATGCGCGATGCTGCCGCCGATCGTTCCCTTGTTACGCACCTGGACGTCGCCAATACTCGCCGCGCACGCCGGCAACAACGGGCAGATCTGTTTCAGCAGATCTGACGATTCAATTTGATAGTGTGTCGTCGTCGCGCCGATCAGAATCTGGTTGCCTTCTTCGCGGATGTAGGAGAGCGACTTGATCCGCGCGATATCAACGAGCAGTTGCGGCTGCGCGAGACGCAGCTTCATCGCGGGGATCAAACTATGACCACCGGCGAGCACCTTCGCTGTGTCAGGATCGCGCGATAACAACGAAACTGCCTCTTCGAGAGTTGCTGGTGCTTGATAGTCGAATGGCGTGGGAATCATGCGTCCCTCCTGCTCTGGTTGTTAATTACTCTCCAAACGTCCTCAGGCTTGATTGGCATGTCGAGATGTCGCACGCCAAACGGCGCCAGCGCATCAACAATCGCGCCGACGATGGCCGGCGTTGCCCCAATCGTTCCTGCCTCGCCGACACCTTTGACGCCGAGCGGATTCACCGGCGACGGCGTTTCCGTGCGATCGAGTTCAAAGTTTGGAACATGTTTCGCGCGTGGCAACGCGTAGTCCATCAACGTCCCGGTGATCAACTGGCCCTGTTCGTCGTAAACCACCTCTTCGTACATCGCCTGGCCGATTGATTGAACGATGCCGCCATGCACCTGCCCATCGACGAGCATCGGGTTGATGACTTTGCCGCAGTCGTCAACAGCGACATACCGCAGAAACTGGATGTCGCCGGTCTCGCGATCGATCTCTACCACGGCGATGTGCGTGCCGAACGGAAAAGTAAAATTCTTTGGTTCGAAAAAGTAAGTGGCGGAGAGGCCGGGCTCGGTGTCGGGTGGTAATTCTTTCGCGAGGTGCGCCGCGAGCGCGATCTCCTGAATGGTGAGACTCGTGCGGCCTTCGGTTTGTGGTTCCGGCAGCGCGGCCGCAGGCGCTTCACCGACCGGCACCACCGGTTCGGAACTTCCGGCCGCACCGGCTGCCTGAGCCGCTTGCACTGAATACTTGCCGCCTTCGAATGAGAGTCGACTCGCGTCGGCTTGCAACATGTGCGCGGCGATCTTCTCCGCCTTCTCCTTGAGTTTCTGCACCGCGACGTAGACCGCTGTGCCGCCGACGGCGGTG
>DASXRE010000123.1:0-20978 GCA_036506775.1 Pyrinomonadaceae bacterium | reverse complement strand
TTGCTTGACGGTATCGAGATCGAGCCGCTGTTTGTCGAGGGCGATCCGGCAACGGAGATCGCGCGCACCGCGTTCGAACATCAAATCGATCTGGTCACCGTGGTGACGCGTGGTCGCAATCGATTCTCACGTGCCTTCGGTACATCGATGGCGGAAGAGATTGTGGCGGAGTCGCCGTGCCCGGTGCTGGCCATTCGCCCGCCGCAGCGCGACTTCGTCGAGCATCGCGACGGCAAAACGCAGATTCGTCTGAATCGGGTGCTGCTGGCGACCAACTTTCGCCCTTCTTCGGCAGCTGCGACGCAACTCGCCATGAGCATTGCTAACCACTTGGGCGCCGAACTGCACGCTGTCTACGTCATCGGCGACTATTTCGATCAGATCTCTGCAATCTTTCCCGAGGGCGGACTCGCTGCGTTAACGCGCTTCCGTAGTTACGTGCAGGAGCGAATGGGCCAACTGTCGCGTACTTCCGGGCCAACAGCAACTACGCACGTTGCGGAAGGCAGACCTTATCAGGAGATTGTGAGGCTGGCGGCGAATCTCGACGCAGATCTGATCGTTATCGGCACGGCAGTCCACGGATCGCTGTTTGGAAGTAATCAGGTGCTGGGATCGGAAGTTGAGCGCGTGATACGGAATGCACCGTGTCCGGTGCTGTGCGTGCCGGGAGCGAAAGTGGTGACGCCGCTGCCCGCGCTTGTCACGCAGGCGGTATAAATCCTCTACAACGCACGGGACCTATTTCTTTCGATCTATCGGCTTGCCCTCTTTCTGCCACTCATTAAAGCCGCCCAACAAAGCTGCTGCGTTTTCGATTCCCTTCGTTTTGAGTGAGACCACCGCACCGGCGGACGTATGTTCGGCGTGTCAAGAACAGTACGTGATGATCAACTTGTCGCGCGGCAGTTCTTTCAGATGATTCAGAATTTCGCCGGAGGGGATTAATTTGGCGCCGGGAATGTGGCCGGCGTCATACGAATCCTGGCTGCGCACGTCGATGACCACGGCTTTGTCTTCCTTCACTAACGCCTCGAGTTCCGCGATGGTGACTCGGCGCGCGCCATCGGGATAGGGCGTCGAAGTGTTTGCTGGCGTTTGTGCCTGGCTTCTGCTCTTGCTGTGAATAAGGTTGCAACCCGTGAAAATCAGCGTGAGTATCAGAGCGGCTGCTGGATATAGATATTTAAGACGCATCAGTTCCTCCGTCGCACGTTAATTTCTTACGCAGCCGCGGATTTGTCAATCTCGTCACTCCGGAAATGATATAGTCTGGGCTTCCAAACTGGAGCTGTTTATGACGGAGTCGCCGGCCTCGATTCAGTGGGCTAAGGTAATCGACCACACACGCTGCATCGGTTGTCACGCGTGCACGACGGCCTGCAAGTCGGAGAACGTTGTTCCTGTTTCTGTCACCCGCACTTACGTCAAACATGTCGATGTCGGCGTGTTTCCACAAGCACGACGAGCACATCAGGTAACACGCTGCAACCAGTGTGCGCACGCGCCCTGTGTAACCGCGTGCCCGACGACTGCGATGTTCAAACGCGCGGACGGGATCGTCGATTTTGACAAATCGATCTGCATCGGTTGCAAAGCGTGCATGGCCGCATGTCCCTACGACGCCATCTTCATCAACCCGGAAGATCATTCGGCCGAGAAGTGCAACTTCTGCGCGCATCGCATCGACATCGGTCTTGAGCCGGCGTGTGTGGTTGTGTGTCCAACGCAAGCGATTCTGGTTGGCGACATGAACGACGCTGATTCGTATGTGGCGCAGATTATTAATCGCGAGAGCGTGGCTGTGCGGCGCCCGGAGAAGGAGACGTTGCCGAAGCTTTTCTACAAAGGCGCGCACCAGGCGACGCTCGATCCGCTCGCGGCGCGCCGTCCTGAAGGTGGGCTTTTCATGTGGAGCGAGCAACAGGCTTCTTCGGACATGGTTGTGTCCGGGAATCCAGATTTCAACAACTCATCGGCGGCGGCGTTGCTCTCCTACGACGTGGCGCATTCGATTCCGTGGGATTGGCGTGTGAGTCTGTACACGTGGACCAAAGGAATCGCCGCGGGTGTTTATCTGGTGGCGTCGCTGTTGGTGTTGCTGGGCGCGCTGCGAACAACGGACTCGATTTGGTTGTGGGCCACGCCGATAATTTCCGGTGCATTTCTGGCTGCAACCGGTGGCCTGCTACTTTGGGACCTTGAGCATCCTGAACGTTTTTATCTGATCTTTACGCGGCCGCAGTGGCGCAGTTGGCTCGTCAAGGGTGCTTTCATTATTGCGGGCTATTCGCTGGTGCTAATGCTGCATTTTGTTGCGAGCTGGGTCGGTTCAACGTCGTTTCAGAGTTGGTTGATAATCGCCGGCATACCGTTGTCGGTGCTGACGGCCGTTTACACGGCGTATCTCTTTGCGCAGGCGAAGGCGCGCGACATGTGGCAAAACCCTTTGCTGCCGCCGCACCTGCTGGTGCAGGCGTTGTTGTTAGGGTCGGCGACGCTGCTGCTGACTGTACCAGCAGTGAAAGGGTGGTTGGCAACCGATTCGACGCTGGACTTCGTCATCACGCCCATTCGTTTTGAGATAATCAATCTGGTTTGGTGGTTAGCGATCACGGGCCTCCTCCACGTGCTAATGGTGTGGGGCGAGGTGTCATTAACACATCCGACCGCTCATGCGCGGCTAGCAATTCATGAAATGGTCCATGGCCGGTATCGCAGCGATTTCTGGATCGGCACAATCCTCTCGCTCCTTGGCGCTCTGCTGCCGTGGCTCGCAATTCTTAACGTAGTGAGTATCCAGATAGGCGTCGCCGGCGCGCCACTCGCGTTAGTCGGCTTGATGCTCTTCGAAAACGCTTACGTACAATCGGGCCAATCAGTCCCCCTGGCGTGAGGCTCAGCAAGGACGTGCTAAACTGGAGATACTCATGAAGAGTTATGAAGAAATAGAAAGCGCCGCACTGGCGCTTCCGCCTGATGCACGAGCAACGTTGGTGGAGCATTTGCTCGAGAGCCTTGATGCGAAAGGTCAGCAACGAATTGAGGCGATCTGGGCGGAAGAAGCTGAGCGACGTGATCAGGAGATAGAGAGTGGAATGGTAGCGGCAATTCCTGGCGAAGAGGTCATGAATCGACTACGCTCTCGATACAAGCGATAGATTATGAACTACTCCTTTCATCCTCACGCTGAAAGGGAACTGGAAGAGATAGAGAGTCACTACGACGGCATACTTCACGAATTAGGAAATCGATTCCGCGAAGACGTCGAAATGACAATTTCGAAAATTCTCAAGTTTCCAAACGGTTGCCAGCCGCTTTCAGAAGTCTTCAGACGTTGCCGGCTGAACGGTTTTCCTTACGGAATAATTTACCGGGTAAAGCCGGACGAAGTTCGTCTACTGGCCGTGATGCATCAGCGTCGCGAGCCTGACTATTGGAAACATCGGAGTTGACTTGTCTTTTCAATGACGACCGAAAATCCAAAGGAACGAAAGAACGAAACCTTCTATCCGGGGCCGAGCCGCGGACATCTGGCGGCGTTTCCACCAAAAGAGCGGTGGGATGATTGGACGGAGCTCGATTCGCGTGCGTGGCCGCGGCGAGTGGAGCGGCATTACTCGCTCGTTCCCACGACGTGCTTTAACTGCGAGTCCGCCTGCGGGCTGCTGGCTTACATCGACAAGGTCACCGGCGAGGTCCAGAAGTTTGAAGGCAATCCCGAGCATCCCGGCTCGCGTGGACGCAACTGCGCCAAAGGTCCCGCAACACTGAACCAGGTTACCGATCCCGATCGCATCCTGTACCCACTCAAACGCGCGGGCAAACGCGGCGAAGGAAAGTGGGAACGCACCACCTGGGACGAGGCGCTCGACAAGATCGCAAACCGAATCCGTAACGCAATCCGCGAAAACCGGCGGCAGGAGATCATGTATCACGTCGGCCGGCCCGGCGAGGACGGCTTCACCGAACGCATTCTCGCAGCCTGGGGCATCGACGGTCACAATTCGCACACCAACATCTGCTCGTCGGGCAGTCGCGAAGGTTATCAACTCTGGATGGGACTCGATCGGCCAAGTCCGGATCACGCGAACGCAAAAGTAATTCTGCTGATCAGCGCGCACCTCGAGTCAGGTCACTATTTCAATCCACACGCACAACGCGTCATCGACGGTAAAGCGAACGGCGCAAAGCTGATCGTCTTCGACACGCGACTTTCGCACACGGCGACGCACGCAGATTATTGGGTCTCACCGTATCCGGGTTCCGAAACCGCGATCCTGCTCGCGATCGCGAATTATTTGATCCAGAACAATCTTTACAACCGGGAGTTTGTGGAAAGGTGGTGGAACTGGAAGGAATTTCTGGCGGCAGAAAGCGGAGCCACAGATTTCACAGATTTCGAAGCACGGCTGAAAGAGATTTACGGTCAATACACCTTCGAGTTTGCGGCAAATGAATCCGGAGTCGACGCGAAAGTGATCGCAGAACTCGCCGCGCTCGTCGCTTCGGCCGGCACGCAGTTTTCGAGTCACAACTGGCGCAGCGCCGCGTCAGGCGTGAGCGGCGGGTGGGCCGTTGCTCGTTGTCTGTTCATGCTGAATGCACTACTCGGCGCGGTCGCAACTGAAGGCGGAGTTTATCCGAACGCTTGGAACAAGTTTGTGCCACGGCCGATCTACACACCACCTCACCCAAACATGTGGAACGAGATCACCTGGCCGCGCGAGTACCCACTCTCAATGAACGAGATGTCGTTTCTGCTGCCGCACTTCCTTAAAGACGGTCGCGCCAAACTCGACGTCTATTTCACGCGCGTCTACAACCCCGTCTGGACCAATCCCGACGGCTTCTCGTGGATCGAGGTCCTGACCAATCCTGATCTCGTGGGTTGCTACGTCGCGCTAACACCAACGTGGAACGAAACTGCGTACTACGCTGATTACGTTCTGCCGATGGGTGTAGGCTCCGAACGTCACGACCTTCACTCCTACGAAACACACGACTCGCAATGGCTCGGGTTTCGACAACCCGTGATGAAAGCCGTGCGCCAACGCGCGGGCGACACGATCAAAGACACGCGTGACGTTAATCCCGGCGAAGTTTGGGAAGAGAACGAATTCTGGCTCGAACTGACGTGGCGCATCGACCCGGACGGCAGCCTCGGCATTCGACAGTATGCTGAGTCAAAGAAAGTGCCCGGCACTCGTCTCGGCATAGACGAATACTACGAATGGATCTTCGATCATTCGGTTCCCGGCTTGCCCGAACGAGCTGCGGAAGAGAACTTGACGCCGCTCGAGTTCATGCGTCGCTACGGCGCGTTTGAAGTCAAACAAAAGATCGGCCGCATTTACGATCAGCCGCTTGGACCAGAAGAGCTCGACGATCTGAGTGTGGACGACTTCGGGCGCGTGTTTAGCCGCGCGGCCAAACCGGCCGGTCCAAACATCGTTCCACTGCCGTCGCCCGACGGTGACGTAGAAGGACGGCGGCTGGTTGGTGTAAACATCGGCGGCGAAATCAGGCGCGGCTTTCCGACGCCGAGCGGCAAACTCGAGTTCTACTCGTCCACGTTGAGTAACTGGGGCTGGCCCGAGCTGGCAATTCCGATTTACTTCAAGAGTCACGTTCACCAAGACAATCTCGAGCCGGATCAAACGATTCTGATTTCAACTTTCCGCCTGCCGGTGCAGATTCATACGCGCAGCGCGAATTCAAAATGGCTCGACGAGATCGCACACACGAATCCGCTCTGGATTCACCCGAGCCACGCGAACAAACTCGGCGCGGGCACGGGCGATCTTCTGCGCGTGGAAACCGAGATCGGTTACTACGTCGTCCCGGCGTGGGTCACTGAAGGAATCAAGCCGGGAATAGTCGCGTGCAGTCATCACATGGGCCGCTGGAAATTGACTGACGAGGGACAGCGGCAGTTGATGGCCACAGTGAAACTGGACCAGGACGGAAACAAATGGCGTTTGAAACGAGAGAAGGGCGTCGCGCCATACGAATCGGAGGATGCAGACACCTTGCGCATCTGGTGGAAAGACGCGGGCGTGCATCAGAACATGACCTTTCCGGTTCATCCCGATCCGATTTCCGGTATGCACTGCTGGCATCAGGCGGTGCGTGTGCGCGTCGCAGAGGCTGGCGACCAAGCGGGTGATATTTTTGTCGACACCGAGAAATCGCGAGAGGTTTACCGCAAATGGCTGGCGATGACGCGCCCGGCAGACAAGTTTTCGCCGGATCGCACGCGGCGGCCATACTGGATGCTGCGGCCGTTGAAACCCGCGCGCGAGTTTTATAATCTGCCGTAGCTGAGGTCTTCCCATGCACTTCAAACAGTTCTATCTCGCCTGCCTGGCGCACGCGTCTTATCTCATTGGCTCCGATGGCGAAGCCGCGGTTGTCGATCCGCAACGTGACGTTGACGAGTACATCGCGGAAGCAAAAGCCCATGGGCTGCAAATCAAGTACGTCGTCGAAACCCACCTGCACGCCGATTTCGTCAGCGGCCACCAGGAACTCGCCGCCCGCACTGGAGCCGAAATCGTCTTCGGCGAGAAGGCCAACGCCTCGTTCGCGCACCGCGCCGCTCGCGATGGCGAAGAGCTCAAATTAGGCAAAGTGGTTTTGCGGTTCATGGAAACGCCGGGCCACACGCCGGAAGGAATCTGCGTGCTGGTGATCGACACGGAGGTTTCCGATCAACCGCAAAAGATCCTCACGGGCGACACACTTTTTATCGGCGACGTAGGGCGGCCCGATCTGGCGGGCGGCAAAGGCTACACGCCACAGTTGATGGCCGGAATGATGTACGACAGCCTGCACGGAAAAATCCTCAAGCTGCCGGATGCGGTTGAAGTTTATCCGGCGCACGGCGCAGGTTCGATGTGCGGAAAAAACATGTCGAAAGAAACGTGGTCCACGATCGGCGAGCAGCGCAAGTTCAACTACGCGTTAAAACCGATGGCCAGGGAACAGTTTGTCTCGATGATGACCGCAGATCTTCCTGAAGCGCCCGCGTACTTTCCGCGAGATGCCGAGATCAACCGCTCGGGTGCGCGTGGCTTGTCTGAGTTGTCGCCACCGGCAGCTTTAACTCCACAACAGATTTCCGCGTTGCGAGATGAGGGTCACGTGTTGCTCGACGTCCGTTCCGCCGCTGATTTCGGCATCGGTCACGTACCTGGCTCGGTAAACATCGGACTCGGTGGACAGTTTGCGATGTGGGCGGGGAGTTTGATTCCGTTGAATGCTTCGATCGTGGTGATTGCCGACACGTCCGCTCAGGTTGATGAATCCGTAGTTCGGCTCGCGCGCGTCGGGATCGAAAACGTGAAAGGTTATCTCGAAGGTGGAGTTGAAAACTGGCGGCGCGCGGGTTTTCCAGTCGACTCGATCGAGCAAGTCAGCGTCAACGAGCTAAAAGAAAAACTCGCCACCACGGCGGATCTGCAAGTTGTTGACGTACGCCGGCCGTCAGAGTATGGCAATGGTCACGTGCCGCGCGCGCTCAATGCGCCACTCGCAAACCTCGACCGCGTCGCGTCGCAATTACCATTCGCGAAAGACAAACCAACGGCAGTGATTTGTGCGGGCGGCTATCGTTCGAGCGCAGCGGCGAGTTTGCTGGAGAAGTTTGGGTTCACGAATCTGCTGAATGTTTCCGGCGGCACGGGCGCCTGGATAAACGCTGGTTACCCGGTCGAAACCCCCACCACAAAATAAACCTTAGGCTCGAGGAACCATCGATCCGCTAACGTTCAAAATCCTGATCGCGATTGGCACCATCGTCGTCGCAACCATTCACGGTTTCGGCGCCGCGTGGCTTGCAATCTGGATGCTTTTTCATCCGTACAAGTCGGTGAAACTGTTTGGCTTTACTGTCTGGCCGCAAGGCATGATTCCTCGTCATCGCGAGAAGCTGGCGCAATCTATTGGTAATGCCGTTGGGAATGAGCTCGTTTCGCAGCAAACCGTCTTCGACGCCCTGTTTGAAACCAGTTTCTTTCAGCGCAAAGTCGAAGACTTCGTCGGCGCGTACACCGAAGAGCTGCTCGGACGCGTGTATCCATCTTTCATCGACGCATTGCCGTCGCAGGCCCGCGCGCCGATTCTGGACACGATCTCTGCGCTGCAACTTCGTCTCGCCGAATATATTGCCGAGATGTTAAAGAGCGAAGAAACTGCTGAAGCGATCGAACACTTTGTGGACAAACAGGTGGGTGAGTTAGCTGAGCGGCGCTTCGGCGACGTAGTGAGTCCGGAATCGATGGACCACGTGCGTGACTTCGTCGAGCAGCGGCTGCAACGACTCATCAGCACGGAAGGGTTCGAACAAAAAGTGCGCGACTTTGTTTCCGGCCGTTTGGACGACCTGGCCCACAGCAATGCCACGCTCGCTGAGACGTTTACACCGGAAGCAATTGCTTTTATAAAAGAACGTATCGATCAGCAAGTACCGCCAATCGTTCACCATCTCGCGGACATTGCCACCAGCCAAAGCACGCGGAAACAGATTGGCGCACTGATCAAGCTGGAGGTGGATGAGTATTACGAGCAGCTTTCACTGTTCAAAAAGATCTTCATCTCGCGCGAGCGCATTCATCGCGAAGTAGATGATCTGGTTAACAAGACCCTGCCGCGGCGCGTCGAGGAGTATTTGCGCGGACCAGCGTTCGAACAGGAGGCGGAGGCTTTCCTAAACGCTACGATCGATAACGTGATGGCGCGGCCGCTTGACGAACTCATCGGCCAGATTGACTCGCTAAAACTTGAGGAACTGAAAAACCAGATCGCGAGCCGTTTCGTGGAGATTCTGAGGAGTGAAGTCTTGTTCACTTCACTCTCCATTCATCTGACAGACGGGATTGATCGACTGTTTCCGCAAACCATCGGCTCGGTACTGCAGCAGATTGATTCCGGATCGCTTGATCAAGCCAAAGGTTTCCTGACGCGCGGGTTGCTCAGTTTGCTGGCCCACGATCAGACGTCGCGCACGATCAACGCGATTTTGAGTTTGCAAGTTGAGCGGCTGCTGATCGCACCGATCGGCCGGCTTGGCGATCACGTTTCGCCAAATGCCATGCAACGCGCGAGTTCGGCGCTCGTGGAGCGAATCACCCTCGCCGCGCGCGAGCGTTTGCCGATCGCGATTGCCGAATTTGACGTTGGCGGCCTCGTGCGGAAGAAGGTTTCGGACTATCCGATTGAAAAACTCGAGGAGCTGGTGCTGTCGGTAGCCCAGCATCACCTAAAAACGATTGAACTTTTTGGCGCAATAATCGGTTTCTTTATTGGCGTTGGCCAGGCATTTTACTTCTGGTTCACTTATCACCCCAGATGATCTAACGTAGCGAAAGGAACTCACCATGTATTGCGCAAATTGCGGCACACAGCTCGTCCAGGGATTGAGCTACTGCAATCGCTGCGGCTTTAGCCTGAGAGAGCGACCTGAACCAAACCCCAGCTCGATAAACGCGTTTCTCACGGCCATCACGCTCCTCGGAGTGATTGGTCTGGGGATAATGCTTGGAGGCGCGTTAGTGTTGCGAAAAGAAGCCCAACTCGGCCAGGAACTGGTTGGCTTCTTTATGTTGTTTACGTTTCTGATCGTCAGCATCACTGAATTCATGCTGGTCAGAAACTTGTCCAAACTCTCCGCGCCGAAGGAAGACAAGGTCCGTTGGCTCCCCCCGCCTGTGCATCAGGATCTCCGTCTGTCACAGGCTTCGAGTCTCGGCGAACCGGTGTCGAGTGTCACGGAAAACACCACGCGCACTCTCGAGTACGCGCGACGCGAACAGTGAAATCTCGAGGAAAGGAACTGTCGATGAAAAAGCTGCTGGTTCTATTTGTGCTACTACCGGTCTTGTTCGCGGGTTGTCATCACGGCATGCTCTCTGAGGTCAAGGGTTCAGGCAAACGCCAAACAGAGACGCGACAGGTCGCACCGTTTACCTCGATCGAGGCTGACGGAGCATTCGACATCGAGGTCATCTGTGGAAAGAATCTCAGCCTGGAGGTGGAAGCCGACGATAACGTGCTTCCGCTCGTGAGCACTGAGGTCAGCGGTAGCAAGCTGGAACTCAAACCGACGCGGGGTTATTCGGTGAGTGACGCGCCGAAGATCAAGATCACGGTGCCCAACATCGACGCATTCTCAACTAATGGAGCCGGAAAAGTTCAGATCTCAGGCGTGAACAATGAGAAGCTTCAGCTCTACGCGAACGGCGCTCCGCAGATAAATGTCTCGGGCAGTACAAAGATGATCGGCGTCGATACTAACGGCGCGGCGAAGATCGACACGCACAATCTTCGTGCCGATCACGCGGTTGTCGACAGCAAGGGCGTGTCGAAAGTTGATCTTGGCGTTTCCAATCAACTCGACGTGACCGTCTCCGGACCTTCTCACGTTACTTACAAAGGTGATCCAGTCGTGAACAAAACGATCCACGGACCAGGCAAGGTTGAGAAGCGAGCCGATGAGGGGGCTTAAGCCACAAAGAGTCACAAGAAGCACAAAAGCAATCCAGATCGTCACATGAATATTCGCAAACGTTCCTTCACTTGCGCTTCTTGTGCCTCTTTGTGGCTTTTCCTGTTGACATAAAGCTCATAGTGAATTAACTATTTGCCATCATCGAAAGGAGCTTACTTCCCCAATGACCTACGTAGTTGTTGAATTATGCGTCGATTGCAAGTACACCGACTGCGCAGCCGTTTGTCCTGTTGAAGCATTTCATGAGTTACCGGATCGTCTTTACATCAACGCTGATACTTGCATCGATTGTGACGCGTGCGTGCCAGAGTGTCCGGTCGAAGCAATCTTTGCCGATACGAATGTCCCGGAAAACTATGCGCATTGGACGCAGATAAATATTGATGAAGCTCCAAAGTATCCAATCATCAGCCAGAAAATTCCGGCGCTGCATGGTCCCACTTGCACCGGGCCTGAAGAATAGAATCTGAAAGTCAGAATGAATTGCTTCGAGGCGTGCTTGATCGGCACGCCTCAGGTTTTTCTTGACCCGTTTTCCGTCTTTCCGGCAAGATGGTTTTGGCGAGTTGACCCCATCATTCTCCGCTCCGCAGTTTTTCCTTTCCAATTTAACTTCCCGCAAGGAGCGTCATGACACCACAAGGAATTTCCGGAGTGGCGCGGCGCCACTTGAGGTTCTGGATTTGTTCTCTGTGTCTCGGTGTCTCTGTGGTTTTTAGCTGTCGAGGAACATTAACCACCGAGGCACAGAGACACAGAGCTTGCAAGCCACCGGGCCCAAACCTATAATTCCCGTCTCTCTGGGTTCCTTCACTCTCTCGTAACCTTGGGCCATGATTATGAAGCGTTTTGTTTTTTCCGTCGCAGTAACTCTTTGCCTTCTCGTCGCCGTGTCGCAACACAGCGTCGTCTTTGCGAAAGACAACTGGGTCAGCGTTCGCACGAAGAACTTTTTCATGCTGGGAAACGCCAGCGAAAAAGAGATCCGGCAGGTCGGTGTGAAGCTGGAACAGTTTCGCTTCGTGTTTACCCGGCTGTTTCCGAACATGCGCTTCAACACGCCAGTCCCCACCACGGTTATCGTATTCAAGAGCCACAGCTCTTACGCGCCTTTCAAGCCAAACCCTAATGTCGCGGGCTACTTTCAAGGTGGATCTGACGTGAACTACATCACGTTGACCACCGACGTGGGCAACGATCCGTTCGCCGTAAAACTAACCGGCAGCCAGGATCCGTTCACGGTCATCTTTCACGAATACACGCACCTGCTGGTCAAGAACACGTTTGAGAACGCGCCGCTCTGGTTCAACGAAGGACTTGCGGAGTACTACAGCACTTTCAAGATCACCGACGACCAAAAGGTTGTGCTCGGCACCCCGATCGCTAACCACGTATTTCTGCTACGCGACAGCAAGATGTTGCCGCTGAAGACGCTGTTCGCCGTCGATCACAAGTCGCCTCATTACAACGAGTCGAAAAAACAGGGCATCTTTTACGCTCAATCGTGGGCTTTAATGCACTACCTGTTGATTGGCAAAGCGGGAAAAGTTGATCAGCTCTCGAAGTTTCTGGATCTGATGAACGCAAACGTTGACGTGGACCAGGCGTTTCCGCAGGCGTTCGCAATGTCGTTCGAGGAGATGGAAAAAGAGCTTCGCAACTACGTCAAGCAGAATCGCTACAACGTAATCAACGGTCACTTCGAGCACAAACTGGTGGTTGACACGGCCACAGAAGCGACGCCGCTGAGCGAAGCAGAAGCGCAGGCGTACCTCGGCGATCTGTTGCTCCACAGCAACCGCATGGACTCGCTGACTTACCTGCAAAAGGCGCTGAAACTCGATCCCAATCTCGCGATGGCCCATGCTTCGCTTGGCATGGCGTATTTTCGTGAAGGCAAAGTTGACGAGGCGCGCGCAAGTCTCGAACGTGCTGTCGCGGCAAACTCGCAAAACTATCTCGCTCACTACTATTACGCTTACACGCTAAGCAGACAGACGCCGGAGGGAGATCAGCCTTCATCCGGCTACACGCCCGAACTGGCCGCGAAGATACGCGAGCACTTGAAGAAGGCGATTGCGCTGCGGCCGGATTATCCTGAATCTTACAACCTGCTGGCGTTTGTGAGTATGGTCACTGGCGACAATTTGCAGGAAACGATCGAGTCGATGAAGCAGGTCTTGAACGCCTCGCCGGGTCGACATGACTTCTCGTTCACGCTCGCGCAACTTTACGCGCGCATCGGCGAATACAAGCAAGCGCGCCAGATGCTCGAACAACTTATCAAATCAGACGCGGATGAAGACATTCGCAAACATTCGGAGTTGGTACTAGCGCAGATTAGCAGGATTGAAGAGAATGCCGGGACGTACGATCAGTTGAAACCGCAGAGGCGGGCGCAGGATGCTGCCGCGCCGTCTGTCGTGAAAACAGGTGCGGAATCCACTAGTTCGCCAGCAAATGCCGGAAACTTCAAGTCGCAACCTGCCGCTACCCCCGATCCATCTTCTTATCTGCGCGAGGTTTTAAGAGCGACGGCCGCGGGCGAAACTCAGTTGCAAGCCACGCTCTTGCGACTCGAGTGCGACGCCAAAGGCATCGTGTTCGTGGTCCAAACGGGAAACGGTTTGCTGCGACTAAGGACCAGCAGTTTCGACGACGTTGAAATCACGACTTACGATACCAGTGTCAAAGGCGAGATTACTTGCGGTGAACGGAAGCCTGTGAATACGGTGATCGTCGCTTACGTGCCCAACACGGACAAGCGCCTCAAGGTGGATGGGACCGTGAAATCCGTGGAATTTGTTCCTTCGGACTTCAAACTCAAGCCATAAAGTCGGCCGTAGGTCAGCTTACCTCCTTGGAGTGCGGGGACTTGTCACCGCTTTGGCCTAACGATGTCGCAGGCGATAGTACCGGACCAAAGCGGCGACGAGTCGCCGCACTCCAAGGAGGCGCCCCAATCTAACTCGATTCTGTGTCTCTTGTGCCTCTTTGTGGCTTATACTAACTCCTGCCCTCCTTGCCCTAAACCTCAACACCAATCGAACGTTTAGGGTAGAACTCAAACGCGTTGCGACCCGCGGGCTGGACCTCCGCCGATGCTGCGGGCCTGCCGATCTTTCCGGGTTTGGTGCGCTACGATGAGCTGTTTGAGCAACAGGAGATCAAGCACGCGATTCGCTTCACGGCGCAGATCACGCGTCGCGCGTACGTCGCTCCGGCGCGGCATTGGGCGAGCACAAACACGAGCGTCGATCAACCGCCGATGGGAATGCGGGTGCGTTTGAAAGCCTCGGTGGATATTTCCGGCTACTCGCCCGCGATACAGGTCATTCTTCGTGCGCTGAAGAAGTATGGAATGATTCTCGCCGACAACGGTTCCAACTGGTTCATCAGCGGAGCACCCGATCCGCGCTGGAACGAGGACGAATTGAACACGCTGAAAAATATCAAGGGGTCACAATTCGAGGTCGTAAAGATGACCAATATTGTGACCCCTTGATCCGTGTCATCCGTGGGTTATTTCTGTTGCTGTTGACCCTCCGTGGCGAGGTTGCGCCGCGATCCGTTCAACTGCTTCATCAGTTCGTCGACCGCAGCTTCGAGTTGACGGTCGCGTCCAGCCAGCGCGTCCTCCGGTTTGTTATCAACCATGATGTCCGGTTGCACGCCGTAGTTTTCCATGTTCGTCCGCTTCGGATCGGCGAGGAACACGCCTACGCCCGGAGTGCGCACCGTCGAGCCGTCAATCAAACTGTAACTGCCCGTGCCGATCACAGCGCCCATTGTCGGCGTGCCAATCACCTTGCCGAGTCCGAGCGCACGGAAACCTGCCGGGAACATTTCCGCGTTTGAGGCCGAACGCCAGTTTTGCAACACGACCTTCGGTCCAAAGTAACCGGCAAATGGACGGCCCGTCGCTTCGGTCCCCCGAGGCTGCCAGATCTGATACTGACGTTGGACCAGAATCGCGAGCAACTCCTGTTCGATGTTGCCACCGCCGTTCCAACGCTGATCGATGATCAGCGCCTCCTTGTTGCGATACTCGCGAATCTCTTTCTCAAACTTGCGCAGAGACGGCGGGTTCATCGCCTGGATGTGGACATAACCAATGCGGCCGCCGGACAGTTCGTCGACTTTCTTTCGTCGTTCCTTGACCCAGCGGTCGTAGCGCAACTGGCTGTAAGCGCCGGTATTGATCGCCTCGATGCGCGTGTGCCACGCGCCGTCATCAGCCGGTTTGCTATTGAACGTCACCGTCACTTTGCGGTTCAGCCGGTTGTTCAAAAGCTGCCAGTAGTCGTCGCCGGCTTTGACTTGCTTGCCGTCGATCGCGAGCAGGTAATCACCGACTTTTACGCGCACCCAGTCTTTGTCGGCTGGTCCATCTTCATAGATGTAACTGACGCGATAGCGGCCCGCGACTTTGTCGGATTCGAGTTCGACGCCGAGGTGACCCGTCGAAACTCCACCGCCGCCTGGTCCACGCGGCGGTGGCGCTGCGCCGGTGTGTGAAGCATTCAACTCGCCAATCATCTCGTTGATGATGTTCAGCAGTTCCTGACGATCGCCGACATAATCAACGAGCGGGCGGTACTTCGCACGCATCGCATCCCAATCCATCCCGTGCATCTTCGGATCGTAGAAGCGATATTTCATCGTGCGCCAACCATCGTCGAACATCTCGGCCCATTCGGCGGGATGATCGATGCGCACGCGTACGTTGAAATTGATCCGCCGTCTGCCGCCTGCGCCGGCGCCACCAGCTTCGCGTCCGGCAGCCGCAGTAGCGGCGCCTGGACCTGCTCCCGCGGACAGCGGCACTGAATAAACGTTGTCGCGTTCGCGGAAGAAGAGCGTGCGGCCATCACGCGAAATATGCAGATCGCCAATGCCGCCGCCAAAACCACCGCCGCCGCCCGGGCCGCCACCCTCGCCTTCATTTGGTGGTTGTCCGGCGGTGATTCGCGTCAAACGCCGTCCGTCGTCCTGCACTGAATAGATCACCGGAAGGTTAGCCGGGCCCGCCGGTTCAGTCGTGGTGAAAACGATCGTGCGGCTGTCGGGCGCGATGGTGTAATTGAGAATCGGGAACGGCATGCGCGTGATCTGCCGCGTGCGACGCTTCAAGCCGTCCCAGTCCATCTTGATCTCTCGTGGCGGACGATTCGCGGGTGGTCCACGCCGCGCAGGCGGTGCAGCAGCGCCTTCACCATCCTCGCCGGCTGGCGTTGCCGGAGCTTGCGCTTCGCGCTCTTCGGGATCATCAGGATCGCGATCCTGCCGTTCAAGCCACATTGAATAGATTTGAACTGAATTCTGTACGTTACCGCCCGCGGTCGGTTCGACGCGCTGGAAGAAAAGCTTGCGGCCGTCCGGTCCAAAGTGCGGATTCCCGTCGCTGTTTGAATCAAAGGTAACCCGGTGCGGTTCCTTCTCCGCTCCCGACGACGCGACTATGTAGATGTCAGACGTGCGCGTGGCATCAGCTTTCGAGTAAGCGATCCACTTTCCGTCCGGTGACCACACGGGTGTGCCAAAGCCGCCGTAGTGTGACCTGTCGAGATCGATCAGTTGCTTCGTGGCCACCGTCAGCTTGCGTAGTTTGTCGTCGGACGACGCGAACGCGATCTCTTTGGAATCGGGCGACCAGTTGTAGCCTTGTTTGAGCGCGTCGATGTCCGTCAGTTGCTGTGCCGGAGCCGAGCCGTCAACGGGCACGACGTAGAGCTCTTCACGTCCACTTTGATCCGAGATGTAAGCGAGCCACTTGCCGTCAGGTGAATACGAAACGGTGCGATCGCGGGCCGGACCATCGGTCAGTTGCTTCAGATCTCCTTCTTCAACGGGCGCGGTAAAGATCTCGCCGTGAATTGAAATCGCAATGCGTCGCGATGATGGCGCGAGGTCGTAATCGTCAGCTTGCGAATTGTATGTTTCGAGCTCGCTGAGGTTTTCTTGCGTTTCGGCATCGATGTCCAGCTTGATTGGCGTCGCGCGCTTGGCGTTGAGGTCGAGTTTCCAGATGCCGAAGTCGTGCTCGAAAACGATCACGCGGCCGTCGGCACTGATCGCGGGCCAGCGAACGTCGCCGGCCTTGAACGTCGTGACGCGATCGGCCTTGCCGCCGTTTTCCGAGATGCGCCAAATGTTCGTTAGACCGCCGCCGTCGCGATCGCTGACGAAGTAGATGTAACCATCGTGTCCCCACATGGGCCACGAATCGAGACCGTCGAAGTCGGTTAGTTGCGTAAACTTCTTCGCGGCAACGTCCATCACCATGATGTCGCTCTGGTAAGCGCCCCGGTAATACTTGCGCCAGTAGACCTGCGACTTCTGGTTGTAAGCGAGCCGATTCCCATCGGGTGAGTACGACGCCTGCACGCCCATGTCGGTGCCGGCTTTCCAGGGTATTCCGCCGTCGAGTCCGACAAGATAAAGCTGCGGCATGAAGTCTTCACCGCGATTGCTGCTGAACAGGACCGCACGCGAGTCGGCGGACCAACCGAGCACGGTGTCGTCGGCCGAATGCGTGGTCAACTGTTTCGCCTGACCACCGTTCGCAGGTATCACGAAGACGTCGAGATTGCCGTTGCGGTCACTCGAGAACGCGATCCATTTGCCGTCGGGTGAAAAGCGTCCGTAAACGTCTCGGGCACGATTGACCGTCAGACGTTGCACGTTCTGACCGTTTTCATCAGCGGTCCAGATGTCGCCCAGATACGTGAAGACGACGCGGCCGTTGTGATAGTGGGGATAGCGAACGAGCCGCGCTTCGCGGCCGAACGCCGAGATTGCGGCAACGAGAAGCAGTGCTGCGGCGAAGAGAGTGATTGTCTTTTTCATGGCTCCTGACCTGCGCTAAGTTGGATGGAAAATTACCTGGAATGCGGAGGCCGAATTATATCCGGAAGCTTGCGAATTGCGAAGGCGAATTGGCATGATTGGCCCGCTATGCCGATTCGTTGTCGCAAGATGGGCGCCGCCGACGTGCGCGACGCGTTTATGATGCTGAGCGATTTTCTCAGCGCTGACGAGCACTACCTCGCAAGCAGCCAGGCGTACGGTGATCTCGGACTTAAAGGTCTGAACAACGCGCTCGATCTTTTCCTTGAACGTCCGGAACTCGGATTCGTGTGGATGGCCTTCGATGAAAACGGCGTCGCGGGGATTTGCGTTGTGTGTTACGCGATCTCGACCTCGATGGGCTCGGTAGTGGCAAAGCTCGACGACGTTTCTGTTAAGGCAGATCGACGCGGGGCCGGCGTCGGCACGGAGTTGCTCAATCAACTGAAAGACCAATTAAGAAAAGAATCGGTCACACGGATTGACGTCGCTGTCCATCTCGAAAACCCGCAAGCGCGACGCTTCTACGAGAAAGCCGGCTTCCTGCCGCTTCACGAAGAACGACTCTCCTGCGTGATCTGAGCCGCCCAAGAGGCACAAAAAGCACAAGACAGTTCAGAGCTGGTTTTTTGCTTCTCTTCAGCTCTTTTGTGCTTCTTGTGCTTCTAGGTGGCTAAAGTTGGGAGATCTCTTCGAAGTACTTCGCAAACGCGACCATTCCGCCTGACGCCTGCTGCCAGTCGAAATTCTCGTTCGGAGCGTGGTAACCGTGTTCGGGTAGCGACAGGCCCAGGAAAAGTACCGGACACTTCAGCACTTTCTCAATACTCGTCATCGCACCGATCGTCCCTCCATCGCGCACAAACACCGCATCCCGGTTGAACGCAAACTTCACCGCGCGTTTCAGCGCCTCCGGCAATGCACCTTCGACCACCGTGCGAAACGCCGGCGCCGATGATTCAAACTGAATCTTCACGTCCGGATTTCTTTCTTTCACTGCCGCCGTGATCAGTCTCTTGAGTTTCGCCGGATCCTGCGTCGGCACCAGTCTGCACGAGCATTTCACTTCCGCACGCGGCGGCACGATCGATTTCACACCCGGGCCCTGGTATCCACCAACGACGCCGTGAATCTCCAGCGTCGGCATGCCCCAGATGCGTTTCATCACTTCAAGCTGATCTTCCGTGCGCATCTTCTTCAAGTGATGCGCTTTCTTGTACGCACTCACCGAGAAGCCGCAGTTGGCCCAATCCTGAAGCTCTTTTTTCGACGGCGGAATCACGTCGTCGTAGAAGCCTTTGATCTTTATTTTGCCGGTGCGCGCGTCGTACAGCTCGCAGATGAGTTGCATCAACTCCGCAATTGGATTGCGCGAAGCGCCACCTGTTTCGCCGGAGTGTGTATCAACCATGGCCGTCTCGAGCGTGAGAATAAAACCAAGCAACCCGCGCAGGCCGGCTGAACTCGCGGGCCGATTTCGCGACACCCAAACCGTGTCAGAAACAACAACGGAATCGGTGCGCAGATCTTTCGCGGCTTTCGAGATGATCGTCTCGAAGTTTGGTGAACCGATCTCTTCTTCAAACTCCCACAGGAAACGAATGTTGACCGGCACGCCGGCCTCGATCGCCGCGCGCGCGCCAAACAGCGCGCTCAGAGCCGGTCCCTTGTCATCCGTGGTACCGCGGCCGTAATACGTGTCGCCCTTTTTCGTGAAGACGAACGGTTCAGTGTCCCACGGCTCGGTCTCCTTCGACGCGGGTTGAACGTCAATGTGGTTGTAAACAGTAACCGTCGGACGGCCGTTGTCGTTGCCAAACACGCCATGCACCACGGGATTGCCGCGATCGGCACGGTAAACCTCGGCTTTGCCGCCAAAACGTTCGAGAGTTTCGACTGTCAGCTCAACTCCTTTGCGGATATCCCCGACATGCTTTGGATCGACGGAGACTGTTGGCGTTTCGACAAAACGGCGCAGAAGTGTCTCAAATTCCTCCCGGTGCTCGTTTGCAAAAGACACAAGATTCTCCCGCTTTAATGTGGTTGGCATTCAACTTCCTCCGTCGGATTGTCGTTTAGAGCTTGGGGCCAATAATACATGAGGATGGGAGATTCGCGGGCGACGAAAATCCGCGTGGTGGCATCTACAAAAGCTCAGGCTCTCGTGTTATTCTGGCGTCCCCGAGTTTCCAGCCCGAAACCCGGCCGACGAAGCCCGGCGCCCCGAACCGGTAGTAATTAGCTGTAGACAAGTTTTAGGAGGGTTGCGTGAGAAAAAGCTCTTTTGCCCCGGGAATTCTTTTCCTTGTTTTTGCCCTGACACTTCCCGCATTGATTCTCGCCCAGCAAAATCGTTCGGCCCGCCGGACCACCACTACCCCCGAGCGATCTTCCGCCGGAACCACTTCGACCAGCAAGAGTGTTGTTTCGGGGCCGATGATTAAGAACGATCTGGCTGAGGCGCTGGCCGTAATTCAATCGAATCATATCGACGGCAAAAAGCTGGATTACAACTCAATCTTCAAATCGTCAATCAGCGGCATGTTGAGCGTGCTCGACCCGCACTCGACTTACTTCGATCCGGTCGAATACGCGTCATTCCGCACCGAACAACGTTCTGAATACTTCGGGATCGGGGCCACGATCGAGGATCTTCGCGAAGGCACGGACGTAAACACGTTCATTCGCGCTACCTTCCCCGAATCGCCTGCCGCGCGCGCTGGATTGCGCTTCGGCGACCGCATTCTCGCGGTTGACGGACAGTCGATGAAAGGCAAGACCTATCCGGAAGTGCGCAAGTTTCTGTTGGGACCGCGCGGCACAACGGTGAAAGTCACTGTCGAGCATCCGGCGAATCGTCAAAGTGAAACCGTCAACATCGTTCGCGACGCAGTTTCGTTACCGTCAATTGCCCAGGCGTACATGCTCCGCCCGGGCGTCGGTTACGTTGCCATGACCGGCGGTTTCAATCTGACCACGGCTGACGAATTTGAGCAGGCGCTAAAAATTCTGCACAGCAAAGGCATGAACATGCTCGTGCTCGACCTGCGCGGCAATCGCGGCGGTCTGCTGATTCAGGCAGTGCGCGTGGCCAACACGTTTTTGCAGCGCGGTCAGATGATCGTTACGCAGAAGGGTCGTTTTCGCGACAGTTCGCAGCAGTACGCAGCGGTGAATGAAAGCCCGGACGGTGTGCCGGTGGTCGTGCTGGTTAACGGCGAGACCGCATCCGCGGCGGAGATCGTCGCGGGCGCGCTTCAGGATCATGACCGCGCGCTCATTGTCGGCGAAACGACGTTTGGCAAGGGGCTCGTGCAGTTTCCGTTTCAGTTGGATTACGACTCAGCGCTGCTGCTGACCATCGCCAAGTATTTCACGCCGTCTGGCCGTCTGATTCAGCGCGACTATTCGAACGGCGGTTTCTACAACTACTACTTCCCAGGTGGACTCGCCGCTGACAAGGACACACAAACCACCACTCCGCAAACGGGTCCGGAGAGCCACACCGACACCGGCCGCGCGGTTTACGGCGGTGGCGGTATCTCGCCGGATGAAGCGGTGAAGCCCGGCCTCATTACTGCCGCCGAGCGTCACCTGCGCGACATCCTGTTCGCGTTTT
>DASXRE010000122.1:0-12164 GCA_036506775.1 Pyrinomonadaceae bacterium | reverse complement strand
CAATCGACAGAGTCTGGAACGACTGATCGAGCGCGTGCGGCGAGGTGTTCCGGGCATCGCGGTGCGCACTACTTTCATCACCGGTTTTCCCGGTGAAACTGAAGACGACTTTGACGAGTTGATGGCTTTTGTGAAGAACGTGGAATTCGATCGCGTCGGCGTCTTCACGTATTCAGACGAAGAAGGCACGCCGGCTTTCGAACTGCCGAACAAGGTTCCAGTACGGACCGCATCGCGCCGGCGCATGGCTTTGATGAAAGAGCAGTCGCGCATCTCGCGTCGTAAAAACAAGGCGCGCGTTGGCGACACAGTGCGCGTGCTTTTCGAAGGTGAGTCGAAAGAGAGCGAGCTGTTGTGGCAGGGAAGAACGGAGACGCAGGCGCCTGATATCGACGGCTGCGTTCTCATCAACGACGTGCCGGATGGTGTGTTGCCCGCACCAGGAGACTTTGTGAACGTCGAGATCACTGAAGCGCACGAATACGATCTGATTGGCAGGATTTCAGTCTGACGCCCAAACAGACACTTACCGGGTTGGATTACGCGGCGCTCGCGATCGCAACCTGGGGTGTTGGTTACATGCCGCTGGCGCCGGGAACGTTCGGATCTTTGGTGGGTCTCGGTATCTTCCTGTTGCTCGGGTCTCTGCCCCTTCAGCTTCTCGCCATAATCGCAATCACGTGGGCCGGAATTTGGGCCGCCTCAAGAACCGAACGAATTCTCGGTCTTAAAGATCCTGGCAAAGTCGTCGTTGATGAAGTTGCGGGTCAGATGATTGCGTTGTTGCCGGTCTGGGCCTTTGCCCGCGGTCCATTTAAAACCTCGATCATCATTTCGTTTACTCTTTTTCGCCTTTTTGACATCTTCAAACCTTATCCTGCGCGAAAGTTTGAGTCGCTCCGCGGTGGTTTGGGAATAATGGCGGACGATTTGGTGGCCGGAGTCTATGCGGCTTCGGTGTTGAGTTTATTCGCGGTGTGGCGAGGTGGCTGGTAAATGGAGAATGTAAAGAAACGACAAGAGGAAGCGACGAGCAAGGAAACCTTGAAGGATCTGGAAGACGAAGTTTCTCTGGACACGGATGAAACGGAGAGAACGGATGCACCCAGTCCCGATGGCGCGTTTGACGACGCAGATGAACTAAAAGATGCGGATCCGCTTTAACCTTCGGGCGTCTCCCCTTCTTTAGTCCGTCCGATCCATCCGCGACGCCAGAAGAAAAACAGCATCACCACGGCGATCACCACCATCACTAGCAGGGCGCCGAAATAGCCGTAGCGCGAGTGCAGCTCCGGCATGTTGTCGAAGTTCATCCCGTAAACACCGGCAATGAACGTCAACGGCAGCATGATCGCCGAGAAGATCGTCAGCACCTTCATGATCTCATTCAAGCGATTCGAAACGACCGAAAGGTAAGCTTCCAATGAGCCGCTGATCAGATCCCGATAGTTCTCGGCCAGATCCGTGACGCGCACGAGGTGATCGTAAACGTCGCGATAGAACGGACGCATCTCCTCCGGAATCAAGTGAAACTCGCCCCGGCTCATACGCAGCAGGATGTCCATCTGCTTGGCGGAAATTCGACGCAGCCGCAGCACGCTTCGCTTGAGGTCCATGATCTCGGCAAGGATCAGGTTGTTGGGCCGCTTCAACGTGAAGATCTCGTCTTCCAGTTGGTCGATCCGTTCGTCGAAGTCATCCAGTACCGGCGAGTAGAAGTCGACTACCTGGTCCAGAATCTGGTGCAACAAGAAACCCGATCCACGCTGGCAGGCGATCGGACTCGTGCGCAGCAGTTGCTTGACGTTATTAATGCTGCGGAACATGTCGTGGTGATACGTGATCACGTAGTTGCTGCCGAGAAAGCCGTCGAGCTCGATCGTGTTGAAGCGATCGGGACTGGTGTCGGCGCGCACGCCGTGAACGATGAAGTAAATGTAACCGGGAAACTCTTCGACCTTGGGATAGTGACGGTTCTCGCGGCAGTCTTCGACGGTCAGTGGATGGAAATGAAAAACATCGAGGAGCACTTGTTCATCGTCCGCGGTTGGCGACTCCATGTCGACCCAGATAACGACTGACTGGTCCTGCAAAAGTTCAGGGAGTTGTTCGACGGTAAAACCTTCGTTGATCTTGTGGTCGCCGCGCCGGTAAACGAGAATCTCCATCAATTATCTCCTCCGCGCGGTATCTGTTACCATACGGACTTTTTACTGGCAAGCAATTAGATCCTTGGAGTGCGGGGACTTGTCACCGCTTTTGATTCCGCTTTCAGACCAAAGCGGCGACGAGTCGCCGCACTCCAAGGAGGCGTCCTGTGGAACAAGTTTTGTGGTGATGCAGTGTCCTGATTTGTAGGAGGCGTTAAAAGGGGCAGCCGATGAAGGTTTTTGTAGCAGACGACGTGAGTGACAGCGGTCTTGAACCCCTGCGGTCCGCTGGTTTCACAGTCGAGAAACGGACTGGTCTGACTGGCCCGTCGCTGGTCCAGGCGCTGGCCGGTTGTGAAGGCTTGATCGTGCGCAGCGAGACAAAAGTAACGGCGGAATTAATGTCGAGTGCGAATAGTTTGCGCGTGATTGGACGCGCCGGCGTCGGCGTTGACAACATCGACGTACCTGCCGCGACCATTCGCGGCATCGTCGTCATGAACGCTCCCGACGGCAACACGATCACGACCGCTGAACACACGATCGCGCTACTGATCTCGTTGGCACGCTCTATCCCGCAAGCAAACAGCAGCTTGAAAGCCGGACGTTGGGAACGAAAGAAGTTCATCGGCGTTGAGCTTCAGGGCAAGACGCTCGGTATCATCGGTCTCGGACGCATCGGACGCGTCGTCGCTTCGCGCGCCCGCGCGATGGGCATGCAGATTGTCGCTTACGATCCGTTTATCGCACCCGAACAGGCCCGCGATCTCGAAATCGAACTGGCGCCACTCGATGAAGTCTATTCGCGCGCCGACTTCCTCACAGTGCATACGCCTTTAACTGCCGAAACGCGTGGCCTGATCGACCGCGAAGTGTTTGCGAAAATGAAAAAGGGCGCCCGCATTATCAACTGTGCCCGCGGTGGTCTGATCGATGAAGCGGCGCTCGGTGAAGCGATTAGCAAGGGAACGATCGCGGGCGCTGCGTTGGACGTGTTCTCACAGGAACCGCCTCCGTCCGATCATCCGTTGCTGAAGCTGGACGAGGTGATCGTCACGCCGCATCTCGGCGCCTCGACTACCGAAGCGCAGGAAGGCGTTGCTTTCACAGTCGCCGAACAGATGCGTGATTTTCTCTTAACAGGCGCGCTGCGCGGCGCAGTGAACGTGCCCGCGCTCGGCGTGAAAGAGCTTAGTTTGCTGCAACCCTACGTTGCGCTCGCGGAGAGTCTCGGCCGTTTTCAGGCGCAACTGGTGGACAGTGCAGTCAGCGAGGTGCGTCTCGAATTTGCCGGTGAGATAGTTGACGTCGATGCGACGCCGGTGACACGTGCGTTTCTCGCCGGACTGCTGCGCGACGTCAGTGCACGGGTGAACGTGGTCAATGCGTTTCTGATCGCGGAAGAGCGTGGCATCAAGGTGACGACAACGTACGTGCGGCAGAGTGGCGACATGGCTCCCGCGATTCGCACAGAGATTTCGACTGGACAGTCGACGCGCAGTCTGGCGGGCACTCTATTTGGTTATGGCGCCCAGCGACGTGAAGGCCGCATCACGGAGATCGACGGGTTTTATCTAGAAGCGACGCCGCAAGGACACATGCTCGTGACGCGCAATCGCGACGTACCGGGCGTGATCGGCCAGATCGGCACGATACTTGGTGAGCGTGGTGTTAATATCAGCCGTTTTCATCTGGGCCGGCGCGAACGTGGTGGTGAGGCCATGGCCTTGATTGAAGTCGACGCGCCGGTGGGCAAGGAGACGCTGCAGTCGTTGCGCGAACTCGAGCAAGTCCTCTCCGCCCAACCAATCGAGCTGTCTTAAATAAATCCCTATTTCTGTTTTGCTGTGTACTAGAATACAGAACACAGGTAATACCTCAGGAAGGATGGCCCATGACTGTTTCCTCTCGTGCCCTGGTTGAACTGGTTCTCCTCGGCCCAACCAACGATCGTCGTCAACTTCAGGACTCGCCGGTGCTGGGAGACGTCTGGATCGCGTATGCCGTCAAACCAGCAGACGCAATAGACCTCCTGATCACTCCTCACAAAACCCAGGCCGCCGGACCCGTGGCTGTTCGCATTGCGAAACGGCTCAACCAGCTCAAGACTCGGCGCGAGCGAGGACAAGAATCGCAGATTGCTTACCTTCAGGGTCTGGTTGCGGCGCGCCTCTTCTTTGATGAGCTGCTGCGCGTCATCGTGCCGATGACTCAGTGGTGGGGCGAGCGAAAGGTTCAGGAAGGATTAGACGAGTATGTCGAGGGGACGCGGTTAAGAAAAAGAATTCAGGCGGTAATCGATTGGGCCAAGGCGAAGGATGAAGACGATCAGGCACAAGCCGCGGCAGCGTTCGCGGACTTCAGTGCGCTCGATCGATATGTCAGTCTCGCGGGAGTCATTCTCTGGGCCTCAACTCAACCAAAGAACAAGCGGGCTTCGTGGAGCGCCGGCGATGCGATTGCCAAACTCAAGACGCCGACACCGATTGTGAAGCTGTTAGGGAACGTGTTTGAGCAGCTTCTTGCGGATCCCGAATCTGGTTCTGCTGATGTCGAACCGGAGATTTGGCAAGTGTCATTGAATCGCAAAGCGATGCCTGCTTTGAGCCGGTCAGTGCCGTCGGTCAAGGGTGATGCCGCTCGAACCTTGTTCAACGTCCGCTGCGAAAGCATCCGCTGGGCAGTGCTCGATTCCGGCATCGACGGCAATCATCCGGCATTCAACGACAAAGACGGCCAAACGCGAATCATCAAGGCTTTCGACTTCAGCAACATTCGCCAGATCGTGAGCCTCGACAATGTCGATACGAACACGCCGGCGTTCAAGGCTCGACTCACAGAGTTGCGTGAAGGCCGCGAAAAAGAGCTTTCAGCAAAAGAAGCGACACGAATTCTGAAGGCGCTCGCCGAAGATGCAGAAAACGATCGACCCATTCACTGGGAGCTGGTCGAACCGTTCATCGCGGTAGACCCGAAAGACAAAAACAAACCACCGACCAGCGGGCATGGCAGTCACGTCGCGGGAATTATTGGCGCCGCGGCTCACGGCAACGCGCAGTTTGCCGATGGCATGTGTCCCGATATCCGGTTTTACGACTTTCGTGTGCTCGCCAAGACGCTGCAAGATACCGAGTTTGCTATCATCGCGGCGCTACAGTACCTGCGCTACCTCAACGATCGGCACACGTATCTCAGTATTCATGGTGCAAACCTCAGCTTGTCGATTCCACATGACGTGCGCAATTTTGCATGTGGCCGCACGCCGATCTGCAACGAGTGTGAACGTTTGGTGGAGAGCGGGGTTGTCGTCGTTGCCGCCGCGGGAAACTTGGGCTATCAGCGTTTCGAAACGAAGGATGGATCGTACGAAGGCTACACCGCTTTCAGTGTTACTGATCCCGGAAACGCCGACAGCGTGATCACGGTGGGTGCCACTCATCGTTACCGGCCACACACCTATGGCGTCAGCTTCTTTTCCAGCCGTGGTCCAACAGGCGATGGACGATTGAAGCCGGATCTCGTGGCCCCGGGAGAGCGCATCGAATCGTGTCTGCTTGAGGGCTCGTGGGGCGAACTCGATGGAACGAGTATGGCGGCGCCGCACGTGAGTGGCGCGGCGGCGATGCTCATGGCGCGGTATGACGAACTAATCGGCGCGCCGCAGAGAATAAAACGCATTCTGTGCGAGAGTGCGACGAACCTGGACCGCGAGCGAAGTTTTCAGGGACACGGCATGCTCGACGTGTTGCGGGCGTTTCAAAGTATCTAAAAGGAGGATCCTCATGTTTCTTAGTCTTGACGTTCGACGCGCTCGCAAGGGCGACTGCCTCATTCTTCATTACGGGTCGAAAAACGACCCCGGGCTGGGAGTCATTGACGGTGGACCGTCGCAGGTTTATAGACCACAGCTCAAGCCGCGTCTCGACCAGATCAGGAAGGGGCGCAAGCTCGGCGCGGATGATCCGTTGCCGATTGATTTTCTGATGGTCAGCCATATTGACGATGATCACATCAACGGCGTGCTGGAGTTGACCAAAGAACTGCTTGAGGCGAAGGCGGCGCAGAAGCCATTGCCTTTGAAGATCATGGGCGTCTGGCATAACACGTTTGACGACATCATCGGCAACAGTCCGAAAGAACTTACGGCTGCGGTGACGGCGCAGTTTGGCACTGCGTCGCTTAGCGGCGAGCCGGATGTTGATGGACTCGATCCGGATGCGGCGAAGGTTCTTGCCAGTGTAGACCAGGGATTTCGCTTGCGCGACGACGTACGCGGCTTGAAGTTGCGTATAAATCCGGGCTTCAACGGCGGGCTCGTGATCGCAAAAGCGAAAGCCAAGGCGATCGATATGGGCAAAGGGATGAAGTTTACCGTCATCGGTCCCATGCATGATGAAGTCGTTGAATTGCAGAAAGAGCATGACGCGTTTTTAAAGAAGAAAGAGAAGGCCAAGGGAACGGCCGGGGCTCTGGCGGCTTTTACGGACAATTCGGCGGCTAATCTTTCGAGTCTGGTGGTGCTGGCGGAAGCGGGCGAAAAACAGATCTTGCTGACTGGCGACGCGCGCGGCGACAAGGTGTTGGAAGGCCTGGAGCTTGCCGGCCTGCTGAAGAAGGACGGCAAGAGCACGATGCACGTCGATATTTTCAAGGTGCCGCATCACGGAAGTGATCGGAACGCAGACCCGATCCTGTTCCGGCGCGTCACCGCGGATCATTACGTCTTTTCGGGCGACGGCGAGCACGGCAACCCCGAACGTGCGACCTTGCAGATGTTGCTCGACGAACGCGGCGACGAGGACTTCACGATTCACCTAACCTATCCAATCGACGAGATTGACAAGGGTCGCAAGGCGGATTGGGAAAAGGAACAGGGGAAAGAGAAAGCCAAAAAGAAGAAGAACCCCAAAGTGAAGGTCCGCGCGAACTGGTCGCCGAAGAAAAACGGCCTCACGGCGTTCTTCGCTGAGAACAAGAAGTTTGCGGAGAAAGTGGCCATCGTCGAGGAAGGCGAGGCTCACGTGATCGACTTGCTCGACAAGGTGTAATTCTTGAAGTTCCCTCAGACTACAAGGGTGAAAAGAGCCGCGGCCTGATAGCCTCGCGGTTCACAATTCTTAACAAATTTTTACGTCTACTTAACACGCCGTAGTGTGGCTGCGGCGTATTATTGTCGGCCCGAGACAACAGGTGGTTTGGTTGAGGCGGCCGGACGGTGCAGGCGGTAAGGCAGTTTGGGTTGCGGGGTACTCCAAAGAGGCGCCCGGTTCAACCTGCACCATTGCTGGCGGTGCGTCGGTGGTCGCGGTCGTCATCGCGAAATGGCACAATGCATACGCCGCTTCCGGGCGTGGCCTGAGTGCGCGACACGCGGCTTGTGTGCGCAACAAAAGCGCGCGCGCTGTCGTACGCAAAGTCAAACCAAAACTTCAGTTGTCATCAGGTAGACGCTGGATGAGCTAAGGAACAACTCTATGAACAGAAAGCAGAGCTTATCTTTTCGTCTGGGAACTGCACTCTTGATTGTCGCATCATTGTCTTCCCCGGCAGGCTGTGTAAACAAGGCCCAGCAGAGTTTTGCACGGCCGCCCGCGCCGGTAACAGTCGCTCCCGCCGTTTCGCAGGATGTCGCGAGCTATCTCGACGCGCTGGGCAAGATTGTCGCGCGCGAAACAGTCGCGATTCAGCCGCAAGTCTCCGGGCGAATCATGCAGCTTCATTTCACTGACGGCGCCAACGTCAAAAAGGGCCAACTGCTTTTCACGATCGACCCGCGGCCGTTCGAAGCAAATCTCAAACAGGCGGAAGCGAATCTCGCCCGCGACGGCGCGCTCAAAAAACAAGCGGAAGCAAATCTGGCACGCGAAGTGGCGCGCGAAAAATGGGGACTCACCCAAGTCGAGAGATATCGCACCCTCGTCGAACAGGGTGTGGTGGCAAGCGAACAGTATCAACAACTGAGAGCAGATTACGATACGCTGCGAGCAAACACTGAAGCCGCACGCGCCACCGTACGTAGCGCCGACGAAACGATCAAGGTCGACAACGCCGCGATCGAGACAACAAAAGTGCAACTGAGTTACTGCTACATTCGCTCGCCCATCGACGGCCGCGCCGGACAGCGACTCGTCGACATCGGCAACGTCGTCAATCCGGGCGGACAAAGCGGCGGAGAGTCAAACGGCTCAACTCCGAACAACGCGTTGCTCGTCATCGAACGAATCGATCCGATCTACGCCGATTTCACGATTTCGCAAAGCAATCTTTCCAGCGTGCAACAGCAAATGCGAGCGGGTTCACTCAAAGCCGAGGTTCGTTTGCCCGACACAGGCGAAGACGCGATCCTGGGCCAACTGACTTTCGTCGACAACGCCGTGCAGAATGAGACCGGTCAGGTCACACTGCGCGCGACTTTGCCGAATCCGGATCATCGATTCTGGCCGGGCCGTTTCGTCAACGTTCGACTCGTATTGAGCACGGTGCAGAGCGCAGTGCTCGTGCCGGTCTCGGCACCGCAGACGTCGGCAAACGGATCTTACGTTTACGTTGTCAGACCGGATTCGACGGCCGAGCAGCGTCCGGTTTCGTTGGGCCAACGCCAGGGCGATCTAATCGTCGTCGAGAAAGGTGTGCAGGCCGGCGAGCGCATCGTGACCAACGGACAACTCGGCGTTACACCCAATGACAAAGTGGTGATTGAGCAACCCCGCGAAGCAAATAGCCCGGCCACCGCGGCAGGAGACGGATCGAAGTCATGAATCTGTCAGAACCATTCATTCGGCGACCGGTAATGACGGCGGTGCTGACGCTGTCAGTAATCCTGTTTGGCGTGATGAGTTATTTCCAGTTGCCGATCAACGATCTACCGGCGGTGGATTATCCGGTCATTCAGGTGACGGTTGGCTATCCGGGCGCGAGTCCCGACACGATTGCCAACAACATCGCCACGCCGCTCGAGCGGCAGTTCATGCAGATCAACGGCCTCGAGGTCGTCACTTCGCGCAGCACGCAGGGTGTCGCGACTTTCACACTGCAATTCGCACTCGACAAGAACATCGACGCCGCCGCGACCGACGTGCAGACCGCGATCTCGCAAGCGACGGGGAGTTTGCCCATCGATCTGCCTTCGCCGCCGACGTATTCGAAGAGCAACCCAAACGATCAGCCGATCATGTACATCGCGCTGACCAGCGACTCGGTCACGCCGGGACAGTTGTACGACTACGCCAGCACGAACGTGGGCCAGCGTCTCAGCATCCTGCCGGGAGTTTCGCAGGTCAATGTCTTCGGAACGAAATCAGCGATCCGCATCAAGGCTAAGCCGGCGGCGATGTGGGCGCGCAGCATCTCGATCGATGACCTGAGCAACGCGATCAGAAACGGCAGCAGTTACACCGGTGCCGGCCAGTTAGACAGTTCGTCGGGGACATCGATACTCAGACCACAAGGACAACTCGAAAGCGCCGAACAGTACGGCAACCTGATCGTTGGCGGCACCAACAACGCGCCGATTTATCTCCGCGACGTCGCAACTGTGAAAGACTCGGTTCAGGACGAGCGAGTCAACATGCGTTTCTGGGTGCGCGATTATCCCGTGCCTTCCGCAACCGTGATCGTGGCCGTCAATCGCCGCGCCGGCGCCAATGCGGTCGAGGTTTCGAAATCGATCTATCAAGTATTGCCCTTGATCAGCACCGAGTTGCCCGGCTCGATTCGCGTCACACCCATCTACGATCGCTCACTCAGCATCGTGCACTCAGTGGCCGACGTGCAGATGACTTTGCTCATCGCGTTCGTGCTGGTCGTGATCGTCATCTTTGCTTTTCTCGGCCGCGTGACGGACACGTTGATTCCGGTGGTCGCGTTGCCGTTGTCGTTGCTGATCACGTTCATGGCGATGCGTGGTCTCGGCTACAGTCTTGACAACCTCTCGTTAATGGCTTTAACGCTTGCCATCGGATTTCTCGTTGACGACGCGATCGTCTTTCTCGAAAACACTGTGCGGCGTATGGAACGCGGCGAGCCTCCGTTTGAAGCCGCCATCAACAGCGCGAAAGAAATCAGTTTCACGATCATGTCGATGACGATTTCGCTCGCGGCTGTGTTCATCCCGCTGGTGTTTATGTCGGGGCTCGTGGGACGAATCTTCCGCGAGTTTGCAATCACGATCGTGATTGCGATTCTCGCTTCGGGATTGGTATCACTAACCCTGACGCCGCTGATGTGCGCGCGGCTGTTGAGCCGGCGCGGCGAAGGCGCCAGGAAGACGTGGATGGAACGCGTCATCGGCGGCATCGAGAAACAGATCCTGAATGTTTACGGCGGATCGCTGTGGTGGTTTTTGCGCCATCGCTGGATCTCGCCGGTTATCTGGGTCATCTGTCTTGCGGGCACGATCTGGCTGTTTATGTTGATTCCCAAAACGTTTCTGCCGCCGGGCGACAGCAGCGTGATCTTCGGCGCGTTCATCGCGAAGGAAGGTTCGTCGCCTAAGCAGATGCACGAATATCAGAACCGCGTCGATGAGATGTTGCGCAACGATCCAAACGTGATTACTGACTTTACGCTGACTGGCGCTACCGGCTTTCTCGCTTCCAATCAGGGCATCACGTTCACGTTCATCAAGCCGCCCGATAAGCGAAAGCCGATCGGCGAAGTGACAGCGGAGATGATGGGCAAGCTCAACACGATCCCGGGCTTGATGACGTTCCTCCGTCCGTTTCCGGTTTTGCAAATCAGCACCGGTGTCACGAGTCAGCAGCAGGGGCAATACTCGTTCACTGTTTCAGGCGCAAACCCAAGTCAGGTTTACGAAGTAGGCCAGAAGCTGATGGCCAAGCTGATGCAGTATCCCGGCTTTCTCAGCGTTTCGTCGGACTACTTCAACAACACACCCAATCTGAACATCGATATTCGCCGCGATCAGGCGAAGACTTACGGTGTTTCCGAGGCACGGATCCTGTCGCTACTACGGACTGCGTACTCGCAGAATTACCTTTATCTGATCAAAAAGCCGGAAGATCAGTATCAGGTCATTCTCGAGATGGACGACTCGGTGCGGGAGAAACCGGAAGACTTGTCGCTGCTCTACATCAAATCGGACGACGGGCGCAATCTTGTCCCGCTGCGCGAGCTCGTCACATGGAAATCCACGCTTGGACCACAAACGGTGAACCACTTGAACCAGTTCACCAGCATGTCGCTGTTCTTCAATCTAAAACCGGGCGTCGCACTTGGTGACGCAACCAACTACATCACTAAGTCAGCGGCGGAGATCGTCCCGCAGGGCGTGCGTGCGGAGTTACAGGGCGAGGCGCAAACGTTCAGCCATACCGTCACGAGCCTGACGGTACTTATGGCGCTGGCGGTCTTCGTGATGTACGTGATCCTCGCGATTCTTTACGAAAGCTACGTTCACCCGCTGACGGTGCTTTCAACCTTACCGACAGCGCTCGTCGGAGGTCTGTTGACGCTGCTGGTGTTTGGGCAGGAGGCGTCGCTTTACGCTTTCGTCGGTATGTTCATGTTGATGGGCATCGTGAAGAAGAACGGCATCATGATCGTCGACTTCGCACGCCATCGCGTCGAGGCCGGCGAAGCGGCTGATAAAGCGATTCACGACGCGAGCATGGATCGTTTCCGGCCGATTCTGATGACGACACTCGCGGCGGTTTTTGGCGCGGTGCCGATTGCGTTGGGTTACGGCGCTGATGGTTCGTCACGACGGCCGCTCGGTCTGGTCGTCGTGGGCGGCCTGATCGTGTCGCAGTTCATCACGCTCTACATCACGCCCGTGATCTATCTCTACCTCGAAGAGTTTCAGGAGCGAGTGCTGGATCGCACGTCGTTCTTCCGCTCGCGCCGCTCGCGGAAGCCGGTGCTGGTTGAGGGCGAAGCAGGCGACTGAACTCTCTTTCTCTGTGCATCTCTGTGTCCTCTGTGTCTCTGTGGTTTACTTTTGGGAGAACCAGTCACCACCACAGAGACACAGAGGACACAGAGGTTGCACAGAGA
>DASXRE010000121.1:0-3414 GCA_036506775.1 Pyrinomonadaceae bacterium | reverse complement strand
AGTGCAACACACCCGGCATGGTGCAGAAGTGGGGACGCTTTGGCCCGTATCTGAAGTGTCTTAACTGCGAAGCCACGCGCGACGCTGAGCCACCCGCCAGCGCAAACGGCAACGGAGCTGGGGCAGAAGCAGCCGCCAACGGCGAGGAAGCCGAACCGGAAGTTTGCGAACTGTGCGGCAAGCCGATGCAGTTGAAGCGTGGACGCTTTGGTCCATTTCTCGGCTGCACGGGTTATCCCGAGTGTCGCAACATTCGCAAGATCGGAAAGACTGGCGTGGTGGCGCCACCGCCAGTGCCGCTCGATGAAAAGTGTCCCGTTGACGGCGCGCAACTGGTGAAGCGCTTTGGACGCTTTGGCGAGTTCATCTCCTGTTCGAATTATCCGAAGTGCAAATACATCAAACAGGAGACAGTCGGCGTGTCGTGTCCTCGTCCGGGTTGCAAGGGCGAGATGGTGGTGAAGAAGTCGAAACGCGGCAAGGTTTTCTACGGCTGTTCCGAGTATCCCAACTGCAACATCGTTTACTGGGACAAGCCCGTGCTCGACGCCTGTCCACAATGCGATGCGCCTTTCCTCCTCGAAAAGACCACGAAAAAGCAGGGTACGTTTCGTTATTGCGCGAACGAAGCGTGTGGTTATCGATCCGACCAGCCGCTCGACACTACCGAAAAACCGCGATCTGTGTTACACAGATGACACGGTTCCAGGCCAGCTCAACTCAAAACTGAAATTCGAGGAGAACCACCATGATCGACCGGCGCTATGCAGCAGTAGTGCTGCTTTTGGTATTTTTCGTTTCCCCATCCACGCTGCTCTCGCAAACCACGCAAACCACGGCACCGCAACCTGCGGCTCAGACGCCGCCCGCGACGCAAACTCCCACGCCGGATCCAAACGATCCAATCGTCCGCATCAAGGACGAAGGTATGAATCGCTCGCAGGTGATGCAGACCTTGAGTTACTTGAGCGACGTGATTGGACCACGGCTGACCGCTTCGCCAGGAATGAAGCGATCTAACGATTGGACGCGCGACCAGTTGACAAAATGGGGACTGCAAAACGCACACCTCGAAGCTTGGGGACCGTTTGGCCGCGGCTGGAGCTTGAAACGTTTTTCGGCGCAGGTTAGCGACCCGACGCCGTTTCCCGTGATCGCGTATCCGAAGGCGTGGTCACCCGCACTCGCAAATCCCTTAACTGCCGACGTGGTCTACGTTGACGCGCGCAGTGACGCTGATCTGGAAAAGTTCAAAGGTAAACTGAAGGGCAAGATCGTGCTGACTTCGCCGATGCGCGACGTGGCCGCGCACTTCGATCCCCTCGGCACGCGCCTGACTGAAAGAGATCTGCTCATCCTTGCCGATGCACCGGAGCCTCGTCAAAATCCGAGACGCGGCAATGCTGCGAACGCGGCGGCCTTCCGCACCGCGCAACTGTTTGCCAATGCCAGGATGCGTTTCTTCGATCAGGAAGGCGCTGCCGTGCTGATCGATCCCAGTCGTGGTGACGGCGGGACGATCTTTGTTCAATCGGCTTCCGTCGTTCCACCAGCGCCAGATCCGACTGCGACTGCGCCGGCACGACCGACACCGCCCTACGATAAAAGTGCGCCGAAAGTCATTCCGCAACTCGTGGTCGCGATCGAACACTACAATCGCATCGCGCGCATGTTGCAGGCGGGAGAGCCGGTGAAAATGACCGTCGATCTCGCAGTTGCCTGGCAGGACGCGGATCCGATGGGCTACAACACGGTCGCCGAGATTCCCGGCACGGATCTCAAAGACGAGATCGTGATGCTCGGCGGCCACATGGATTCGTGGCACGCCGGCACCGGCGCTACCGACAACGCGGCGGGCGTTGCCGTGGCGATGGAAGCCGTGCGCATCATTCAAGCACTCGGGCTCAAACCACGACGCACGATTCGAATCGCGTTATGGACCGGTGAAGAAGAAGGACTGCTCGGTTCGCGAGCTTACGTTGCCGAGCACTTCGGCAGTATGCAAACACCAGCGATCTCTGCCGTACCGTCGACCAGCGGCGGGGCTAATAATACAACGGGCAATGCGATGGGCGGCGGTGCCGGAAACGGAGATGGCAATAGAGCAGCGCCGCAACCTGCACCAGTGCTGGTTAAGAAAGCTGAATACGAAAGACTGAGCGGCTATTTCAATCTCGACAACGGCACCGGCAAGATTCGCGGAGTTTACCTGCAAGGTAATGAAGGGGCGCTACCACTCTTCCGGCAATGGTTGCAGCAGCTCAGAGACACGGGCGCCGCCACGCTGTCGATCGCAAACACTGGTGGCACGGACCATCTCTCGTTCGACGACATCGGTTTGCCCGGCTTCCAATTCATTCAGGACGAGATTGAGTACGACACGCGCACGCACCACTCGAACCAGGATGTGTTTGATCGCATTCAGGGAGATGACATGAAACAAGCGGCGACGGTCATGGCGGCGTTTGTCTACCAGACGGCCATGCGTGATGAAAAACTGCCGCGCAAACCCGTTCCGGGCGCAAAGTAAGCCCCGCGCCTCGCGCAAGGCAGCTTTGGTCAGCCACGGATTAATTCGATTTTGCAACCGTCCTGGACCATGGTCATTCCACCTTCACGGTGGAAGATGACCGTGGCGCCGGCGATGGCGACCGGTTTGAACGTAACCTGGTCCAGCGGCCACAGACTCATCGGTTGCTCGCCGCGAGGCGCAGCGAACAAGCGTCCGTCCTTGAACGTGACCTCGACGACAAGATCATGTGGGCCTTTGTATGATCCAGCGTAGGATTGAAGCGTCGCCGGATCGACTTCGGGTGGTTGTTGTGCACCCGCCGCGCTAAGCATCGCGAGAATTTGTTCATTCCGCTTTTCGGTCGCTGAGCCAAAAGCAAAGGCCGCGTTCAACGTGTCAGGCGCGACTGCTCCGCTGTCGAGCGCTTTGCGTACGCGTTCCGCATCTGCCTCATAAATTCCGCACATCAACATCGCGAAGACGCTCTCCTGGGCGAAAGTGATCCAAAACCGATTGAGATCCCGGATGATCACTTCACGCATTCCGTAGAACGTGTCGTGTGGTCCTTCAACGATATCGACTCGCTCTTTCAAACTTTCGTGAATCCGGTCGACGTTATCGGTGTAGACGTAGAGATCAACTTCACGCCGGTGTTTGTCGTTGGGTTGGCCGCCCGAATTGAACATGACCCGGGTTTCGCCGAACGACACGATCGCGAAGCTGAAGTTTTCGCCACTTCCGTCACCATACGTTTCGACGACGTCGAATCCGATCTGCTGATACCAGTCGACAGTCGCACGCACGTCGGGAACGTGAATCATTGGTACGACTCTTTTCTTCATGGCTTCACTGAGGACGTGTCCCTGGAGTGCGGCGACTCGTCGCCGCTTTTGCTTCCGCTT
>DASXRE010000120.1:0-10442 GCA_036506775.1 Pyrinomonadaceae bacterium | reverse complement strand
CAAACATCTGCCAAAGCCAGATCATTGGCTTGCGCTCGAGGTAGCGTTTCGCGTCGATGTCAGTATAGTACTCGGGCTCCGTCGTGATGTTGCGCGGGTCGAAAGTGTGACAAGTCGCACGTGCGGATACCGGGAGGTAGTCCGCACTCATTCGAGTGGGTCCGAAGTAAATCTGGAACAGAGTCTCGCGAACGACCTCGTTCGGATCCGTTCGTCCGTCTGTCAGTGACTTTTGCAGCTCGGTCAGAAAACTGTCGTAGTCCTGTTCTGCCAGGGCTTGTGCAGACAATTGACGGTAAGTCATAAGCGGAGTCGAGCCAAAGTAACACAGGTCCTGACTCGCTTGCCAGTGATTGATCGGAAAGTTAGGATTCGGCTGATGAGGCTTCTTCGTATCGTTCTGATTGTGGTCCTGCTCGGGATCGTTGCAGCAGGTGTCTGGCTCTGGTTCAACATTCCCGGAAAAGTTGACTTGGCGGAGTACGCGCCGGCTGATTCGCTGGTCTACGTTGAGTTCGATAATCTGGCTGACGTTGCGCGCGCGATTCAGTACACGGACGTCTGGCAAGCCACTGCTCCGATCACGCATAGCAAACCTCAGAACCCGAGTCGATTGTTGATGACTGCGGCGCGAGCCGGCGTTGCGCCAATCGAGAGCGTGTTATTCGCGCGAACCCAGGTGGCGCTGGTCGTGGTCGGTTTGAACACTGCCGAACAGGACAACACGTTGAAGGTGCGGCCGGAGATCGCGTTGATCGCCGAGACGCATACAACGAGGTGGCGTACGCGGCCGGTAATGATTGACATCGTCCGGCGTCTGGCGAACTTCGCGTATGGTGCATCGTCGTGTTCTGGATCAAATGGCGATGGCGACCGCTTTGAATGTTCGATACCGGGAGCTGAGCGCAAACTGGTTGGCGCGATTCACGGCACTGAGGTGATCCTCGCAAATAGCGACAACGCGCTGCGGAGCTGTCTGGAGGTGCGCGGTGGCACCCGTCCGAGTATTCGCACTGACGCAGAGTTTCTCAGTTCACGTGCCGCAGTTGTCACGCAGCAGTCAATCGGATTCGGATACATTTCCGCGGCCAATTCCGCAAAACTGTTTTCGTGGGCGGCTCCGTTGCTGATGGGCGCAGCGCCCGGCGATCAGCAACTTCAACAACTGCTCGCTGTCAGTGCCGGGAAGATTCTGCGCGGCATCGCATGGACCGCATTACCATCGCGTGGTGGAATTGAAGATCGTTTTCTCTTCTCGCTCGAACCGGGTGTGGTCACGCGTTTACAACCAGCTTTTCAAACCGCCGAGCGCGATGAGAACTTCTGGAAGCTCGTGCCGGGTAACGTTCAGTCGTTGACGATCTACCGCAGCAGGGAGCCGGCGGCGGCGTGGAACTCGCTCGATTCAGCCGTGGCTTTCAAGCTGGATGCCTTGCCTGCGGTGTTGTTCGGTTCGCTATTGAAATCCAGTTTGGGGGTTTTCGGCATCGACAATCCCAAAGAAGCACTGACAGCGTTGAGTCCACCGTTACTGACCATGAAGGCTTCGGCAGGTGCTGAAGGATCAGTTCTGATTGCCCGCGTGAATGACGAAGCGCGTTTGCGGCGATCGCTAGAGGAAGAGGTCTTCAAAGCCGGCAGGGGCCAGATCGCGCAAGGCCTGGAAGCCAATCCGGATCTGGCGAAGGAGTTCACGGCTGTGTTTGCCGATGGCTACGTGATTCTCGGCAAGACGGAAAATGTGCGGCCATGTTTGGTGGCACTGCGAAACAGTCAGGCCGCTGTCACTGAAGAAAAAAAGAACCTGCAGGATGCTGCGCGCGACAGCACGGCTGCCATCGTTACTTATGCGAATGATGAAGCACGTCTGACGAACTTTATTTCGACACTGTTGATGTTGCAGGGGCGGCATCTGTCGGGTGATGAACTTGCAAGTTTGCAGAGCCATTTGCGGCGCTCGAGTTTTGCGGAGACAGAAACGCGTTTGGGTACGGCCGGCATCGAGCGCAAAACATATTCTGCGTTTGGACAATTCAGTACGTTCATCTCCCTGCTGCAACCGGACAATTCTGCGGCCACGGCACGCTAGCGATGAACGCTAGCGCGCAATCACCTTTCCTGTTACTCGGCACTCGCAACGCGGGCAAGCTCCGTGAGATCGAGACGATTCTTGGAGATATTCCGTGGCTGATTCGATCCTTGCAGGAGTTTGAGAATGTTGGGGTCGCGCCGGAGATTGGCGAAACGTATTCGGAAAACGCGATTGCGAAGGCGCAGTTCTATGCGCACGAAACCGGGCTTTATGCACTTGCTGATGATTCAGGACTGGAAGTAGCAGCACTTGGAGGTGCGCCCGGAGTTTATTCGGCTCGTTACGCGGGCGAGAATGCTGCGGATGCAAATCGGCGGCAGTTGCTTCTTTCGGAACTGGCGGGAGTGGCTGAAACGGATCGGCGAGCGCGATTTGTTTGCGTTGTCGTAATAGCGAAGCCTGATGGCGTTGTTTTGAACGTGGAAGAGGGTGCGTGCCCTGGAACTATCGCGTTTGCAGCACGTGGTAATAGCGGATTCGGATACGATCCGCTGTTCGTGCCGGACGGCTTCAATCAGACTTTTGCGGAGCTGGCCGACTCAATCAAAAACCGGATCAGCCATCGCGCCAGGGCGCTGCTCAAGATGCGGGAGTTTCTAACCACCGGGAGGCGCGATTTATAGCCTCTGAGCGCGCACAGCTTGACCGGCGAACCAGCGGCTCTTAAAATGCGCCAGCTTTTCGGGAAGTTTTGAAAGTCAGTTTTCGGGGCGTAGCACAGCCTGGTAGTGCGCTCGGTTTGGGACCGAGAGGTCGGAGGTTCGAATCCTCTCGCCCCGACCATTAAAGTCATAATTTCCGACTCAGACAAAGAGGGGACGCAAGTGATTGCGTCCCCTCCATGTTTATTGCAGTTGCCAATTATCAAAACGTAAACGCACAGGGAGTTGGTTGCACGAACGTCTGATTGTTATTTGCTTTGTCGAGAGCATTCTTGAGCGCTTCCTGATAGGCTCGCCACGAATCACCCGCAAACGCCGTCGCGTGTAACGTGAGCTCCGCGTTCGCTTCGGCCATCAAGTCGTTAACCGTCGCAAACCCAAGCCCGTTCGCGCTGTTTGTTCCCGGCGCGTAGACGAGCGAACCGCCGTTGACGAAGCCAGCTTCGACGTTAAGTTCCATCGCTGCCAGTTGGGCTGAAAGCATGTAGGCCATGTTTGTAGCCGTCGCACCTAGCAACCAGTTTTTGAATGCACTGTAATCGCATCCGAAGTTCATGCGGGTGCCGGCGGCATTGCGCAGATACAAACCGTTCAGCAGCGCCAGTTCAGAACAGAGCGAAGCGCCATCGTTCATGGTCGCTTGTCCGTTCCTGTTGGACCAGAACCCCAGCGTATGACCGCCGCCGGGTCCGAGACATAGATTGCCAAACTCAACCGTCTCCGTTTCACCTGCGGCGACCGTGACGTTCACAGGATTGGGCGTGGTGTGAATCCAGTTTGTCTCTGCCGGATCGAATTCCGAAACGACGTAATCGTCAGGCGCAACAATGACGCTCACCGGAGTGAAGCGAAACAGTTCCAGGTCGTCAATGATGCGGACTTTCCAACCAGTGATTGGCTGGCCGTCGTCGTTAAGGCCATTGCCATTAGCATCGTAGAACTTGTTGACGTTGAGCGTGCCGCTGACAGGAACGTCAGCTTTCACTTTGAAGTTATCGGTTTTGCCGCCCGAGAAATCGGAGTTTGGACTGACCCAAACTTTGTATTCGCCGCCGCCATTGGTCGTATCGTCGTAGCCGGGAGTGCTGTCGCTGGCTTTGATTACAACCGCTGCGAGTAGATAGCACTGGTCAAATTCGCCGTTCTCGACGTGAAGCGGGGTTGGATTTGCGCTTCCGACACTGGTTCCCAGCAAAGCGCCGCCTGGCTCAGTCACTTGAATGTAATAAAAACCGTCCGGCAGTCCGGCAGCGCCTTCGTGTGCTGGCCCACCATCGACATATACGTCGCCTTTGCTGTTAAAGATGTTGACGTTGGTGCCGTCGCAACTCGAGCCGGTGGTGAAAATCGCGCCTGTATTTGGCGCCATATAACTCGTGGTCGTCACTACCGAGATAGCGGCAACAATGAATGACGCGATCGCAACAGCGCGACGCCAGTGCGAGTTCTTCTTTTTGGGGGCAAGAGATTTCAAGGGTTGCTCTCCTATTCGAGGACAGGTACGACTCTGTTGAAATGCGGTCGTACGGCTGCGGTGATGGTCCACTGTTTTGGCAGTGGTCCGTAAGCGGTCGGTCTTCTGACCGCAACAATTCTGTGACGTTAGTAAGAGGGGGAATAAAAACTGGTTTCCAGTACAAAACTGATCAACAAAAACAGCGGGGCTTAAAAGCTCGTGAGGAACAAGTGCGGCTGCCGTGACCTGTCCAGGCTACTTTTGTCCAAAAACCTAGCGGAAATGCGGGTTTGTTGAAGACTTTAGCGCTTGAGTGTGATATATGAGTGTCCGACTGCTTTTCAATTCTAGTTCTCGTTGGAGGTGTCAGACCAGACTATGGCGACCAAAGCCGCGACAGGCAAGAAGCGCATGACGCAATCTGAGGTTATCAACCACTTTGCTGAATCCACAGGAATGAAGCGAGCCCAAGTTAAGGAGTTTTTTGAGGAATTGTCGACACTCGCTGCGCGCGAAGTCAAATCAAACGGCGAATTTGTTCTTCCCGGATTCGGAAAACTCGTGAAATCCGAACGAAAAGCCCGTGAAGGCCGCAACCCCGCGACCGGTGAAACGATCCAGATCCCTGCCAAAACAACGTTAAAGTTTCGAGTCGGAAAGGGTATGAAAGATACCGTGCTGCCAAAAAAGTGAAATTCCGGCACTCTTATTTTTCAGCAAACGGCGCCGCCCCATTTACCTTTGAAGGATTCGGGCGGCGCTTTTGTCGTGCAGGTCCCACCAATTAAGAATTCCAGTAAAACTGAAGATCTCACGCCCCAATAAAAAATTATGGACGTACTGGCTCCGCTTGGGTATAATCTTGCGTTTCGCTGAACACCCCCTGCGGCAATGTCGTCTGAAGCAGCCTTTGTTTTTGGGGTTCTGACTCCCCAAATTTGGAGTTTTGTGTGGGGTGAACGCTGCATCCAGGAGGGTAGTAAGAGCATCTATAGCTTATACATTGGAAACGCAGATTCTAATCTGGAGGAGTTGAGGCAATCGTGACTTTTGATACACACCTGCCGCTGAATGAGCGGCTTATGAGAATCGATCATATCCAGGCACGTCGCTTTTCGAAGCTGAACGGTATGGCTCTCGATATCGCGACCGAGGGCATCATCAGACACTTGAAAGCCTGCGACCGGATGGACGTCAATCCTGAAACGTCAGCAGTACGCGAGATCATCGATGACGCGCTGAACGGCCGTCGAGTTTTTGCTGAAACACAGGAACAAACTCGCGCGGCTTAATCGTCTCCATCGTTAACCTTCTTTCGAGAGAGATCGTCCCCTGTGGGCGATCTCTTTTTGTTTGCTCTTTGATTCAACTTCCGGGCGCTTGTTGCTCCAGAGTCGCTGTTGACCAGATCACTAACGGGCGGTAACATGCCGGAGCCGTTGAATTGACGCCCCCGTAGCTCAGTGGATAGAGCATCTGCCTTGTTGGAGCCTTGATGGGGAAATGTCTGGGAACCCATTGAGTGGACGACCCTGTATGCGGGGACGCCCTGAGAGCCTCCGGTACTTCGCCAACTTTAGTCGAAGTAAAAAGCCGTGGGGATTGGGTAATCCGCAGGAAACCTTCGCGCTGTTGTTGAAGGGATCCTCAGAGACTATACGGGTCGGGACTGAGACGTCCAAGATATAGTCCAGCCAGCAACCCCAGCTTTGACGGGCGGTCAGGGAAAGCCTGATGCTGGAAGCTAAGCAGAGGGCCGCAGGTTCGAGTCCTGCCGGGGGCACTTACCAAAACGAAATGTGGCGGCATTAGCTCAGCAGGTTAGAGCGCCAGATTGTGGATCTGGAGGTCGTCGGTTCGAGCCCGACATGCCGCCCCAACAGTAAATTCAGTTCTCTTCCTAAAACATAACGAAACTTGGGAACAGCGACCCCACCGCTGTCCCCAAGTGTGAGGAATACCTCGGAACGTTGTGAGGACTACTTTCGCAACGTCTTCGCCGATACAACATCCGTGTAAGCAGAATACCCACCGACATTGAACGCCCGAATGCGATAGTAGTACTGCGTGTTCGCAAAGAGTTGCGTATCGAGAAAAGCCTGCTGGTTCGGAAAGACGCGACCAATCTCGAGGAAGTTATTACAGCCACGCTGCGCGCAACGTTCGATCGCGAAACCGTCCTCGTTGTTCGAAGCATCCGTCCAGACGAGCTGAATACGATTCATCGCGATGGAATCCACTCGCAGACCAGTCGGTGCTGCTGGTGGCGGCGGAGGCGATACGACAACCGTTAATGGCAGCACAGTCTCTCCCAGATCGTTGTCGGTTGCTTTCACGGTAATCGTGTACGTGCCTACGGCCGCATACTTATGCGACGGCGGAACGACCAGTGGACCAGGCTGGAACAGATCCATGATCTCACTCTGCCCATCGCCCCAATCCAGCGACACTCGCAACGATTCGTCTGCGGCGTCAGACACATAACCCGGATCACTGACAGTTCCGCTCAACTTCACCGTGTTGCCGAGCACCACAGTCGAAGGCGTGACCGCGAAGTTCGCCAGGATTGGAGCCACATTGTTGACCGTGATCGATGTCGAAGCGGTCCCTTTGCCGAATCGATGATCATCAACCGTAACTTTCACTGCATAAGTGTCGGACGAAGTGTTATCCGGCTTGTCGTCGCGGTACGGTTGCTGGAACTCAAAGGTCCTGGCTCCTGCCGGCAACTCAAACAACTGCGTCACACCGGGTATCGCTCCCCATTCAACTCCAACCGTAAAACTGTCACCGTGGTTATCGTCCGAGATCTTGCCTGTTAACGTGGCAACGCCGCCTTCGTCGACTTGAGAAGTAATCGTGACGTCGCTCAACACGGGCGCGCTGTTCGCGGCGCCCCACGATGATCTGGAATCGATTGCGGTGTTGTTTGTGAGATTAGTCTGATTCTTGCCGTCGGCATCCATCACGTAGATCTCATCGCCGTCTGCGGTGATCGAGGTAAAGACGATCTTGCTACCATCCGGACTGAACGAAGGTGCGTAATCAACGCCGGGGCTGTTGGTCAGGTTCGTCTGGTTACCACCATCAGCATCCATCACGTAGATCTCACGATTGCTATTGCCATCTCGATCGGTCCGAAAGATGATTTTGGTGCCATCGGGACTCCACGCTGGCTCTGTGTCAATTCCGGAGCTCGAGGTCAGTGGCGTCTGGTCCGATCCATCGTCGTTCATCACGTAGATTTCGATGCCACCGTTACGCAAGCCGCGAAAGGCGATCTTGCGACCGTTCGGACTCCACGCCGGTTCGGTTTCGTTTCCGTCAGGAAAATTGGTGAGGTTTACCGGATTCGTGCCATCAGCATTCATCACAAAAATGTCGGCTGAATTGTCGCGGTGAGAACTGAAGACGATCTTGCTGCCGTCAGGACTCCACGCTGGCTCGGCATCGCTTGCCGCGTAGCTGGTCAGGCGCTTCTGGTTCGTGCCGTCGGCGTTCATCACGTAGATTTCTGAATTGCCGTCGCGGAACGATACAAAAGCGATCTTGCTACCGTCGGGACTAAATGACGGGTCGCCATCGGACGCGGGATTGTTGGTCAGTCGTTTAGGATCCGAGCCGTCACTGTTCATGGACCAGATATCGAAGTTTCCTTCGCGGCTGGTGCTGAATGCGATTCTTTCCTGGGCCGCTAGTAACGAGGGGATGAGTAGAAGAATTGCAGTCAGGCTCAGGCCGATTGAAAATCTGCGGCGGTTTTTCTGTTGCGAGTTCATGATTCCTCCAATTAATCCTTGATGATCAAGTTTTAGTTCTGTGAACGATAGAAGTAGTACTCAGCCGTGTACGGCACTTCCTTGATTTCGCCGTCAACTGTTCCGGGCAGAACCGGCACCAAACCACCGGTCGTGTTCACGCGCTGAATAAAGCTAATGCCGTTGAAAACACCGGGACCGCTGGTCTCAGTTGCAGACAGCAACAACCACGCGATCGCAGTCGGGTCCGGAGTGCAGCCCGTACCTTGCACACGCTGGCCCTTTACTTTGCTGCCGCTCTTGCTTTCCCAACTGGGTCCACGGTAGTGGCTGCCAACTTCGCCGAAGAAGTTCTGCTCGGCGTACAACGAGGCGCGAGGGCGTCGAAGTCCCACGTGAACGTGGTCGCATTCCACTTGTAAATCTGCACGCCACGCGCGTAGACGTGAAAGGCCAACTTCTCTGTCTCGGCGACCTGGATACTCACGCACTGAGGCGGCAGCTCTGGACCATTGCTGTTTTCAAAGCTTCTGGCCGAGCTGAGTTGAGTTGCCAGCGTGGCGACGGTGACAAGGGTGACGAGCGCGAGCACTGGAACGAAGTATTTAATTTTTCTCTGATACATTTTTCTCTCCACATGCGTTTTCGATTTCGATCAACTGAAAGGTGAAGTTGCTGGAGTGCCCGCGATATTACTGACCCACCCAAAAAACTTTTTTGCGCGTCTTTTGCGCGTTATTGATCAGCGGGAACAGTGAAGGAGGGGTCGCTCGATGTCGCTCACGCTGCGGAAGGTTCTGTGCTTACTAACGTTGACCCTGAACTTCAGCTTGTTCAATGCTGCGCTTGCGCAGCCCAAGTCCCTGCTTAACTCCAGTGCTGCCGGCGAAGTAAATGAGTTGGCGGCAGCACTGGTGCGGACGAAGTCAAACGCTGAGCAAGACGAACTGCTGGCACACCACAGAGAGCTACTGAGCACGTCTTTGCTGGCGGCGTTGAAGTCACTGGCAACTCCTCTTATTCAGAAAGGCGAATACGCAGAGGCAGCACGAATCTCGCTGCTCGCGGTGCGGATTGCGGAAAAGATGGGAGAGCGCGAGGCGGTTGGCACGACGCTGTGTGATCTCGGCTCAGTCTATGGACGGCAACAGAATCGTGCAGCAGAGGCACTCGACTATTTGCAAAAGAGTCTCGCGATTTTCGAGGAGGTTGGGAACAAGAAGGAACAGGCGCGAGCGCTACAGGCGATCGGAGTTGCATACGGATCGCAACGTCGTCACCAGTTGGCAGTGGATTCCTACAACAAGAGTCTCGCGCTGAGTGAAGAGGTTGGTGACAAGAACCTGACGGCTTTGGTCCTTAACAGTTTGGGCCTGGCCCATTCCTCAATGGGCCATTACGAACTGGGATTGGACTTCTACCAGAAAGCGCGAGTGCTGAGTGAACAAATCGACGACAAGTCGATCTTGCACATGACGCTGAACAATATCGGCACGTACTACATCGCGCAGGGTCGCTTCGCTGAGGCCCTGGTTAATCTCCAGAAGAGTCTCAAGGTCATGGAAGAACTGGGCAGCGCCGCTGATCGCCGCAGCCTCGCCTATAAACTTCAGAACATCGGTTTGATTTACCGCCGCCAGGGACGCCTGGATCAGGCGTTGGCCTATTCGCAAAAGAGTCTCGACATTCTCGTTGAGATCGACGACAAGTTCGGCACTGCGAATCTGCAAAACAACATCGGCGTGATTTACAAGTCGCAGGGACTTTACGAGAAATCCCTTGAGTGGTTTCAAAAAGCGAGGCAAGGGTATGAAGCGATACAAGCGACACCCGGCGTCGCCCGAAGTCTGAACAACATTGGCGACGTGTATCGTCAACAGCAGCGTTTCGATGATGCGCTCAGCGCGCTGCAAACGAGCCTGCGGCTGCGCGAAGAAAATCGTGATCGAGGCGGTATCGTCTTGACGTTGAATAATCTCGGCCGGTTGTACCTGGACCAAAAGAAGTATTCCGAGACGCTTGAGGTGAGCCGGCGTGCCGCACAGATTGCCGAAGAGATCAACGATCCCGAGGATCTTTGGAGTGTGCAGGATCGAATGGGCCGGACCTTGATGGCCTTGAACCAAACTGAAGCTGCGCGCCAGAGTTTTCTTCGCGCACTCGCCACGCTCGAGACACTGCGACAACAAGTTGCCGGTGGCGAACAACAGCAGCAGAGCTTCATGGAAGACAAGCTTTCGCCATGGCTCGGAATGATCGATCTGTTCGTCGCCGAGAAGCAGTACGAAGACGCCTTCAATATGGCAGAACAGTCCAAAGCGCGCGTCTTGCTGGATGCGCTGCAGGGCGGCCGCACGTCATTGCGCAAGTCTCTTTCGGCTGAAGAGCGTGACGGCGAGGAGCAACGGCGGTTGAAACTGGTGGCGCTAAACTCGCAATTCACCAGCGAGATTCGACGTGACAAACCCGATGCT
>DASXRE010000119.1:0-10289 GCA_036506775.1 Pyrinomonadaceae bacterium | reverse complement strand
GAATCAGGTCGTAGCCCTTCTGCCCCACCAGCCGCGAGATGATCGCGAGAATCGGCCGGTTCGCGTTCTGCGCCAAACCAAAACGGCGCAACAGGTCGATCTTGCACTCGCGTTTACCGGACAGATCGTCTACCGAAAAATTTGCAGCGATGTGCGGATCGGTTTCCGGGTTCCAAACGTCGTAATCGACGCCGTTGGTGATTCCGACTAAACGATTGCTCCGCGCTCGCAAGAGCCAGTCCAGTCCCTGGCCTTGGTCCCGCGTTTGAATCTCGCGCGCATAGCGAGGACTCACGGTTGAAAGCGCGTCTGACGCAACGATTCCCGCTTTCAATGCCGAGGCCGCGCGCTCGAGCATGAAGTCGTCACGTTCCGGCGGATCGCCGAAACCAAGCCACCAAAGATCGCCTGCGTCGAACAGCCCCTGATAACCGACGTTATGAAGCGAAAACAGTGTCCGGGTGTTTTGGAAGAATTGATCGTAACGGCGTCGCGCGCGCAACTCAGCGATCGCGAAACCACACGGCCAGTCATTGCCATGGACCACATCCGGCGCCCAGTCGAGATGTTTGACTAAGGCCAGCGCGGCTCGTGAGAAGAACGCGAAGCGAATGTGATCGTCCTGGTAGCCGTAGATGTCTGGACGAGCGAAGAACTCGGGCGCATCGACAAGGTAAGCAGGCGCACCGGCAGCATCGCTACACAGAAAGCGAACCGTGTGCACGCGACCGCGCCATTCTACAGACACGTTTTCAATGAGCTCATCATTCAACAAACGACGATCGATCTGATCGTAGAGCGGTAGAATCAGACGCGCGTCGACGTCGTGTTCGCCCAAAGCTTTGGGCAACGCACCGGAGACGTCAGCCAGCCCGCCGGTCTTGGCAAAAGGCACAGCTTCAGAAGTCAGGATCGCGATGCGCATCTTGTAGCTGGGTTGAATAGAAAAGGGGGAAGTGGAGGGGTGGCCGCGGAGTGCCACCCCCACAAATCAGCTCTGCATCGACGCGAGAAACTCGGCGTTCGATTTGGTCTTCTCCAATCGCTCGAGCACGACTTCCATCTGCTCAACAGGCGAGAGCGGGTTCAAAACGCGCCTCATTACCCAGATACGATTGAGATCTTCCTTGCTGATGAGCAACTCTTCCTTGCGCGTTCCCGAACGTTGCAGATCGATGGCCGGGAACAGGCGCTTGTCGCTCAAACGGCGGTCGAGGTGGATTTCCGAGTTACCGGTGCCTTTGAACTCTTCAAAGATCACGTCGTCCATGCGCGAACCCGTATCGATCAGCGCAGTGGCGATGATCGTCAACGAGCCGCCTTCCTCAATGTTGCGTGCCGCACCGAAGAAACGTTTCGGACGTTGCAATGCGTTCGAATCGATACCGCCCGAGAGGATCTTGCCGCTCGGCGGAACGACCGCGTTATGTGCGCGTGCGAGACGCGTGATCGAATCCAGCAGAATGACGACGTCGCGTTTGTGCTCGACGAGTCGCTTCGCTTTCTCAATCACCATGTCCGCGACTTGCACGTGACGTGTCGGTGGTTCATCAAACGTTGACGAAATAACTTCGCCGTTAACGGAGCGCTGCATGTCCGTGACTTCTTCCGGTCGTTCGTCGATCAGCAGCACGATCAATGTTGTTTCCGGATGGTTCTGCGTGACGGAGTTGGCGATCGTTTGCAGCAGCATCGTTTTACCGGTGCGTGGTGGCGCGACGATCAAACCGCGTTGACCTTTTCCGAGCGGCGTCACCAGATCGATGACGCGCGCGGAGAGGTTCTCCGCCGCGGTTTCCATCTTCAGTTGCTCTTCCGGATAGAGCGGCGTCAGGTTATCGAAGAAAACTTTCTCTCGAGCCTGGTCGGGAGATTCGAAGTTGATGGCCTCAACCTTGATCAACGCAAAGTAACGTTCGCCCTCTTTGGGCGGACGGATCTGGCCGCTCACCGTGTCGCCGGTGCGGAGATCGAATTTGCGAATCTGCGACGGAGAGACATAGATGTCGTCCGGGCCCGGCAGATAGTTGTATTCAGGTGCGCGGAGAAAGCCGAAGCCGTCGGGCAGTGTTTCGAGCACGCCCTCCGAAAAGATCAGACCGCTTTTCTCGGTCTGAGCCGCGAGCACTTTGAAGATCAGCTCCTGCTTACGCATGCCCGTAGCGCCGGGCACATCCATGCTCTTTGCAATCTGCGTCAGCTTGGAGATCGACATCTCCTTCAGATCGGCAAGATTATGAAAACCTTCATTCTTGCCGTCGCGGCTTTCTCTGGTTTCTCGTTCGGGAGCTTCGGCAGTGGCTATCGTGGCGCCGCCGTCATCTCCGTTTGCGTCGTTGTTCGCGCTTGAAGCGCGTGAACGTGTTCGTTGTGACATGTCAGTATTCTCTACAGATATTTCTTTACTCAGTCGTGTGATTATCAATTAGTGGGATATGAACAAATGGCGGTCAGGGCGACAGATGCGGGATGATTCCCACTTCAGGCGCGGGGCAATACCAGGATTCTCCTCAAACGGTGTTATGCAATGTACCTCAACTCCTTACGCACAGCAAATTCAGTAATCGGTTTTGATGCCACCCACTTTACGCGCGTGGCCCAATCATTCAGGTTGACCAAAAGGGGGCTGATGAGATTTTCGGATTTGCCGACTATCGTTCAGGATACAAGCTTACTGTTAAAAAGTGCAAACAAGAATTTCTTGTCTGTTACACGGAGATGGCAATTTAGCGTTCTTTGATTGCACTCTCGATTGCACGCCAAAGCTCGTTGCGACCGCGGCCGCTTTTGGCCGAGTAGGCCATTACGCTGTCGTCATTGAGCACGCGTGCGATGTGCTCCAGGTTCCTCTTCAACTCATTGTTCGAAAGCTTATCGGATTTTGTGGCAACAATTAACCGCGGCTTGTCATATTCTTCAAGCCACTCGTGAAGCTGCAAATCCTGTTTTGTGGGTTCGTGGCGCGAATCTACGAGATGAATTGATAGCACAAGCTGGCTGCGCTTGGCAAGAAAAGTGGTGGCCATCTCGCCCCAGGTCGATTTTATCTTCCCGGGTACGCGAGCGTACCCAAAGCCCGGAAAGTCCACGAAACGAAACCGATCATTGATGGTGAAGAAGTTGAGCGATTGGGTTCGGCCGGGAGTTGAAGAGGTACGCGCCAGTCCGTGAACCGAAAGCAGGGAGTTGAGCAGACTCGACTTACCGACATTTGAACGACCGAGAAAGGCGATCTCGGGTCTGGAGTCTCGGGGCCAGTCAGCTTCCTTAAAGGCACTCTTCAGAAACTCCGCGCTGGTAACCTTCATATTGTCGGGGCGGCAACTCCGTGGCCGCCCCTTTTGCCAACAGTCATGGGGCGGCCACGGAGTGCCGCCCCTACAAAGTGCGGCCCGTACAACTAGTCGCCGCTGGCGGCTGCTGCCTGGACGTTCTTCTGTTTCCAGATCTCGATGAGCTTCGCCATGCGGTCCCGAATCGTTTCAAGGCGCTTCTCATAGTCCGGAATCGCCTTGACTGTCTTTTCGAGATGCGCCAGAAATTGCGGCGCGCCCATTTGCTCGCGCAACATGGGAATAAACGGCTCCATCTTCGCGTAAACAAAGATGTGTTCGCCGTTGGCGTCGTTGAACATCTCTGCGTCGATCGCGCCGTTGTTAACTAGCGAGCAGGCCATGTCCCAGTAGGAGATGACCATGCGATACAAACCGCTCTTGTCGCCGGTCAATACGTCCATGAAATCCTGCGGACCCTGGGGATTGAAAGTGAAGAACCAGTTGCGCGCGTCGCGCATGGTTTTTTCACGACGGAGATCATAAAGCTTGAGGATCAGATCAGCATCTTTGTATTTGCTCATACTTACTCTCCTATTATTGAGAACGGATAGTCAGGATTAGCTGGTTTGAATGCCTTGTGACGGCTGCTCGGTTGTCCACAACGGCGGACCCTCGCCGGCCGCTGCCTCGGTCGGGCAAGCCTCTTCGAGCGCCAGCGACAACACTTCATCAATCGTCTCAACGAGATTGATGGTGAGCGCGTCGCGCACTTCTTCGGGTACCTCGCTGAGATCCTTCTCGTTGTCCCTGGGCACGATGAGCGTGTCGATGCCGAAGCGATGAGCAGCCAAAAGTTTCTCTTTCAGGCCGCCGATCGGCAACACGCGTCCGCGTAACGTGATCTCGCCCGTCATCGCCACGTTCTTCCTCACTGGAACGCGTGCGAGTGCCGACGCCATGGCGGTCGCCATGGTGATGCCGGCTGAGGGACCATCCTTCGGAATGGCGCCTTCGGGAATATGAATGTGCAGATCGCGTTTGCGAATAAAGTCGACGCTCATGCCCAAACGTTCCGCGCGAGCACGAATGCAAGTCAACGCGGCCTGAGCCGATTCCTGCATCACGTCGCCGAGCTTGCCGGTAAGCGTGACGCGGCCGCGTCCTTTGACGAGCGTGGCTTCGATCTGAAGCACTTCGCCGCCGATCTCGGTCCATGCAAGTCCGGTAGCGAGACCGATCTCACTGTGCGCCGCGACACCTTGCTGGCGAAACTTGATTGGCCCAAGCATTTCGCGCACGCGGGCCGCGTCGATCGAGTCTTTAGCAGCTTCGCCTAACTGCTCGGACACAAACTTGCGCGCGATCTTGCGGCAGCAAGAACCAATCTCTCGTTCGAGATTGCGCACACCTGCTTCGCGTGTGTAGTGACGAATGACCTCCAGAATTCCCTCGTCGGTAAAATCGACCTGTTCGGGTCTGAGGCCATTCCCCTCGGCCTGTTTCGGCACGAGGTGACGCTTGGCGATTTCGAGTTTCTCGCGCTCCGTGTAACCCGAAAGCCGCAGTATCTCGAGACGATCCTGCAACGCCGGTGGAATCGTGTGGAGCACGTTCGCGGTGGCGATAAAGAAGACCTTTGAAAGATCGTACTCGACGTCGAGATAGTGATCCTGAAACGTGTGGTTCTGTTCCGGATCCAGCACTTCGAGTAGCGCCGAGCTCGGATCGCCGCGGAAATCCGCGCCCAATTTGTCGACTTCATCGAGCAGGAGCACCGGGTTCACCGTGCCGGCCTTCTTCATCATCTGAATGATCTGGCCGGGCAGCGCGCCGATGTACGTGCGCCGATGTCCACGAATCTCGGCTTCGTCGCGAACGCCGCCGAGTGAGAGACGTACAAACTTGCGACCCGTCGCTCGCGCGATCGATTTCCCAAGACTTGTCTTGCCCACTCCCGGAGGACCAACAAAACAGAGAATCGAGCCCTTCGGGTTTTTCACGAGCTGGCGGACGGCGAGATATTCGAGGATGCGTTCCTTGATCTTCTCGAGTCCGAAGTGATCTTCGTTAAGCACTTCTTCAGCTTTCGTGAGGTCCCTGATCTCCTTCGACTTCTGTTTCCACGGCACACTGAGCAGCCAGTCGATGTAGGTGCGGGAAACGGTGCCTTCCGCTGACATGGGCGGCATGGCCTCGAGACGGTGCAGTTCCTGCATGGCCTTCTCTTTGGCCTCGTCCGTCATGCCCGCTTCTTCAATCTTCTTCTTCAGCTCTTCGAGTTCGGCTTTCTCATCTTTGCGACCGAGCTCTTTGTGGATCGCCTTGATCTGCTCGTTGAGGTAGTACTCCTTCTGCGCCTTCTCCATCTGACGCTTCACGCGCGTCTGGATCGTGCGATCGAGTTGACGTTTCTCGATCTCGGTTTCGAGCAGTTCGATCAACCGCTGCAAGCGCGCCTGGGTCGACAAGATCTCGAGTAGTCCCTGTTTGTCCTCGACCGAGATGCGCAGTTGCGATGCGAGTGCGTCGGCAAGATGCGACGGTTCCTGATTGCGCAGTGCAGTTTGCAACGCGTCCGTTTGCGTGTCCGGCGCGAGTCGCAGGTGTTGCTCGACCAGTTGGCCGACTTTCTGGATGAGCGCGTCGAGACGCGTGCCTTCTTCGTTCACGACCGGCGCGCGACGCACGAGCGCCATGAAGGCGCCGTCGGTGTTTTCCACCCGCACAGTGGTAGCGCGTTCGCGACCCTCAACCACGACCTTGATCTGGCCGTTCTCCTGTTTTTGCGACTGGAGAATGCGGCCGAGCGTGCCGACGCCGTAGATCTGCTGCGGCGAAGGCTCGTCGACAGTCGCGTCGTGCTGAGTAGCCAAAAATATCGTGCGATCGCCGCCCAAGGCCTGTTCCAGGGCCCGAACAGAACCGGGACGGCCGATTTTGAAGGCGACTTTGGTAAAGGGAAATATGACGACGTCGCGGATTGGCACCATTGGGTACCAGGCTACGTCTGCGGGGGTTCTGTCTGAGTATTCTTCCATGGTGAAACAGCTTTTCTTGGGGGTCGTTGCAGTTAAAAGAGGCCTAATTGTAATTCATTTCCTGCGGGTGCGCTACATAGGTAGATTGGCGATTGCCGATTTAGCTGTCCTGCCGGTCGTCTTGAGGTTGCTCCTCAAATCGACAATCGGCAATTGCCAATCGGCAATGACTTAGGCGGCGGCGCCGTCAATTCCGGCGAGTCCTTCACCGGGAACAGCCCGGCGGCGTTCCACCATCTCGCTCGTGATGACAAATTCCTTGACGCGTTTCTGCGAGGGTAGGGTGTACATGGAGTCAAGCAGCAGTTCTTCCAGGATCATCATCAGTCCGCGAGCGCCGACTTTTCTCTCAACCGCCTGTCGAGCGACAGCCTTGAGAGCGTCTTCCGTGAACTTCAACTTGACATTGTCGAAATCGAACTTCTTCTGGTACTGCTTGACGAGAGCATTCTTCGGTTCGGTCAGAATCTTGATCAGCGCGCCTTCGTCGAGCTCGTGCAAAACGCCGCACACGGGCAGTCGGCCGACAAACTCCGGAATCAAACCGAAGCGAATCAGATCTTCCGGCTGCACCTGCGCCAGTGCTTCGGCGTGCCGGTGACTGCCTGTTTTCACTTCGGCATGAAAGCCGAGCGACTTGTTGCGTAGTCGTCTTTCGATCACCTTCTCGAGACCGACAAAGGCTCCGCCACAAAGGAACAGGATGTTAGTGGTATCGACCGGGAAGAATTCCTGGTGCGGATGCTTGCGTCCGCCTTGGGGCGGCACATTGGCGACAGTGCCTTCGAGGATCTTCAACAGAGCCTGCTGCACGCCTTCACCCGAGACGTCGCGGGTGATCGACGGGTTCTCGTCCTTACGACAAATCTTGTCGACCTCGTCAATATAGATAATGCCTTGTTGCGCGCGTTCGACATCGCCGTTCGCTGCCTGGAGCAGTTTCAGGATGATGTTCTCGACGTCTTCACCAACATAGCCGGCTTCGGTAAGGGTGGTGGCGTCGACAATCGTGAAGGGAACGCTCAACATGCGCGCGAGGGTTTGCGCGAGCAAGGTCTTGCCGGTTCCCGTGGGACCGATGAGCAGGATGTTCGCTTTTTGAATCTCGACGTCGGAACGACGACGGCCGAGTTCGATGCGTTTGTAGTGCTGATAAACGGCGACGGCCAGGCGCTTCTTTGTTTCCTCCTGGCCGATTACGTATTCGTCTAAGAAATTTTTGATCTCGCTGGGCTTCGGCAGCGGCGGGCGAGTGGCTACCGACTCTGCCTGCTGATCATCGGTAATGATCTCGTTGCAGATGTCGATGCACTCGTTGCAGATATAAACGGTCGGACCGGCAATGAGCTTCTTAACTTCATTCTGTGACTTGCCGCAGAATGAACAGCGCAGAGTATCATCGGTTCGTCTCACCATAATGTCTAACTAGCGGAAGCTCCTTTAGGGAATGGCCCGGTGTTATTCCCGGTGCGCGATGACCTCGTCTATTAAACCATATTCCTTCGCCTGCATGGCAGACATAATTTTATCGCGCTCAACATCGCGTTCGACCCTGTCATACGTTTGACCGGTGTGCTTCGCGATGATCTGGGAAGTGAGTTCGCGCATGCGCAGGATCTCTTCAGCCTGAATGCGAATGTCCGTTGCCTGACCTTGCGATCCGCCTGATGGTTGGTGAATGAGGATACGGGAGTTGGGAAGAGCGAAGCGTTTTCCTTTTGCGCCGGCGGCGAGCAGTAGTGCCGCCATCGAAGCGCATTGGCCGACGCAGATCGTAGTCACGTCGGGCCGGATGAATTGCATCGTATCGTAGATCGCCATTCCAGCCGTGATCGAACCACCAGGTGAATTGATGTATACGTTGATGTCCTTTTCGGGATCTTCCGCTTCCAGGAATAGAAGCTGGGCTACGATTAGGTTGGAAATCTGATCGTCGATCGGGGTACCCAGGAAAATAATATTGTCTTTCAACAGTCGCGAGTAAATATCGAAGGCGCGTTCGCCTCGCGAAGTTTGCTCAACGACCATGGGGACTAAAGCCATATCTTTTATTCCTTACTCGTCTCTGTTTCTGAGTCGTTGGATTCAGTCCACTCAGCTTCAGTTATGGTCGCGTTTTCAATCAGAAGATCGAGCGCTTTACGATTGCGCAATCTGTGCGCGATGCTACGTTCGCCTCCATTCTTTGTCAAGGCAGCACGCACCTGCTCTTTTGATTGTTGTGAGGCAGTTGCGATCGCATCGATCTCTGCTTCCACTTCTTCGTTTGAGACGGTTAAATTTTCGGCCTCGGCGATCTGTTCCATCAGCATTGTTGCGCGCACATCTTCCTCAGCCTGCACCTTCAACTCTTCGCGCGCGCCTTCCCAATTCATGTTCGCATTGCGTGGATCGAAGCCACGCCCGATCATTTCGCGCACGACGGTTTGCAATCGCTGATTCGTCTGTTGCTCGACAAAACTCTGCGGCACTTCGAATTGATGTGCGGCGACGAGTTTGCGCACCAAGTCGGCTTGTAGTCGGTGATCGGCGTCAGCCTTCGCGTGCAGTTCGAGATCCTGGCGAATCTTCGATCTCAACGTGGCGACGGAATCAAACTCGTCGCCCAGGCTCTTGGCCCACTCGTCGTCAACTTCCGGAAGTTCCTTCCGCCGTACGGCAGTAACCTCAGCTTCATATGCCACTTTCTTTCCCGCCAACCCGGGTGAACTGAAGTCAGCGGGATAGTCGACCTCAAAACTCTTCTTTTCGTCGGGACGCACGCCTAGGAGGTTGTCAGTAAACTCCTGTTGCACGCCTGGTCCACCGAGCACGACTTCCACCTCGTCAACTTTGATGTCTTCATCTTCCGGATTCTCGACGAAGTTGCCGCGCGCGTTGATGGTGACGGTGTCGCCGAGTTCAGCGGCGCGATCTTCGACGGGTTCCAGCGCCGCGGACGCGTTGCGCAAGTTTTCGATCGTCTGGTTGACGTCTTCGTCTGTGACCGGCCGAAGGCGCCGCTCGGCTTCCAGTCCTTTATATTTGTCGAGCTTGATCTCGGGCAGGACTTCGACGCCCACTTTTACTGTAATTGGAGCTTCGCCAAGGTTTTCGAGCGCTTCGGTGTTGTCGAGTTCGACATTGGGTTCGCCGATGGCCGCGAGTGAATGTTCGCCGATGGCGCTATTGACGGCCTCGGGAAGGAGTTCGCGCAGCACCTCGGTGCGGATCTCGTTTTTGTAGCGGGTACGGATGACGGAGCGCGGTGCGTGTCCGGGTCGGAAGCCGGGAACCTTGGCGGCCTTGCTGTATTCGTCGCTGATCCGATCGTAAGTGCTGCGGATGAGCGACGGCTCGATCTCGATTTTGATCTCCTTACGGGTCGGGGAGACATCTGTTAACTCTGTTTTCATCTTTTTGGTCTTCTAAGTTTGGTGCGAAAGGGGGGACTCGAACCCCCACACCTTTCGGTACCAGATCCTAAGTCTGGCGCGTCTGCCAATTCCGCCACTTTCGCGTGCCGTGTTGATGGAAAACTGTACCACAGCCGATTGAGAAGCTGTAACGTGCCCTAACTTACCACTCTGCCACAGATGGACTAACGCCCCCACAAGATCGAGTGCAATTCGGCGAAAGTAGCAAAGCACTCTACTTTCGCTTCGAGCGACTGCGAGTCACTGGTCGCGGGCTCTCTGATTTAATGACCCGCTTGAGCCGTTTGTACAGGATTACGAGGGATATTAGTTCCTCAATAATCAGTTTGGCTAGACCTATTGCAACAAGCAGTAGTAGCGCAATGAGATAGACGTTGGATTTTAGAAAGTCGAAGACAGAATAAGGATCGAAAGTGGTTGCCATCAATGTCCTCCATGGAGCCCGTAACCTGGCACCAAGTGACGGTCGCCCATTGTCCCGCGAGCGACTCTTCTCGGGGTGAGGACATCGCGAATAATATCGGCCGAACCGTCGAAAGCGCAACCCGAAGAGTGGCAAA
>DASXRE010000118.1:0-9702 GCA_036506775.1 Pyrinomonadaceae bacterium | reverse complement strand
CGGGTGATTGGCCTTCAGGAAAACTCGCTTCGAGGCCCATGATCTTGCCATTGAAAAGCGAATCGCTACCCAACTTGATCTGAATGTCTTTGCCGAAGTCGAGCAACTTGCGATCGAAGTAAAGGAAGTCAGTAGTGTTGTTGACCGTGCCCCAGTTGCCGAATTTTGTTTCGCAGCGATACAGACCATTGGTGTGCTCGACGATCAAGAGGCTCAGCAGACCAGTAGCAAGATCCGGCTTCTCCTCGCCGCCGATGAAAATCACCGGGCGCGAGTCTTTCAATCCAGTTGTGACTTCATCTGCCATGGTTTCGAATTAGTGTGCCCAGACGCGTTCGCAACGCACCGAGTGATGGGCCAACATCTTCTCGATATCCTGCTCTTGAGGTTTTTCCCCTCCGCCTCCGCCCGCATTCTCTGGAGATGCTTCCGCTTTGCGCTTCGTCTCAGGCTCAGCCGGCGCAACTTCGAATTCGTTAATCACGACTGCCATCTAAAAAACTCCCTTGTAAGTTTGCGTCCCTCCCTGGAGTGCGGGGACTTGTCACCGCTTTGGTCTTGAGGTCTCGACTGCGCGGGCTAAAGCGGCGACGAGTCGCCGCACTCCAAGGAAGCGTCCAATACTCAAGTTCAACCCAGACCTATGGAGGCGCTACCCTGTAGCGATACACCGCCACCGATCGACGCGCCCGCAGTTCCGGAAACACCCGCACCTCCCGAAACACCCACACTTGCCGAAACACCCACGTCCACACCGACACTCGCCGAAACGCCGATCCCCACACCACCACTCACCCCCGCGCTCATGTCGATCAACTGCCCAGGCGCGAGCATCCGCGGATTTTCAATGCCATTCGCTGACGCGATCGACTGCCAGTTGTCACCCTGGCCCTGCTTGTCAGCCATGTTCTGCAAATTCGATCCCGACGGCGCCTGGGCCAACGGCCGCGTCCCGGCCGTCGACGGCGCGTTTGGACCAGCCGTCGCACGAAAAGTGAACTCCGTGATCTTCTGCTGCGTCAGCGCCAGCGAAACGTTCGCGCGTAACGGCCGGCCGTCGCTCGAAAAGAATTCCAGCGACTCATCCATCGACTCCATGATTCCGTCGAACTGAAACGAGCCCCAGATGAATCGCACCGCGGGTGGCACAAACTTCGTTCCCTCAGGTTTCGGCGTGATGAAGTAAGCGACTTTCGCGGTGAGCTTGCGCACGTCTGTCACTTTTTCTTCACCCTCCGGCACCGGTTGTGACACGTCGAACCAGAGCGTCAGCGCGAGCTTCGTCGTGCCCGCCCCAACGAATTGCCGCGCCGGAGTTCCTTTCTGATCGCCGGCGCCAGACGGAGTCGCCACCTGATTTGCGAAACTGACTTTCAACGACTCCGGATTGAACTGCACCTTGCAGTTCTTGTCCGTGTTGATCTCGTTCTTGAAGTCAGCGTCGAGCTCGTGCAGCTCGGCCTTTTCGAGTTTTTGCGAATCCGGCATCGGCTCACCCCTGCGGTTTCTTCAACGTCAACGACTCGTACGACAACTGCAATTCTTCAATCGCAACCGCTGCGTCCTTGGCATTCAAAGGCGGTGCTTTGAGTTTCACTGGAACACAGCGCGACAACAGAAAGCGCGCGCGTTCGGTTTGTCCGTCAGGTGCGAAGACCACGACCTCGGCATCGGAACGAAGTGATGGATCGGTCAGCATCAGGTTGAACCAGTCCCACAGATCAAACGTCGCCGTCATTCCGCGTTTCATCGTTACCTGGCCGTAGTTGATCGGCCCTGTCAGACGAATCTGCTTTCCGTTGTTGCCGCCTTCGCGGATCGTCTTCACGTCCATTGTCATCTCCAGACCGTCACACTCTGAAAATGCCGCATCGCAGATCTGCATCGCGACACCTTCAACCTTGATTTCGATCGCGAAGTTGAACGCGGTGAATGGATAGATAACTGTTTCGTTCGCAGCCATTTTGCTTTGGCGTTCTTAGGTTCCTCTGTGCAGCCTCTGTGTTCTCTGTGTCTCTGTGGTGAGTTCACTACCAACCAACTCAACCACAGAGGCACAGAGAACACGGAGATTGCACAGAGAAGAATTCAAGTTTCGATACTCCAAGCTTCAATTAACGACCTTCCGTAACTGAAGTGCGGCTTCCGTCCTGAATCAGACGAATGGTCAGAAAGGTCATCGGCAACGACGGTGCCACGCGCAGCTCGACGATGAATCGCCCCTGGTCCACGCTCTGTTCAGTGTTCAATGAGTCGTCAGTCACCACTTGATACGAGGTGGCTGGAGTTGTACCGGCGAAAGCGCCGCGGACAAACATCAGATCGAGCATCTCGGTAAAACCACGCTCGACCAGACGGCGAAACGCGGGACTGTTCGGCTCGAACACGTACGTCGCGCCGAGTCGCAACGCGAGTCTGCGCAACAGTGATAACAGCCGCCGCACATTGATCGGGCGCAGCGACGGGTCGTCGCACAACGTGTCCGCGTCGAGCACGATGAAGCCGCGCGGTTCCTGCCGCACCAGATTGATCCGCGCCTCTTGTAAATCGAGATAACGCTCGCGACTGATCACCGGCGAAAGCGCGACGACGTTACTCAGTGGTTGGTTTGCCGGCGCGATCCACGCGCCGCGAAAGAGTGATCGATTGGCAATCACGCCGCTGACCGCACCGCACGGCGGCGTGCGCCGGAAGTTGTTGCCGTCGACCTTCTCGCCGTCGATAAGCCAGGGATGAAAGATCGCGCCGTAGCTGAAGTCGTTGGCCTCAGCGAAGCCTAACGGAAAAACGTCCTCAGTAGGCGCGGCTTTGTCCGGCGTGCTCTTCAGCTCGCGCACGTATTCAATGCTGTCGTCTTCGCGATAGTGTTCCGGCAACGAAAGAACCGCAAAAAGATCGCCGCGCACCGCGCACATCCGCAGCAATGCGCGTTGCACTGCCAGCAACGATTCGTTTGTGTAGTCTTCTTGCCGGTGCAATCGGAATCCCGTTTTGGTGGCTACACGCACGGCCACACCGTTGGACCAATCGCTGCTGTTGCAACACAACACAGCCTTGACGCGATAAAAGTAGTCGCCGTCGCCCTGACCGTAGAGGGTCACGTTAGTTCGCGGGCCTGAATAGATCGTTTCCGGATCAGTGAAATCGGGCGACGAGGATGATTCGAGTACGTAGTTCGCGGCCGTATCCGGTGGCGAGGATTGCCAGAACAGACTGAACGTGCCGGTCGTGCTGATCGTCTCGGACGCGTGCAGGTGCGGCGGCGCGATCACTTTGATACCGCAGTCAAGAAAGTTTCCCCAGAGTGGTTCGGCCACTGCTTTTATCGGCGACGGCTTGGGCGGCTGCGGCTCACAATCTTGCAGATGTCCCTCGTCATCAGGCGGCGACTCGTGGCAATCAAGAAAGTGCCACCATTCCGGCCGCAACGGCGACGTTGGACCAGACGCCAATGGTGGCTGGCCGATGTTGCTCTTGGACCAGCCGCGATGAACTGCGTCAGGCGCAGCGATGATCGTCGGTTCGTCCAAAGCCATCACCGCATGGATGCCGTGCAAGGATCGCGTTTGCGGCGCCGTGTAGCGGATGTAGTCGGCTTCGCCTTGCAGGTCTTCACTGAACGTGTCGATCAGATCGGGATCGAGAAACAGAGTTGAATCAAACGCTGCCAGTCCATCGCGTTCGAGTTCAGAAGCCTTGAGAATTACTGGTCCAAGAAAATTCTCCGGCAGGGCCGGCATCGCGAGCGGAAAGAAGAACTGATCTGCTGCCGCATCGCCTGCAAGCGGAAACCGAAAGAGATCGCCGACCTGACGCCAGATCAACGTCGCCGGGTTCTCCGGATCGGTCGGATCGGTGTCGCCATAAACCTCGAGGTCGGTTGGCAACAAGCCCCAAAAACGCTCATGTCCGGGAACGAAACCGAGATCGCTGAGACTGATGGAGTATTCCTCGCCATTGCGCACCCACAGCTCAAAGGTCAGACATTCGCACGCGGACAAGGTTAGCGGCGCTACCGGCGGATCGATCTGCTGGAAAGCGCGACCAGTCACGAAAGCAGTCGCTGACGCGCCGGCACTAAACACCAGTTCGTCAACTGTGAGCCACGCGGAGCCGCCGGGCAGATCAATTCTGATAACAGAACCGGCCGGAGGCGCAGCGGCTGCTTCACAGTCAACAAGTTTCAGGATCAACTCACCGGTCCGCTGAATCGCGGGCACATCGTCGCCGGGCGGGCTCGTCAGATGAGGATTCAGCACCGCGTCATAAACGTGTGAGAAGCCCTCAACAACGTCGCTGCTGCCGCTAAAAGGATCAAACTCACGCGTGAAAATCGCGGTCGCAATGATCGTTCCCGGCGCAGGCAACGAATCAAGCGATTCGAACCACACCGCCTTGCGGCCGATGAGATCAAGCGTATCAAGCGCCGGCGGCGGCGAACTCTCAGCGAGTGGTTTCGGCTCGACTGCGACAAACAGCGTGTACCGATCGTCTTGCCCCGCGTCTTTGAAGGTCATGCGGAACAGATCGCAGGGCTTCGTCGATTCGGGCCGCACGCGATCGATATTGATCTCGTAAACATCCGCGGGACCCGACGGCAGCTTGAGACTGTTGACTTGAATGGAACGCGACAGCAGCGCTGCACTGACGCGCAACGAGTCAGACCAACTGCCTTCTGAGCGCGCACGCGCAAACGCCGGCGTGATGCCTTTGAGCTGCTGATCCGCAAACTTCGCCCGTCCCAATGCCGGAATCGGAAAGTAGTTTGAGCGCGCGTAGTTGAGATCGTTTGCCGGCTTTGGCTTTAACCGCGCGACGCGAACTACCCAACAACGGCGGCCGCCGTTGTGAAAGAACGAACGCACTGCTGGTCCAAGGTATCCGGACACTTGCTCGCCTCGCACCACGTCCCACGCGAGCGGTACGTCTTCGCCAAAGATCGCAGCGAATTGCGCCTCAGACTCAATCGCAACGGGCGTTTGCAACGGACCAGACGCCGCGAACCCCACAAACGCGGCGATATCCATCCGCGGCAACACCTCGTCAAGCGGCGGAGCCTGAGTCTCAAACCTGAATCCCGGCAATCGGGCGCGCGCGGCGCTCATCGCTTACTCCATTTCAAGACGTTCGTAAGCAATCGTCAGCTCTTCCATCGCGACGTCAGTTCCTTTGGCGTTGAACGGCCCGCTGATGTGCTTGATAATGCGCGCCCGCAACAGCTTCCACGTTTGCACGACCTGAGTGTGATCTTCGTTTTGCAACGAGATCGTGATCGTGCGCTCGGCGTTCTGGTTGCCGTTGCGAATGTCGTTGAGCCACTGATAGAGATTCAGCGAGCCAATCACGCCGCGCTTCAGCGTCACGTCAGTCGCCTTGTTCAGGCCGGTGATCTTGCGCACGCTGTTCTCTTTCGTGTTGCCGGTGCGGTATTCGGAAACAGTCACTTCCATGCCGATGTTGCTCATCTCCTGGAAGCCTGCCTCTGGTCCATCCGTGTTGCCCGTGCCGAGATCGACCAGAAAATTGAATTGCACGTAAGGGCGGTCACGTAGTACTGCCATGATGTCCTCCTAAGGATTAGAAGTCTTCTCTGTGCAACCTCTGTGTCCTCTGTGTCTCTGTGTTTCTCGAGGCGTACAGAAATAACCACCACAGAGGCACAGAGGACACAGAGGTTGCCCAGAGAAAACTGGCTTACACCTTCCGATCCGAAGTCCACTGACCGATGCGGAAGATGACGAACTCTGCGGGCCGCAGCGGCGCGACGCCGATCAGGCAGACCAGACGGCCGTTGTCGAGATCGTTCTGAGTCATCGTCGAACGATCACATTTCACGAAGTAAGCCTTCTCAGGCTTGTCGCCGAGCAACGCACCCACGGTCCATTCGTTCAAAAGAAAGTCTTCGATCGTCCGGCGCACGTTGCCCCAGAGCTGTTCGCCGTTGGGCTCAAACACGGCCCACTGCGTTCCTTTGTCGATCGAGTGTTCGAGGTAGGCGAAGTAGCGCCGCAGGTTGACGTATTTCCACTCGGGATCTGAGCTGATCGTGCGCGCGCCCCAGAGACGAAAACCACGACCTTCGAAGAACCGGAAACAGTTGATGCCTTCGGGGTTGAGCACGTCCTGCTGCGCCTTGTTGATCATCTTCTCAAAGCCCAACGCAAGATTGACCACTTCGTTCGCCGGTGCTTTGTAAACGGCGCGATTGATGTCGTTGCGGGCGTAGATACCGGCGACGAAGCCGCTGGGCGGCAGATTGATCTCTTTGCGCGTGACGGGATCGAGCACGCGCACCCACGGGTAATAGAGCGCGGCGTACTTCGAATCGAAGCGGCCTCGCATTGCTCGTATTTCTGCGACCGCCTGCCCGCCGCCACTATCCAGAACCGCGATGCGATAACGCATTCGTTCAGCGTGGGAGATCAGCAGGTTGATGATCGTGTTGGCGTTCTGGCGATAACCATTCTCGTAATTGAACGTCGACCCCGGCGCGGCCACGATGGAGATGTCATCAATGTCTTCGAAGATCTTCAGGCCGGTCTTCGGCTCTTCAGTACCTTCGTACTCGCCTGCAGTTGGCCGCAGACCATCGTTACCGCCTTTCAGCGTTACTTCCGCACTCTGCGCCGTGTCTGGAGTCGAGAAAGTCTCGGTGTCGATATTGAAGAGCGCGTGCAGAATATCGAGGCCGGTCTTCACGTTGCCTTTGGCCTCAACCACGATTGGCAGCGAACGGGCCAAAGCGAGGTTGTGTGGCTTGGCAGCGAACTTTGCGGTCAGCGAATCAGGCGTACCAGCTTGCTGATGCGCCGGCTCGACCGGCAAAGAGGACCAGGTTTCCGAAAGCGCATTCGGATCGTTTGGAATCGTAGTGACGTTTACAGTCACCTGGCGAACGACGTCGCCCTGATCGGGATGGAGCTGATCGAGTTGCAGCACCGACGCCGGTGATGAGTGGGCGTCGAAACTCCACTTCTGCGTGTCGCGATCAAAGGTGGCGAGGTAGAGCTTTCCGCTGCCGACGGGACTGCCGACTGGACTCGTCGTATCACCAATCCAGACTACGTCCTGATCAAGCAGACCTGCGAGCCGCGCGTTGTTGTTCTCGTCGGTGCCCAGAACGTTCTGGCCCACGGCCAAATCAAAACGCACGCGCATGTTTCCGGCCGCGCCGGGAAACCTGGCGGTGATCTCGACCACGTCAGTGCCGCCGCCACTCGGCAAAGTGGCTTCGGCCCGCCCGTTGTCGCCATTGACTCTGAACACGCGCGAGATGTAGAGGCGCTTGCCGCCTTCTTCGAAGAACGCGCGCACGGCGTGCCAAAGATAGTTATCAATGACGCCGGCATCGGAATAGTTGAGTTGCTGGCGATCGCCGTAAGTGCGTTCAAATTCTCCCAAACTGGTGACGATGTCTGGTTCGAGGTCGACCGGGCCATAACGAGATGGTCCAATAAGACCGGTTGTGGTCGTACTCACACCCTCGATCGACTTTGAACGAAAGGAAGTCTCTTCAACGTAGACTCCTGGCGCTAGGTATTCAGGCATGACTCCTCCTTACGGCGGTGACACCGCCGGGGTAATGAACAGCACCGAACTTCGCGACGAAGGTGGTGATGTTGTTGACGTAGATCTCAGAATCTTTTCCTGGCCATAAAGCAACGACACTTCAGTGAGCGGCTGAGTGCCATCAGCGTCGGCCCAGATGATTGCTTCCGCTTGTGAAAGGGTGAACCGCAAATCCTGCGTGGCTGCTTTGGTCTCAAATGGATCAGGCGGCGACTGATCGGGCGAATAGAGTGCGCGCAACCTTACGGGCCATTCCTGTTGCGCGAGCGGTGGACCACTGGCCGCGGGCGGCGAAGTTACTGGAGACTGCGGTGGCGAGTTGACGGCAAACGGTCGCGGCGCGGGATATGGAAACAACAGCGCGATCTTTCCCTCTTCATCCGACATGCCGCGCACGACCAGTTCGTCGTCAACAAAGCCTTCCAATACCGCCCACGCCGCCGCGACATCATTTTGTTTGTCCCAAAGATCCGCGCGAATCACTGCCATGCCACTTGGCGCACTGCGCGTGGGCGCCGAATAGAGCGGAATGCTGTTTGACGATGAAGGCGGCGAAGCGGGAACAGGGCTGGTCCACTTGTAAATACCTCGGATCGGTAAAGCTTCGGTGAAATGAAATGGTTGAAAACGCCGCTGCTCGTCGTTGACCTCAATGACGAAGTCTTTTTTCGGTGGCAACGTGTTCCAGTAGCTTTCGTCGCCCATTCCTGTTTCGATCGCGCGCAAACCAGCAGCGTGATGCAAAACGTAAACGCCGGTGCGATTCGCAACTGCCGGAGTGCGCGACTCTGATTTGCCCGCCGGATAAGCACTGACGCTGAGACCGTCGCGCACAAACTCACCCGACGCCGTGTCGTGAAAACGCAAAGCAAGCGGCACGACAGTGGAAAATCTTTCGAGTACTAGAATCTTAGGCGTCATCAGGACAGCAACTTGCCGTAACCAATTTCCCGTGTCTGCACCCAAGTGTGTTCAGACAGTGAAACAGTGGACTCGATGCCCACCATGCGCGCGACATAACCAACCGAGAGTGGCGGGACGGTCTTCGTGGCGCCCCAAAGATTGTTCCAGTCCTGCAATGTCAATTGTTCGAGAATGAGTTCGACCGTTTCATTCGGCTTGAACACGTCAGGCTCGGGACCTGACTGATTCAGCAGGCCGGTCGGCAGAATGGGAATGTCTTCCAACTGACGCACCATCCAGCCCAACAGCCGCTGCTGCTTTACGGCGGATTTGGCCCAAACACTCGCGATGTAATGAAGATCGAGAGGAAGCGGAGGGCGATGGCGTACACCGTCGGGACCAACGGTTGGTGGCACATTACGTCGTGCTCCGTTCACCGCCAGGCGATACAGATAAAAAGAGACTCCCTCTTCCATCGGCTCCCGAAAATCGCTCAACTGGTAAAGCTCGAAGCGCGCGGTGCTGAATTCGGGCTGGGGGCGCGAATCGGCCAGCATGCGAATGATTGCCTGACCAGTGGCAGCAATAGCTTGAAAGGACGCCATTGGCTCTTAATTCAAACGTCGAAACCGTGATCGCAAACGCGCCATCACGCCGGGTTCGGTTACTGCGTCGTCGAGATAACGTTTTACAAAGTCGACCATTTCGCTGAGTCTCTTCAGATAACGCCTTTCACCGTCGGGAACGTGAGTTATGTAGCCGTGCCACGCGGGCTTGCGGCTTTTGTCGGCCGTCTCATCGAGCCAAAGCTTGACGATGAACGAATGGACCTTGGACTCAGACGTGTCCATGCTTTTCACGGAGAATCAGCAATCCACGCGTCTCTATAGCAGACGCCCGCCTGCGAAACGTCTGGCGGGCGTCTGCACGAGCGTCTTTGGCGTGTTTTCTTTGCGTCTCTGTGTCTCTGTGTTTACAACCACAGAGACACAAAGACGCGGAGACTACAGCGGAGAATGAAGACTAGTGTTTGGATGATTTCAGTTCGAGTTCGACGGCCTTGATTTCGCGCTGGATGCGCTTCTGCGCCGATCCGAGAAAGAGTTGGAGGCGGGTGAGCCGGGCGAGAATTTCCGAAAGTGAGCTACGGCGGGGTGACTTCAGCTCCTCGTTTTCGCTGCCGTCACGATTCAAACTATCGGTGCGAATCTGTTGATAGAGATACTGCGT
>DASXRE010000117.1:0-18473 GCA_036506775.1 Pyrinomonadaceae bacterium | reverse complement strand
GTGATCCCGACCATCTCGCCATACGGATCAATTCGCGTTCGCGAGCGTTGCAGCAAGGCGGCAATGTCGGGCGGCGTGTCGGGTGGTGGCGTACGCGGCGGAATCTGTCGTTCAGTCTGCTTCCACTGCCGGTCGTCCCACTGCCCGATGAAACCGCGCCAGCTTTGAATCGTCAGCGCCGTCGATTCACTGCCAACGCGAAGACTCACTCTTTGATCATCGCCCGCCGAAGCCGCCACGACGTACAACTTCTGCACGCCGGCGGGAACAGGAATACTCTGCCCGCGTGCGACCACCGCATTCGCTCCTCCGCTTGCCATGCGAAATGTTATGCCGCCATACGAAATATCGCGCGGCAGCATCTCAGCCGGCAATGCACTTCCCTCGCCGTCAAAGCCTGCCTTTATTCTTTCGCCATCATTAGTCGCAACCGCGAGATCATACGGCAGCGTCAGCGGCCACGATTGCGGCGGCGCGGATCTGATTGCGGGCGGCGCCAGCTTCACCGCAAAGGTGCGCGGTTGAAACCGGCCGAGACTCGTCACCAACTGGCCTTTAATTATCGTTGCCTTCCCGAGTGGCAACTCCTGTCCATTAACTTCACGCGCCGCAACGACCGGCGCGGGAAACGAAATCCGCACATCCGGCGCAGCGCGCCCGTCGAGTTCGACGATCCGTACGATCACTTCATCACTATCTTCAGCCTTCTTGAGCGCGAGCACGCGAACGCGATCGTTGTTCAAGCGGAGAATGGAAAACGTCTTTCCTGACCGGCCCTGATGCCTGGAACTCTCAAACGCAATTAGCGGCTGGTTCAAGCGCTGCGCCTGCCAGTCGGTTTGATCACGACGGTAATCGCCGGCGTGCGCGGCGAGACCGTAAACGAATTCGTGCCGGCCCCAGTCCTGCGTCGCCTGATCGGCGTAACCGGCGCGTGGGCCAATGCCGGGCGTGCGCAGCAGAGTCAAGCGAAGCGTCTTGTCATCAGGTTTATCGGATCCGTATTTGCAATCCGAAAGAATCGTTACGCCAAAGGATCCGCTGCGATCCGTCAGATCGAACCACTGATGCGACGGCACTTCAAACTTCCGCTCGTCGTTGTTGCCACGTTCGATCGTGCCGATGTCCCAATTGTAAGTGGCTTTCGTGTTTGCGGCGGTGAGTGGAAACGTCGCTTTAAGGTTCGCGTTGCTCGTCTTCCACTCCATGACGTTACCAAACTCAACTCGATTACCGGCATCGCCCGTTGACAAACGTACCCTCTGTAGAAACTTCGAACCTTCCGTTTCGCGCACGATCTCGATCGCAACGCGCACCGGACCGTTTTCCACGACGCGAATCTGCGCCGGTCCGCTGACATATGCGCGTGGTAGCTTCTGCTGATCGGCCCAATCCATGTTCCACGCAGGCCACTGCGCCGGCGTGTCGTTCTTGATCGCGAGCCGCAGCGGCGCGTCGAGCAATTCGCGGTTTAGTTTCTTGTCAAAAATAGTTGCGACATCTCCATCGCTGTTAAGAGAGATGCGATAACGCTCGTTTTCAAGCGACGATGCCGTCACCTTCAGGCTGTTCGCGCTGGACGCGATCCCCACTAATCCCCGTTGCACGTCGTAAACCGCGTACCCCACCGACGGCACTCGCGCCACAAACAACACCTTCGTCGCCTCGCCTTCGGAGCCAATCACCTGCGCCGGGACCTCACGTCCATCGGGCCCAACGACTCGCACCATCTGCGCCGCTCCACTCGGCAACGACACCGTTGCCTCAACCACGTCCTCACGCTCAATGTTTAGCGGGTTGTAAACAACAATCGCGGCGCCTTCGGTCTGCGTATTCAACGATGCGGTTATGCCTTCCGTCGCACTCGTCAACACGCTGGCAAACTGGTTCATCGCGATCACGTCGTCATTCCACGAAAACTCAAACGCCTTCGGCGTCGCAGTGCCCGGCAGAATGTCGTGAAACTGCCCGCCCATTACGAGTGTCCACGCGTTATTGAGCCGCTGCTGCGGATAGATGCGACTACCGAGCCACGCCGCACCGACGGAAGCTTTTTCCGCGGCGTCCGCAAGCAGTTCGTTCTTGCGGTTCCAACGTTTCTGGTAAGCCTCCGAAGTGATCGAGCCCGCCGAATGATCTGTCAACAGGAGATCGCCTTCATAACGCGGCAAGCCTTTAATCTGATCGGGACGGATGTTGAGGAACATCTGCTCGGCAGTGGCCGAGACGATCTTAAGTGGACCATCGTTTTTCGAAACGATCTCTTGCATCATCCGCACCGAGTCTTCGCGCGGCGAACCGCCCGTATCGCCGGTGCCGTAGTAGTGATAGTCGGTGAATAGGCCACTGACCTGGCCGTTGCGTTGCACTCGTCGCGGCCAGTCAAGCGGATTGTCGCGCGCGTTTGGATCGCTGATGGTCGGACTCTTGCTGATGTCCTCTCTGATCTGGCCGCCGTAGCTGCCCGGGTTCAGCGCGGCGATTACCCCGCGGCCGTCCGGCCCTTGCCAGTAGCCAACGTTCCAGGGAATGCCGCGCGGTGTCTCTTCGATTGAACCTTTGCCGCCAACCGGCGCGGCCGAGTTCCACGTGAGCTTTTGCGTTGAGAATCCCTTGATTCCCATGTGGGCCAGAATGCTGGGCAACGAAGCGGGAAAGCCGAAGCAGTCGGGCAGCATGTATTCGGCGCTGGTCTTGCCAAACTCGCGGCGAAAGAACTGATTGCCGTAAAGAATCTGGCGGATGATCGACTCGGCGGAGGGCGAGTTGACGTCGCTCTCTTCCATCGACGAGCCGGCAGGAAACCAGCGGCCCGCGGCGACGTACTGCTTCACGCGGGCGTAATCGGCGGGCCAGTATTCCTTCATCATGCGATAGCGATTCGCGCCGCTGAAGTTGAAGACGTAACTCGGGTACTTCTCGAAGAGCGCGAAGTTGTCGTGCATCGTCTTCGGGATGTATTCGTTGATCACGCGCGGATATTCCCAACGCCATTGCGTGTCGAGATGAGCGTAAGCGACGACGTAGAGCGTGGGATCTTTGCTCAAATCAGTTTGGGCATGGGTTGGGACGCTGAGCGAGAGCACTGTCAAGAACAGGATCAGGAGACGCATGGGCACGGATTATAAATCCTTTAATAATCTTGACTAAAGGATTCTTTGTTTTTAAGGTGCACGAATGCAATTCTCCGTTTCCGATCGCGTCCGGATTCCTGACGACGTGCTAATCTCCCGCCTTCAGGAAGAATCCGTCATCCTGAACCTCGACAGTGAGCGCTACTTCGGTCTGGACGATGTCGGAACTCGCATACTTTCCGTGTTGACTGCCTCAGATTCAATTGAAGCCGCATACGAATCACTGCGCGACGAATACGACGTCGACGGCCACGCGCTGCGGCAAGATCTGCTCGCGTTGATCGAGAATCTCTTGCAGCAAGGAATCATTGAAGTCTCCGCATGAGCGGGTTTGCAGGCACAGTTAATCTCGACGGCGCGCCAATCGAGCAAGATCTGCTTTGGCGCGATCTGCCATGGGTCGACGGCAACGTTGGCTTCAGTCAACAACCGCTGACGCTTGATGGCAGTGTTTGGTTAATAGCGGACGCACGAATCGATGGCGAGCGTCAATTCAGTGATGAAGAAACCATTCTTCACGCGTACCAAAAATGGGGCGAGGACTGTGTCGATCACCTCATCGGCGATTTCGCTTTCGCTGTTTGGGACAAACGTCGCGAGCGTCTCTTTTGCGCGCGCGATCACTTCGGCGTCAAGCCGTTCTTCTTCGCACGCGTCGCCAACGGCTTCATCTTCAGCAGCACACTCAACGTTCTGCGTCTCGACCCGCGAGTCTCAGACGCACTGAACGAGACCGCCATCGGCGACTATCTCGCGTTTGGCTTAAACCAGGATCTCGCCAGCACGACGTTTCGCGATATCCAGCGACTTCCGCCCGGACATAAACTCTCGCTGTCGAACGGCTCGCTAACAACACGCCGTTACTGGACACCCGAAGTCAAAAACGAAATTCGTTTCCGCGACGGGCAATCGTACGTGGATCGATTCGTCGAGCTATTCTCGACGGCGGTCAGCGACCGGCTGCGCACCAATCGCGTCTCGATCTCGATGAGCGGCGGTCTCGACTCGACGAGTATTGCTGTGGTTGCGCGTGATCTTTTGCAGCAAACGTCCGGCCCTTCGGCGGTTCATGGTTTCTCAACGGTTTACGACAAGTTGATACCCGACGAAGAGCGCCACTATTCAACGCTTGCTGCGTCGCACATCAGCATTCCCATTCATCATCTGAATGCCGACGAGTATTCCTTATTTGAAGGATCGCTCGATCTGCCGGAGCCGTTTCTTGTTTCGCCACTCGCGGGTCAATTTAACGAGCTGTTGCGGTTGATGGCGAATACGAGTTGTGTGGCGCTGACCGGTTACGATGGTGACGCGTTGATGAATGAGCGGCGTTCGGCGTATCCGCTCGCTGGCGTAAGACGCTTTCTAACCAGGATCGGAGGGAACGAAAGCAAGGCCTCTTTGCCCGAGTGGATCGATGAGTCGTTTGCGAAGCGCATCAACCTGCGTGACCGCTGGCAGGAGTTCAACTGTCAATCCCTGTTTGCCAAACGTCCAGGAACATTGCGCGCGCTGCAATCGAAAGTCTGGGCGCCGCTGTTTGAAGGCTACGATCCGGGCGCGACACGTTTAAATCTCGAAGTGCGTCACCCGTTCATCGACATCCGCCTCGTCGATTACTTGCTGTCGATTCCCGCAAAACCGTGGTGTACGAACAAACACATCCTTCGCTGCGCGATGAAGCATCAACTACCGGACGCCGTAGTTAACCGTCCAAAAACACCGCTCGCAGGCGATCCTGCTCTTCAATTGTCTCGCCACGCTAGTGTAAGATGGCTCGACAATTCTGAGATCGCTCCGCAACTGACGCGGTTTGTTAACCTGAGTCTTCGGCGATCGTTGAAGGATGAGAAATCTCCCGACGCACTCTGGGCCAATCTCCGGATGTTTGCACTCAACCATTGGCTCACACATTCTCTGCCCCTCAAACGAAAGATGGTCGCATAATTTCAACTCGATGGAGAAAAAGCATGGCACGGAACCCAGAAACCGATAAGCCGCATAATCCCGAGCAAGATAAAAAGCCTTACCACAAACCGGAAGTCATCGTGTACGGCAACATTCGCGAAATCACGCGCAACATCGGCTCGAAGGGAAACCTGGACGGTGGCGGCGGCGCAGCGGCTGGACCAAAGACTGGAACATGATGCCAAAACGATGCATTACGGCTGCTCGATCTATGGTCTCGACGTTTTAGCCAACAGACCAATTCCCACCGTCCCTCATTCAACAATCACCACCGCAGACGTTCGTGTCTCCTTCGGCGCTTTGCCTGACTGGTTTTATTCACTAAAGCCTCACGAGATCGACACGACCTACGTCACTGACTACACGGATGAATGCGGGAATCCCGCTCTCATGTTTTCAAGGCTTCATGGCGGGCAGTTCTACCGGTTTTCCTACGCTGATAAGACCGAGTTTGTCGTGGACTATGCGGGACGCGAGATCTGGACCACGTGGCCCGCGCCGCTGACGCTCGAAGACAACGCCACGTATCTGCTGGGCCCGGTAATGGGATTTGTATTGTTGCTTCGGGGCTTGGTCTGCTTGCACGCGAGTGCAGTCGTAGTCGATGGCCAAGCGATCGCATTGATTGGACCAGCCGGCGCTGGAAAGTCGACGACAGCAGCAGCCTTTGCCGCGCGCGGGTTCAGTATTTTGGCTGAGGACGTGGTGACGCTCGACGATCGCGGCGATAGTTTTTTAGTGCGGCCGGCGTATCCGTGCATTCGCTTGTGGCCCACCTCAGCCGCAACTCTCTTTGGTTCGCGTTCAGCACTGCCACCGCTCACGCCAAATTGGGACAAGTGTTATCTCGACCTGACACAACAGTCCGGGCGATTCGAAACCGAACCGCGACCACTCACGGCGATCTTTCTGCTTGCTGAAAGACGCGACGATCCGCGCGCGCCTTTCGTGGAATCGATGGCGCGTGCTGACGCGTTGCTGTCGTTGATTGCGAACACCTACGCAACGAAGTTGATGGACAAACAGATGCGCGCGCGCGAGTTTGAAGTTCTCAGCCGACTCTTAACCAGGGTTCCATTACGACGAGTTACGCCGCACACGAATCCAGACCGGATTCCCGAACTTTGCGACAGCGTTTTGCTTCATGTATAGCTTGCATTTTTATGGCCAGATGCTCGCCGATGCTCCACGGATGGACGCGTACGTCGAGGCGCTGCGCCACGCCGTAACACGCGAATCGGTCGTGCTGGATCTTGGCAGTGGTCCAGGCGTGCTTGCGTTGCTCGCGTGCAAGCTCGGCGCGAGGCGTGTCTACGCAGTCGAACCTGACAACGCGATCAATATCGCGCGTGAAGCAGCAGTCGCGAATGGCTTTGCTGAGCGAATCGAGTTTTTTCAGAACTTGTCGACTGAGATTACGCTTCCGGAACCAGCGACGGTGATCGTTTCGGATTTGCGCGGCGTATTGCCGTGGTTTCAGCAGCACTTGCCGTCGATTATTGACGCGCGCCGGCGATTGCTGGCGCCTGACGGCGTGCTCATTCCCCGGCGTGATGCTCTTTGGGCGGCGGTTGTCGAAGCCGCGGATCGGTATGAAGAGATTGTCGCGCCGTGGCGCAAGTTTGATCTCGATCTGTCTGCCGGAGTTTCGAGGATCACTAACACCTGGAGGAAGACGCGAATCAAACCCGAGGAGTTGTTGACTGAGCCGGTTCGCTGGACCACGCTGGACTACTACCAGGTTGAGAGTCCCGATGTTTCTGCTGAGATCTCGTGGCGTACTACGCGAGCCGGGGCAGCACATGGGATTGCGGTATGGTTCGATACGGATCTCACCGATGGTGTCGGATTTTCTAACCGGCCAGGATTGACTGAGTTGATCTACGGTAACGGCTTCTTTCCATTCTCCCGGCCGGTTGAAGTTTACGAAGGTGAGACTATCAATCTGAGACTTCGCGCTGATCTCGTGCGCAACGATTACGTGTGGAGCTGGGCTACGGACTTTACGGATCAAAAGATTGGATTTGAGCAATCGACATTTTTGGGCGTGGCGCTTTCGCCCGAACAGTTACGGCAAAAATATGCTCAGCATTCTTAGCGCAAAACTCCGCAAGGCGTTGGCCCAACTGCCGTACTTGCCGCGCGCGCTCGCGCTGGTTTGGGAGGTGGCGCGGCCGTGGACCATTGCGTGGATCGCGTTGCTGGTCATACAGGGTTTGCTACCCGCGGCCGTGGTCTATCTCATCAAGCCACTGGTTAATGCCCTCGTGGTGGCGGTCAGGATCGGAGCCTGGTGGCCAACTGTCTTTCCGGTTCTGGTTTTGCTGGGACTCCTAGCGGCGGTGATGCTGTTAATGGAGGTCGTGCGCGGCGGTATCAATTGGGTTCGCACGGTACAAGCTGAACTCTTGCGCGATCATCTCACGTCGCTGATACACGAGAAGTCAGTCACCGTCGATCTCGCCTTTTACGAGCTCTCCGACTACTACGACCACCTGCATCGCGCGCGCGCTGAAGCCGCATACCGGCCGGTTGCCTTGCTGGGAAATCTCGGTGCGCTGCTGCAACACAGCATCACCCTGCTGGCGATGGGCGCGATTCTGATTCCCCTTGGTCCATGGTTGGCGCTCGCGCTGCTGCTGAGCACGTTGCCTGCTTTGTATGTGGTGATTCATTACGCGCTGGCTGAATATCAGTGGCGGCAGCGCGCGACTGCGGACGAGCGCCGTGCGTGGTACTACGACTCCGTCATGACCAGCGCGGAAGCTGCTGCTGAGCTGAGACTGTTTGGTCTCGGCAAACATTTTCAAAGTGTTTACCAAACACTTCGTCAGCGACTGCGCAAGGAGCGGCTGGACCTGACGCGCAAACAGAGTCTGGCTGAACTGGGTGCGAGTCTGGCGGCGCTCGTGATCATGGGCGCGGCGCTCGGCTGGATGGTGTGGCGCGCGCTGCACGGACTGGTCACCTTAGGTGAACTCGCGCTGATTTATGCGGCGTTCAATCAAGGACAGGGTTTGATGCGCACGTCGCTGGAGAACGCCGGGCAGCTTTATGCGAACAGTCTGTTTCTCGGAAGTCTGTTTGAGTTTCTCGCCCTCAAGCCTCTAGTGATTGAAGCCGCGCAACCGAAACGACTGTCCGGAGTGAGAACCGGAATCAGTTTCAACGGCGTGTCGTTCAAATATCCAAACGCGTCGGCGAGAGCGCTCGATGATTTTAGTATGTTCGTTCCAGCCGGAAAGATCGTGGCGATCGTTGGACCAAACGGCGCGGGCAAGAGCACGCTCGTGAAGCTTCTTTGCCGCTTCTACGATCCCGAGCGGGGAAGTATCGAGATCGATGGCCTCGACCTTAAAGAGATTCTGATGGACGATTTGAAGCGATCGATCACGGTGTTGTTTCAACAACCGTTTCACTACAGCGCGACACTGCGGGAGAACATTCAGTACGGCGATCTCTCGACCGACCTGGGACTCGCAGACGCCGTTCGCGCCGCGGGCGCGGAGGAAATTGTCTCGCGTTTACCCGATCGCGAAGAGACGCTCCTCGGCCGCTGGTTCGCCGGCGGCACTGAGCTGAGCGTTGGCGAATGGCAACGCATCGCGCTCGCGCGCGCGTTCCTGCGGCGCGCGCCGATCATGATTCTCGACGAACCAACCAGCGCCCTCGATCCGTGGGCCGAAGCCGACTGGCTCCAGCGTTTTCGTCAACTCGCCCTCGGCCGCACGTCGATCATCATCACCCACCGGTTCACCACGGCGATGCATGCCGATATCATTCACGTCATGCATCAGGGACAGATTGTCGAATCGGGCAGTCATCTGCGGCTAATCGAACAGAACGGACTTTACGCAGAATCGTGGACGCGCCAGATGATGGCCGCGGAGGCGGTGGTGCAATGATGGAACACGAGATCCTGCTCTGTGTTGCGCGCAAGCACGCGGACCGGGCACGACTGCGGGAGCTACTCAGACACTCTCTCGACTGGGACTATCTGTTTTCTACCGCCAGTAGTCACGGATTAATCCCGCTGCTACACAAACACCTGCACTCAACTTGCGCTGATCTCGCGCCGATCAACTTTCTCTCCTGCTTGAAGCGCGAATCCGTGGCCAACACACAAAACGTGCTGCATCTGTTCGCGAAACAGTTGAAGCTCTACCGTCTCTTGCAAGCCAACGACATTCCGACCGCGATTTTCAAAGGCTCGTTGCTGGCGCAGATGGCTTACGGCGAGATCGCGTTGCGGCACGCGGGCGATATCGACGTGCTGATCTCGCGTGCGCACTTCGCTCGCGCGCGAAAGTTGCTGGAGTCGCTGGGCTATCAAATGATGCCGTCGCTCACGCCTGCACAACTGAGTTCTCACCTCAACACACATTGCGAGATACAATTCGTGCGCGACGACTGGTTTACCGTTGTGGACCTTCACTGGGGGCTCGCGCCGAAGAGTTTCGTCTTCAAGATGGAAACTGAGGACGTGCTCACGCGTTTGCAACGCGTGAGTGTCGCCGGAGTCGAGTTCGAAACGCTCGCTACCGAGGATTTGATCCTGTACCAGGCGATGCACGGCGCGAAACATCTCTGGCGGCGCCTTGAATGGATCAGTGCGCTCGGTGAGACGATACGTGCCGCGGATTCGATTGACTGGGACACTGTCTTGCGTCGCGCGGCTGACGCGCACGCGACACGCATGTTGGCACTGGGGCTGCAATTGGCAGAACGAGTCTCAAATATCAGCGTTCCCGCGCCGATAGATAACTACAGGTCGATGGCTGACGAGATCCTTGCCCGGATCTTCGACGTCTCCGGTCCGGCAGATTCAACCGAGACAAATCTGTACAACCTGAAGATCATGGACCGCAAGCGCGACGCGCTTGTCTCCGCCCTGCGCGCAATCTTCGTCCCAACCCTAACCGACTGGTCGTCATTACATTTGCCTTCATCCCTCCACCCGCTTTACTACGCTTACCGCCCGCTGCGACTCTCGAAAATCTATAGTGCTTCACTCTGGCAAAAACTGATCTCGAGAGGCGCGGCATGATTGCGACTTTGAAGCCGCCGTTGAAATGGGCGGGTGGCAAGCGCTGGCTTGTCCCTCATCTCAAGCCGATTTGGGAAAGACATGCCGATCGCCGTTACGTCGAACCGTTTTGCGGTGGACTCGCGGTCGCGCTTGGATTGCAACCTGCGCGCGCGTTGCTGAACGACATCAATCCGCATCTGATCAACTTCTATCGTCACCTGCAAAGCGGTATGCGCCCGCGCATCGAGATGCGAAACGACGAACAACTCTTTTACAACCATCGCCAGCGGTTTAATCAACTCATTCAGAACGGCGGCGCAAGGAGCGTTGAGGCCGCGGAGTTGTTCTACTATCTCAACCGTACATGCTTCAACGGCCTGTGTCGCTTCAACAAGACCGGCGAGTTCAATGTGCCGTTTGGCACCTACAGCACGATCAACTACGCGTCAGACTTCGGCGCGTATGCGACTGCGTTTAAGCAATGGGAGTTCAGCAATGTTGACGTAGCTGAGCTTGAAACTCAGCCTGAAGATTTTATCTATGCGGATCCGCCGTACGATGTTGAGTTCACGACCTACAGCGCTGGTGGTTTTTCGTGGGACGATCAAAAACGCACGGCGGAGGTGCTGGCGACGCATCCAGGACCGGTGGTGATCTCGAACCAGGCGACGCCGAGAATCATCGAGCTGTATCGAGACTTGGGATTTGAGTTGAGTTATCTTTCTGGACCAAGACGCATCAGTTGCACTGGAGATCGTACGGCGGCGCGCGAAGTGCTGGCCGTTAAAGAAGGGATGTAGCTGGAGTGACGCAGGCCTGGTTGCCGGATTTGATTTACGCGGACGGACGTTTTCAGTCTGACGTGGCGCTGGTTTGTGACGAGAAGGTGGTCGAGTTGCGACCAGCTCAAGACATTACCGATCCGATTCGACTCACAAATTGCGCGCTGCTGCCGGGTCTTGTCAATGCGCATTCGCACGCTTTTCAACGGGTCATTCGCGGGCGTACGGAGCACCGTTCACAACACACAACTGACAGCTTTTGGACGTGGCGCGAGCAGGTGTACCGCGCCGCCAATCGGCTGACGCCGGAAGAACTTTACGCGGCGTCGCGAATGGCGTTTCTCGAAATGGCGCTCTCCGGCATCACGGCTGTTGGCGAGTTTCACTATCTTCATCACGCTCCGGACGGCACGCCGTACGCCGATCCAAACCTGCTCGAACGTGAAGTGATCCGCGCCGCGCGCGACGTCGGGATTCGCATCGCACTCCTGCGTGTCGCCTACGCGCGCGCGGGGTTTCAAAAAGAACCAGACTCGCAACAAGTCCGCTTCATTGAAGACTCACCTGAGACATATTTAAAGAACCTTGAACAACTGCTCGACGCGTCCGAGTTGAAAGACGGCGCTGCATGGGTCGGGGTTGCGCCGCACAGCGTTCGCGCAGTTCCACTCGACTATCTGAAAACCATCGTCGAGTTTGCCAAGGCGCGCGGTCTCGTGGTCCACATGCACGTCGCCGAACAGACAGCCGAGGTCGAAGCTTGCATCGCGGAATATGGCCGCTCGCCCGTTGCTTTGCTCGACACCGAAGGTTTGCTGAGTGAAAGGCTTACTGCGGTTCATGCGATTCACGTGACGCCGAAAGCCGTCAGCGCGCTCGCGCGCGGAAAAGCAAACGTTTGTGCGTGTCCAACGACTGAGCGCAATCTCGGTGACGGCGTGGTGCCGGTGGATGCTTATTTCAACGCGGGCGTGCCGGTCTCATTGGGCAGCGACAGCCAGATTCAGATCGATCTGCTGGAGGACGCGCGCGAACTCGAGTATCACCTGCGCCTACAGCGCACCGCGCGAAACGTGCTCGCGCCGGTTGATGATCTGAATGAATCTGCGCTCGCGCGACGGCTGTTTGATTGTGCGACTGTCAGCGGCGCAACGAGCATCGGCTTCGCTGGCGGGAACCTCGAGCCGGGCGCGCCGGCGGATTTCTTCACCGTCGATCTCAACGATCCGTCGATCGCTGGTTCTTCACCAGATAATCTCCTCGCTAACATCGTCTTCTCTCTTTCCAGGACGGCCATTAAAGACGTGGTAGTAGGTGGAAAAAGGATTGTTGCAGACGGGCGTCACGCGCAGCAGAATGGGATCGTAAGCGCTTTTCGACGAATACAAATACAGACTATATGACGCCACAGGAAACACTGGCCGAGCTCGTCCGGATCGACTCCGTTTCTTCGCGTTCGAACGCTGAGATCGTCGAGTATCTGGAGCGCCGCTGTGCAGCGCTACAACTCAAAACCCAACGCTACTCGTATCGCGACGAGCAAGGCGTCGAGAAGATCAATCTCATTGCACTTGCCAACACCGAGTTCTCAACAAACACCCAGGTAGAACTCGCGCTTGTCGGTCACACCGATACCGTGCCTTACGATCCAAACTGGTCCGAAGCAACAAATCTCACTGAACGCAACGGAAGGCTCTACGGCCGCGGCTCGTGCGACACGAAAGGCTTCATTGCCGCCGCACTCTCCGCTGTTGAACTGCTTGATCCGACCAAATTGACCAAGCCGTTCGCCTTGATCTTCACCGCTGACGAAGAGATTGGTCTGCGCGGCGCAAAGTACCTGGCCCAGATGAAACCGCTGCGTGCGCGCTACAGCATCGTCGGCGAGCCAACCTCGCTCCAGCCGATTCGCGCGGGCAAAGGCTACTCGCTCGCTGAAGTGATCGTGAAAGGACGCGAGGCACACAGCGCGTATCCCGCCTTGGGCGCGTCAGCCGTCTTTCGCGCGGCGCGGCTCATCAATCAGCTCGAAAAGATCGCTGAAGAACTGAAAGACGAGCAACACCCCGCTTTCGATCCGCCCTACACGACTCTCAACGTCGGGGTGATTCACGGCGGCACCGCGAAGAACGTGCTCGCAGGCGAATGCCGCTTTACCCTCGAATGGCGCCCGATTCCCACCCAACCGTCAGAACACGTTTTGCATCTCTTCAATGCAGCAATTGAAAAAGAACGGCAAGCCGATCCGACTTTCGCGTGCGAGGTCGACGCCAGCCGCGCAGATTCGGGTTTTGAAACTGCTTCCGATTCGCCTTTGATCCGCTTATTGGAAAAGGCGACGGGTCTAGATGCAGGCACTGTCGCGTTCGGAACTGAAGGAGCGCAGATGCAGGCGCTAGGCAGCGAACCGGTCGTACTCGGCCCGGGCGACATTCGTGAAGCGCACCGTACCGGTGAGTTTGTGCCACTGCGTGAATTGGAGCAGTGTACCGAGATTTTGCAGCACGCCGTTGAGCGATTGTGCGCGTGAAGCCTTTTCGCTAAGCTTCAACAAACGAGGTTCTCATAAATGCGTTTTGCAGTGCTTTTATTCGTGGTTTTGTTCTCATGCCTGTCCGTCTTTGCCCAGGACACAAAGCCGCTCTCCAGCCAGGAAGTGGTCAGCCTCCTTTATCAACTGCCGCGTCACCCGGAAATGCGCGATGAAGTCATCGAAGAGATCCGCAAACGCGGCATTGGGTTTCCGTTAACTGATGGTATGCGATCGCTGGTGGCCACGAAGAGTGGCAACGATGCCTTGCTGCGCCGCACACTGGAAGAAGCCGAACGTCGTCGCGTCAATCCCGCGGGCTCCGCGCTGCCGCCCGTCGCCGAAGCGAACGACTTGCTCGAACGCACGCGAAACGTCACGCTCGCGGCCGCCAACGCAATGCCCGACTTTCTCGTGAAGCAGATCATCAAACGGTTCGTCGCCTATGGCACGACCACGAACTGGATCCCGCAGGACAATCTGACGATCGCGGTCGGTTATCGCGCGAATGCGGGGGAGGAATACAAACTTCTTACGGTTAACGGCATGCCCGCGCCTGCCGAGGCGCAAGCAGGTTCCGATTACAGCAAATACGCACCGAAAGGCGCGTCGTCGAGTGGCGTCGAATACATTTCGGCGTTGGCGGACGTGTTCAAGCCTGAGTCAAAAACTGAGTTCAGAATGGTCGACACCGATCAGATTCAGAACCGTAAGACTGTGGTTTTTGAGTACGTCGTCAAACGTGAGCTTTCGCAGCTAACGTTGACCGTCGGCGACACGGGCGCACGCGCTGTCGTCGGCTCGCATGGCCGTCTGTGGATCGATCGCGAACTCGATCGCGTGCTGCGAGTCGAACAGATCGCCACTGAGGTCCCTCCCGACTTTCCGATCACCGCTGCCAGCAGCACAATCGACTACGACTGGGTCACGATCAATGAGCGAAAGTATTTGTTGCCCACGCATTCCGAGATTCTCATGACGACCAATCAAGGCAAGTTTGTGCTTCAGAGCCGCAACGACGTTCGCTTCCGCAGCTATCAGAAGTTTGGCGCCGAGTTGAAAGTGGTTGATGAGGTGGGCGAGGATGACGACCCTGCGGATGCCGCACCTCCCAAACCACCAAAGCTGGTTAAACCGCCTCAGTAGTGTGACCTAATGTAGACGCCTTTTGCCTCAGTCTGTTTACTCCTGTCCACACACGGAATCGATCTGTGGCCAAATCTGCTGGAAACTCTCCCGGTACGGCCTTTGCACAGCACATGACCAACAAGGTCAGGAGAAGTTTTTTTGAGATGAAGCCCAGAATACTGATTGTTGATGATGACTCAGTCATCACTCAGCAACTCTATTGGACGTTGTGTGAAGAGTACGATGTGGTGACCGCGAACGACCTCCAAACGGCCATTCGTCGTGCGACGTTTTACAAACCCGACGTTTCGATCCTTGATTTGCAGATGCCGCCGGAACGGGATTCCCCCGCAAGCGGGATGCGTCTGCTGGAATTCATCAAAGGCCATTTGACTCACTCGAAGGTCTTGATCATGAGTTCCAACAGCACACCTGACGTACGTGAAGCTTGTATGGCCGCCGGCGCGGACGGGTTCTTTGCCAAGCCGTTCCAGATTGAAGACCTGCTCGCAAGCATTTGCAGATTGATACCGGTTCATCGGTTGGAGTTGTTTGCTCACATTCTTTGAAATTCGGGCGTCACCCACTCAGACGTCCCGTCAAACACCGGAGATGAAACCCCTCTTCATCAGAAGGTGTGCTCGAAAGCCCCCGCAGCGTCTCCCACACGCTCGCGGGGGTTTTATTTTTTTAAATCCTGTGATCTGCCATAATCGGCTGCACCGATGAGCGAAGCTATGGATAAAGTGCGGGGCATCACCGAGCTGCCGGTGTTCCCCTTGCCAGTGGTCCTGTTTCCCGGCGTGCCGTTGCCGCTGCACATTTTCGAACCGCGTTACCGCCGGATGATGCAGGACATTCGTGTGACTAACAATCTTTTCGGGGTTGCTTATTTCGATCCGGTGGGTGTGACGGATGCAGTGCCGCCTGCGGGTCACGTCGGCTGCGTCGCCGAAGTTACCGAGACGCAAACATTCCCGGATGGGCGTTCCAACATCCTGACACTCGGCGTGGTCAGGTATCGTATCGAATCGTACGTCGAGCGCGGCGATCCGTATCTGGTGGCAAAGATCAACTACTTCGAGGACAACGAAGAAGACGAAACTGTGTTGGCGGGATTGACGAAGGAAGTTGCCGATGCGTTCACGCGGATCGCGCAGGCTGTGCGCACGATCAACGACGAACGCACAAGCTTGCCCGACATTTCAAATACAGAGCCACAACGTCTTTCGTTTCTCGTCACCGCCGCGATGGAGATAGAGGCTGACGTTAAGCAGGAGCTACTGGAACTGCGCTCGACGTTTGAACGCCTGGAACGTCTCCGCTCGATGTTGTCGCTCGCCGTAAAAGGTTACGAGGAACGCGCACGCATTCACGAACTCGCCAAAGGAAACGGGCACAGCGGCAAAAGGATCGAGATCGAATGAACAACGCCAAGGTTACGGTGCAGGTGCTCTTCTTCGGCGCCGCCCGCGATACAGTTAAAGAGAATCCACTCTCGCTTCTCGTGGATGCGCCCGCTACTGTGTCGCGTGCCTTTCAGCAACTTGTCGAACAGTTTGGTGGACTCGAACGATTTGGGCGTTCGTTGTTGTTTGCTGTGAACCAGGAGTATGCGACGCCGGAGACCGAGTTGAAAGAGAACGACGAGCTGGCAATTTTTCCGCCTGTTAGTGGCGGCGCGGAGGTGACCGATGATGCCGGGCGTGAGGGTCACGATTTTTTCGAGTTGACTACCGATCCGATCGACGTGGGCCAGGTTGCGCGCCGCGTCGTACTGCCGCAGTGTGGCGCGACTGTGACGCTCGATGGATTTGCGCGCGAGTGGACCGCGGGACGGCAAACGAAGTATCTGGTTTACGAAGCGTACGAGGGCATGGCGCTGTCGGAGATGCAACGCCTTGGTGCTGAAGCGCACCAGCGTTTTGCGATCGCGCACATTGGGATCGTGCACCGCACCGGGCAATTGGAGATTGGCGAAACGAGTGTAGTGATCTCGGTGAGTGCGCCACACCGGAGGGCGGCGTTTGAGGCCTGTGAGTGGGCCATCAAAGAACTCAAACGCACCGTGCCTATTTGGAAAAAAGAGGTCTACGAAGACGGCGAGGTTTGGGTACAAGAACCATCCACAGATTTGTAGGGGCAGCACTCCGTGGCTGCCCCTCTTAACGCCTCAAACGGGGTGGCCACAGACAGAGTGCCACCCCCTACAAATTAGCTTGCGGGTGCCTCTTCAGTCTCCTCGTCAGCTTCGACCAATGAAGCGCTCGTCACCTTGTCGCCAGCGTCGGTCTTGATCAGTCGCACACCCTGCGCGCTGCGGCCTGTCTTGCGGATGTCAGCCGCCTCAAGGCGAATCAGCTTGCCTTGTTGCGTGATGATCATGATCTCCGCCTCGTCTTCAACCGGAAATACCGCGACCACCTTGCCCGTCTTTTCCGTCGTCTTCATGTTGATGACGCCTTTGCCGCCGCGTGCCTGCAAACGGTAGGTCGTGATTGGCGTCTGCTTGCCGTAACCCTGCTCGGAAACAGACAACATGCGCTCCTTGTCTTCAGCGGAGACTGCACAGACTGAAACGACGTAGTCGTCCTTCCGCAACTCGATGCCACGCGTGCCACGCGTCGCCCGGCCCATCGGTCGCGCATTCTTTTCGTCGAAACGAATCGCGAGTCCGTTATGAGTCGCGATGAAGATGCGCTTGGTGCCGTCAGTCAAAATAACGTCAAGTAGCCGGTCACCTTCGTCGATGTTGATAGCGATGATGCCGTTGCTGCGGATGTTTTGATACTCCGCCAGAGACGTCTTCTTGATGACGCCCTTGCGTGTGACCATCACCACGTAACGTCCTTCGGCAAACTCCCGCACCGGAACGACGCCCGCGAGTTTTCGATCTGATGGAATGTTGATGAGATTCACGACTGCTTTACCGCGTGCGGACGCAGCCGCATCCGGCACTTCGTGAACCTTTATCTTGTAGACCATACCGTCGTCGGTAAAGATCATCAGGTAAGCATGGGTTGAAGCGATGAACAGGTGTTCGACGAAGTCGCCGTTCTTGGCTGCCGCGCCGAAACGTCCTTTGCCACCGCGTCCTTGACGCTGATAGGTCGTGATCGGCGTGCGTTTAATGTAACCGCTGTTGGTGACGGTAATCGCCACGTCCTCGTCAGCGATCAGATCTTCGATTGAAAGTTCGACGCCTTCGTCAACGATCTCAGTGCGGCGCCCGTCACCAAACTCTTTCTTGACCTCTTCGAGTTCCTTGCTGATCACACGCCGAAGAGAACGTTCATTGCTGAGAATCTCTTCGAGCTCGGCAATGAGCTTGATAATGCCTTCGTACTCGTCGATGATCTTTTGCCGTTCGAGAGCCGAGAGCCGGCGCAACTGCAAGTCGAGAATCGCCTGTGCCTGAATCTCCGAAAACGCAAGACTCTCCATCGTCTTCTGCAACTTCGCAAGATACGTCTTCAGTTGCACGTCAGACGGAACGCCCTTCCACGTCTTCACTTCACTCGTGGTTTTCAGTTGGCCCATCAACCACTGCCGCGCTTCATCGACCGAACGCGAGTTGCGTATCAGCGTAACGATGTAGTCGAGCACGTCGATCGCCTTCGTGAGTCCTTCGAGAACATGCGCTCGCGCTTTCGCTTTTCGCAGTTCGTATTCAGTTCGTTTGCGCACCACCTCGCGTCTAAACTCGATGAACGCCTCGAGCATCTGCCTGAGGTTGAGCACGCGCGGCTGGCCGTTAACGATCGCGAGATTGATGACGCCGAAAGATGACTGCATCGGCGTGAGTTTATAGAGCTTGTTTAGCACGACTTGAGGCACAGCGTCGCGTTTCAGTTCCACGACGATTCGCATGCCGGTGCGATCCGATTCGTCGCGCAGATCGG
>DASXRE010000116.1:0-9861 GCA_036506775.1 Pyrinomonadaceae bacterium | reverse complement strand
AAGCGCGTGCGTATGGTGGTCCAACCGGCTCGACTTTGGCCGACGGCAAGGAGTTTGACGTGATCGCCGTGCCGCTGAGTCAGTCAGAGCTACTGGTCATCGCGCCGCAAAAACGGGCCGCGACAAATCTCAACGAGGTCGTTACAGGTTCGGAGAGAGGCTATCAGGATCTGGTTCGGAAGCAGCGACGAGTGCGTTTGCTCGGCCTTTCCACACTCGGACTGATGACTCTGATTCTGTTGTTTGCCTCGAGTTGGATCGCCATCTATCTTGCCCGCGGCATTGCCACGCCGATCAAAGCGCTGGCCGAAGCCTCCAACGAGATCGCGCGCGGTAATCTTTCGCATCGCGTTACGACGGTTGCCGACGATGAACTGGCCTTGCTGGCTGAATCGTTCAACCAGATGACCACGCAGCTCGAGGAGAACCGCCGCCACATCGAAGCGGGCGCCGCGGAGTTGCGCGAAAAGAATCTGGCACTGCACGAACGGCGCAACTACATCGAAACCATCCTGCAATCGTTAACCACTGGTGTCGTTTCACTGGACGAGAACGATTGTGTCACGACGTTGAACGCGGCTGCGTCACGCGTGCTCGGACTTGCCGGCAAGCTCGAAGACAATCCGAAACTGAGCGGGCTGATCGGGAGCGACGACTGGATCGTCGTCGATCGATTGCTCCGCCGCGCGCGCCGGACAGGCCACGCTACCGAACAGACGCAGCTCGAAGGCGGTGCGAACGGCAGTGGCTCGTTGCCCGTTGCGATGACCGCCACGGCGTTGCGCGGCTCTGTCAGTCCACGCCGCGGTGTCGTGCTGGTGATTGAAGACCTTTCCGAACTACTCGCGGCGCAGCGTGCGGCAGCGTGGAGTGAAGTTGCGCGGCGCATGGCCCACGAGATCAAGAATCCGTTAACGCCGATTCAACTCTCCGCCGAAAGGATCGCGAAGAGCTACGCGCGCGTGGCTGCGAATGGCCAAGGCACGAATGGCGACAGTGTTGAGGAAAAGCGTGTGGCCGCGGTGATTACCGAATGCACTGAGACGATCAGTCGCGAGGTTGCGGGTCTGAAAGCGATGGTTGACGAGTTTTCGCGATTCGCGCGTTTGCCAGCGACGCGGCTCGAAGCGGCTAATCTCAACGAGGTGATTAGCCAGGCGGTGCGGCTCTATCAGGAACGGCTCGATCACGTCACGATCGAACTGAATCTCAATCCCGATCTTCCGGTGGTGATGCTCGACGTGGAACAGGTCAAACGCGTGTTCGTAAACCTGATCGACAACGCAATCGAAGCGCTCTTCAACTCGGAAGAGAAGCGAATTACGATCACGACCAGTCATGATGCGGACCGTAGTCTGGTGTGCGCGGAGATTGCAGATACGGGGCAGGGAATCGAGTGGGGAGATTTTCGACGGCTGTTCCAGCCATACTTTTCGCGGCGTGATAGTGGCACGGGTTTGGGGCTGGCGATCGTGCAGCAGATCATTCTCGAACACGGCGGCCGCATCCGCGCCGAAAAGAATCATCCGCGCGGAGCGAGGTTTTTGATCGAGATTCCGACGTAGGGGATTGCCCATTGCCAATTGCCGATTGGCAATTTTTCAGCACGGTCTCGACGGCGCCAGGGAAATGAACACCGCCGGTTTTCGGTAAATCGACAATCGGCAATTGGCAATCGCAAATAACAGCAATCGCCAATCGCAAATAACCACATGGATTCAATTCTCATCGTTGATGACGAGCGCGGCATTCGCGACACGCTGCGTGCGGTGATGGAAGACGAAGGCTTCGTGGCCGACGCCGTCGCCAGCGGTGAGGACTGTCTCAAAGCGCTCGGCAAACGTGCGTACGGCTGCATTCTGCTCGACGTGTGGTTGCCCGGAATCGATGGACTTGAAACGTTGAAACAGTTGCGTGCGGCCGGTTCGGAAGCGGCGGTCGTCATCATCTCGGGTCACGGCAACATCGAGACTGCCGTGCGGGCGACGAAGCTCGGCGCGTTTGACTTCATCGAAAAACCGCTCTCGATTGAGAAGACGGTGTTGACGGTGCGGAACGCGCTGCGCCAGCAACAGCTCGAGTTGATGAACGCGAACATGGCCGCCGCACTCGCGCGTGAGTACACGATGGTGGGCGAGTCGGTGGCGATGCGTGCGTTGCGAAAGCAGATTTTAGTCGTTGCGCCGACTGACGGGCGTGTTTTGATTTACGGCGAATCAGGCACAGGCAAGGAGTTGGTGGCGCGTGCGATTCATGCGGAATCGCGTCGAGCGGCGGCGCCCTTTGTTGAAGTGAACTCCGCGGCAATTCCGGAAGAGTTGATCGAAAGTGAACTGTTCGGGCATGTCAAAGGCGCATTCACCGGCGCGACCGCCGCGAAGAAGGGAAAGTTTGAGTTGGCGGATGGGGCCACGATCTTTCTCGATGAAGTTGGGGATATGAGTCCGAAAGTGCAGGCGAAGGTTCTGCGCGTGCTGGAAGAGCAACGGTTTGAGCCGGTGGGTAGTGGCACGTCGATCACTGTGGATGTGCGATTGATAGCGGCGACAAACAAACGTCTCGATGTCGAGATCGACAATGGTAATTTCCGCGCCGACCTGTTCTATCGTTTGAACGTGATTCCGTTTGAACTGCCGCCGTTGCGTGAACGTCTTGAAGACGTGCCGCTGCTGGTTGATTACTTCAATCAACACTTCTCGCGGTCGTATGGGAAGAAAGCGAAGCAGTTTCTGCCTGAGTCGCTGGAGGAGTTGCAGTCTTATTCGTGGCCGGGAAATGTGCGTGAGTTACGAAACACCATCGAGCGCGTCGTGATCATGCATCCCGGAACGAAGGTGTCAGCTACGGATCTGCCCCCGCATGGAAAAGAAGAGCCGCCCGCGGCGTCGTTCAGGTTTCCGTCCTTTAAAGAAGCGACCGAGGCTTATCATCGTGAGTTTATTCAGCGAAAGCTGGAAGAGGCGGAAGGGAACGTTTCGCGTGCGGCGGAGTTGATGGGTGTCGATCGCAGTCATTTGTATCGTCGTATGCGCGCGCTCGGCATTCAGAACCGCGGGTGAACGCATCGTCCCTTTCTAAACTCAGCCAATTGTTTTCTCTGTGCCCCTCTGTGCCCTCTGTGTCTCTGTGGTACTTGATTGCGACGCACTCGAAACCACGGAGACACAGAGGGCACGGAGGTGCACAGAGAAAAGTCCACGTTAGACGGATTTTCGGCGTTTACAAAACTTTACACAACCTCAACCAACTCGCTACAACCGGCGTGCTAATCTATCCCGGCCCATTCCAGTTTAAGTTCGAGTTTTCAGTACAGTCCAAACAGTTTTTCACTCACGATGGGCCATCTACAAGAGAAGCTCAAGTCGCGATGGGCCATAGGCCTATGCATCCTCGTCGCGTTTGTCGCAGGCTTTGGACTCTCGTTCTTGTCTCGCGACGCAACTCCGCCCGCAGAAGCCAGAATTTCAGTCGCCGACTTCCGCGTCGAGATCCCCGAAGGCGAAACGACAGTCACCATCACGAGCCGTGATGCGGATGGCGAAGAACTAGGCCGGCTCGCGATCTACCGGCGCGGCGACACGATCGTCGGCGTGCCTCGGGTCGAGAAAAAAATCGAGCCGCGCGAACGCCTCAGCGCCGATGATGTCGAGTTTCTTCGCCGCGAACTGGGCGTCGACATTCTTACCACTGACTCGCCGTGGCAACGCGCGAACAAGCTGCGCTCCTGGTTAGGGCGTCGTTATCGTTTGGGTTTTCCGGGACTCAGCACCCGAAATCCCCGCGAAGCTTATGAAAAGATGAAAGCCGGAGAGCCCGTCTTATGCGGCAATCTGGCCCAGATCTACGTTGCTCTTTGTGAGGCCGCGGGACTGACAGCCCGCCCCGTGGGCCTGAGTGTTGCGGTCCAAAACGGATTGTTCGGCGTTGACACGCATGCGGGTGCGGAAGTCTGGATTCCGGAAATGGGCGGGTGGATCTATCAGGACCCGACCTTCAACTGCTACTGGCAAGTCGATGACAAACCCGCGAGCGCGATGGTCCTTCACGACGCGGTGATGGAGCAGAAGCCCATCGAGTTTGCGCCACGCGATCGGTCAACCGAGCAACGACTGCAAGACTACTATCTTGATCCGCGTTTGTACTTTCGGCAGATCTCTTACGAATACAAACCTGGCGGCACCGTGCTCTACTTCGCCGACAAGCGTCTCGAACCACTCAATCTGCGTGACAAGAACTGGATCCACACTGACAAGCGTCTCGACATTCAACGTCTCGATACTGGCGGGAATATGGTCATCGAAAGACGTTCAGAGATCACGCCCGGCGTTTTTGTGCAGTTGATCGGCAACGATCTGTTTGTTCGCGATCGAAGAGAGCAGAGTCCGGGTATCAGAGTGCGTTCATCCAGCGGAACGGTTGAAGGCTGCGCCTATCAACATCAGCGCGCCCAGGACCTTGGCCTGTTTAGTGGAACGAATCTCGCACGTAACCCGGCGTTTCGCCTCACGACACGCTCCAATCAACTCGCTGATGAATGGTCCGTCGATGGTCCGGTTCAGGCGATGACGGTTTCCGGTGGACAAGCGATGGCCGCGTTGCCGGGCGGTAAACTTTGGCAACGGATTCCGGTCCGCCGTCATGGCCGCTATCTTTTTTACGCGCGCGTGAGCGTGATGCGCGGTTTCGTGAACTGGTCGATAGCGGATCCGGAGCGTGGTCCAAAATCGGTGGGCACGATCGAGCCCGAACGGATCAGTGAAGTGGTTTCGGATATTGTCGAGAGCCGCAGTGGCTATCTCGACGTTGGCTTTGACGTTCCTTCCGGTGGTGCTTTTCGCGTGCTCGATGTCATAGTCACCGAAGCGCCGCGTTTTGTTCCCACAAACTAGCTCTCTGTGCCTCTGTGTCTCTGTGGTTGCTAATTGCTCGACGCAAAAACGCAGAAAACCACAGAGACACAGAGGCACAGAGAAGTTCGTTGACAATGCCGCTTCAAATGGCTTATCAGTTAAAGTTCTCGTGCGCATTGTGCGAGAAAGAGGTTGAGGTTAAATGGATTTTACGACGAAAGAACTGTTGAAACGGTACGCCAAACTCGCGGTCGGCCAGCCGTTTTCGCCGGTCTTGCTGAACATTCTGGTGACGTCTGTCTGCGACATGCGTTGCACGCACTGCTTCTTTACCGACGAACTGGACGATCGCCCACGCAAAAAACTCCAGATGAAAACGCACGAGATCGAGCGTATCTCGGAGACTCTCGGCGGCAATCTTGGTGTTTTGATTCTGGCCGGTGGCGAGCCGTTCACACGTAAGGATTTGCCGGAAATCGCGCGCGCGTTCTACACCAACAACAAACTCGAATCGATCTACATCATGTCCAACGGCCAGATCCAGAAAAGGATCTTTCCGGATGTGACGCGGGTCCTCGAAGAATGTCCGAATCTGAACGTCACTGTGGCCCTCGGTATCGACGGTCCAAAAACAGAGCACGAAAAGATCCGCCAGAAGCCCGGCTCCTGGGACATCGCGATCGACACCGCGCGACAACTCCAGGCGATCAAAAAAGAGTATCCGCGGCTCGACGTGCAAACGTGTACCTGCTTCATGAATTCGAATCAGGACACCATCTTCGAGTGGTACGATTTTCTCAAGTACAACCTGAAGCCTGACAAAGTAAACTTCAACTACATTCGTCCGCCTTCAGCCGATCCGAAAGAGTTGGAGATCGATCATTCTCGTTATGCGCAGCTCGCACGAATGATCGATGACGACTCGCGTCACGCCGCCATCAAGAACAACTACACCGGCAAAGCCGGTTTCTTCAAAGCTGCAATCGACATCTACATGCACGGCCTGATCGCGAAGACGCAGGAAACTCAGACGGCGCAGATGAAGTGTTACGCCGGTACGGCCGGGGGAGTCATTTACGACGAAGGAACCGTTTCGTCGTGCGAAAACCTGGCGCCGATCGGTAACCTGCGCGACTTCGACTGGAACTTTCAAAAGCTCTGGCTGTCGCCGGCAATGAAAGAGCGCCGCAAGCACGCGGCGAATGGCTGTTTCTGCACGCACGAATCGAATAGTTACTATCCGTCGCTGCCGTTCAATCCCGGTCACTTGATTCAGATCAAGAAACTCGAGCGCGAGATGAAGAAGGCGCGGCGAGAAATCGATGCCGGCCTGGGGATTGCCGATTGTCAATTGCCGATTGCCGACTGAAATGTCAGCTCAGCCTCGCATACCGAAGATACTTATCATTTCCTCCGACACCGGCGGCGGACATCGCTCTGCTGCGGCTGCGATTGTCGCTGGTGTGCAGAAGTTTCTCGATAGCGAGTCGTATGCGATTCGCGTGGTGCGCGCGGTTGAGGAGTCGCATCACCTCAGCGCGAAGCTGGTTCGTCTGTACAACTGGATTCTGCGCAACCGCCAGCACTGGATGAAATACTTTTACTGGTGCATCAACCACATCCGGCCGGATACACGCGAGTTCTTTCACAGGCGCTGTGTCGGTTACGTCAAAGGACTGTTTGAACGCTGGTGTCCGCACATCGTCGTCAGTGTGCACCCGTTGACGCAGCACATCTTCGGCCGCGTGCTGAGGGACTTGAACCTGGCGGATCGTGTTCCGCTGGTTTCGGTGGTGACCGATCCTTGTTACGGATTCTGGCGGGGTTGGGCCTGCGACGCGGTTACGCTTTACCTGGTCGCGAGCGAGGATGCGCGGCGCCAGTTGATCGATTACGGTGTGGCGCCTGAGCGCATCAAGATCTCGGGCATGCCGGTTCATCCGAAGTTTGCTTATCCCGGTGAAGAAGCGGCGCAGGCCGCGCGGCGGGCCCTCGGACTCGATCCTGAAAAGTTTACGGTTTTCGTAAACGCAGGCTGGATCGGCGGCGGCAACATTCCACAGATCTTTCGCGAACTAGTTCGGGGCGAACTCGACGTGCAGGCGATCTTCCTCGCGGGCAAGAACGAAGACCTGCGCGCTGTCGCTGAATCGATTGCCCAGGAAGCGCCTTTCCCGATCAAGGTGATTGGTTATTCAGACGAGATCGAGCAGTTGATGAGTGCCGCCAACGTCATGATTTCGAAGCTCGGCGGCCTCACGACGTTCGAAGCGCTCGCTTGTCGTGTGCCGATCATTGCGGACGTGATTACCGATCCGATGCCGCAAGAAGCCGGCACTGCGAAGTTGATAGCGCAACGCGGCGCCGGCGTGATGTTGAAGCGTTCGAGTGACGTGGTGGCAATCGTGCGGCGAATGATGGAAGACGAGGTTCATTACTCGCGTATGCGCGCCGCTACCGCCGCATTAGCCCTTCCAAACGCAACGCGCCAGATCGTCGAAGAGATAGCTGCTCTCATTCCGCAGCCTGAAAAAGCAGTACTAAACGAAGTCGTCTCGGCCTAATCCATTAAGGCTTCGGTGTCCTCAACGGACAAACAACGGTGGGTTCTTGGCATAAGCGCCTCGCATAACGGTTCGGTGTGCCTGTTGCATGGCGATCAAATCGTCGTTGCGATCCAGGAGGAACGCCTTTCCCGTTTCAAACGACATCGCACCTACGGAAAAGGACCATCGCTCGCCACCGGCTATTGTCTGAATTACGCGGGAATAGAACCCTCGGAACTCGACCTTGTCGTGTTGTGTGTGCAAGGGCGACTGAGTGATGAAGTGCATGACATCGCGCTGGACCCGTTCTTAAACATCAGATCGCACGGCGTTCCCACGCTAGCCATTCCTCATCACTACGGACATGCGCTGAGTGCTTTCGCTACTTCCGGCTTCGACGAGTCGGCAATTCTCATCGTTGACGGCGCCGGCTCGCCGGTCACTGACTTCACGGTGGAAGAGCAGAAGATTCTCAACGGCCATTCGGATGATGGTTGGGAAACGATCTCGCTTTATTACGGCGCCGGCACGAGCGTTACGCCACTGGAGAAGCACGTGGTTGATCGCGGCGCGTGGCTGATGATGTACGACGGCGAGATGCCGTCATTTGGCAGTCTAGGAGGAATGTTTTCCGCGGCGGCCCAACAGATCTTCGGTGAGGCAAGCGAAGCCGGAAAGGTGATGGGACTTGCGGGCTACGGCAAACCCGAGTTTGCGAGCAGCGATTTCTTCGAGATCGAACACGGCAGTTTTAAGTTCAAAGACACGGTGCCGCTTCAGTTTCGGCATGACCAGCGTTGGCCCCACGCGGCGCCGGAGTACGAAGCATTGGCCGCGTCGGTGCAAGCGGCGCTGGAAACTGCGCTGCTGTACCTGGTCCAGCATCTTCGTGAACTGTGTCGCAGTAGAAATCTTTGTTACGCCGGCGGGGTGGCGCTGAACAGCGTTGCGAATGAGAGGCTGATTCGTGAGTCGGGTTACGAAAATGTCTACATCATGCCGGCAGCGGAAGACAGCGGCGCCGCGGTCGGTGCGGCTTATTACGGACTATGGCAACTGACCGGACACAATTCGCGGTGGCGGCTGCCGCACGATGCGCTGGGCCGCACGTATTGTTCGACAGAGATCTCGAGCGCTCTTTCCACCTTCTCGAATCTGGAAGTTGTCAGGTCGACGAACGTGGTTTCCGATTCAGTTGAGTTGTTATGCGACGGGAAAATCATCGGGTGGTTTGATGGCGGCTCGGAACTTGGCCCGAGAGCGCTGGGCCAGCGGAGTATTCTCTGCGATCCCCGCAGTCCTGATGCGAAAGCGACGCTTAACCGGCGTGTGAAGATGCGTGAAGCTTTTCGTCCGTTTGCGCCGGCGGCTTTGCTTGAGGAAGCTCCGCAGTGGTTCGAGTTTGGCGGGTCGACGCCGGAGAGCCCGTTTATGCTTCGCGTTTGCGAAGTGAAACCGGAAAAGAAGGACCAGGTGCCCGCGATCGTGCACGTTGATGGCACGGGTCGACTGCAAACGTTGACTCGCGAAACAAACGGCAGGTTTTACGAGTTAGTGAAGCAGTTTTACGATCGGACCGGAGTTCCGATGCTGCTCAACACGTCGTTCAATCGCATGGGCCAGCCGATTGTGGAAACTCCTGCGGACGCGATCGAGTGTCTGCTCAGTAGCGAGCTTGATTGTTGCGTCTTCGAGGATAGAATTGTTTTCAAAAAGTAGCTGCGTGAGTTAATCGGGAAGTAAATATGGCTAAGTTAAGCGCATCGCATTTCAATCTCTTCTTGCATCCGAACTTTCTGGATGCTCGAGAATGCGCGCGACTGATTGACGAGTTGCGTTCGTCTCCAACGACTCAGGCGCCGGTCTACATCGAAAACTCTGACACACTGGTTCACGAAGACATTCGCAAGACCACGAGTCTTCATCCGTCCGATGAAACCTTCTCGGTACTGCATCGTCGTCTGTTCGAACAAAAATCGGCGCTCGAGGAGCATTTTGGCCAGCCTTTAAGGGACTGCGAGCGACCTCAATTTTTGCGGTACGGCAAGGGCGACTTCTTCGTGCGTCATCAGGACGGCAACACGGAGCAGCTTGAGTTTGACCATTTGCGAATCCGCAAAATATCGCTCATCGCGTTCCTCAACGATCACGCGGTCCAGCCTGACGAAAACTGCTTCTCCGGTGGGTCTCTGAATTTCTATGACCAGGACGACCCCTCGCCCGGCGGTCCAGTGGCCTTTCCTCTGCTTGGCGAAACGGGACTGCTCGTAGCTTTCACCGCCGAAACCATGCACGGAGTTGCGCCCGTAACCAGCGGCGAACGGTTCACGGTCATCAGTTGGTTCCGCTGAGCCGCTTGGTAGTCCTAATTCGGTTTTTCTCTGTGCAACCTCTGTGTCTCTGGGTCTCAGTGGTTTTACCTGTCGGGGAAAACCACCACAGAGACACAGAGGTTGCACAGAGAA
>DASXRE010000115.1:0-28217 GCA_036506775.1 Pyrinomonadaceae bacterium | reverse complement strand
GGCATTCGTCGCTGACAGTTGGAAAGTAAATCGGAAACTGAGTCTCGAGCTCGGCATGCGTTATCAGTTTGGCCTGCCGATCTACACGCAGGCCAACAACCTCGCGAACTTCGATCCGTCTCGTTACGATCCGGCGCAAGCGGTAACGATTCTCGCTAACGGAAACATCGACCCGTCGAAGGGCGGCAATCGGTTCAACGGTCTTGTGCGAGCGGGAAATGGAGTGCCGGCGGAAGAGTTGGGGCGTGTGCCCGGCGGTGACAGTGCGACCGTGCTCGCCGTTCCGACCGGCGCGCCGCGCGGCCTCTATGAAGGTCATCACTACTTCATGCCGCGTGTCGGTTTCGCTTATTCGCCTTTCGACGACAACAAGACGTCGATTCGTGGCGGCTTTGGCATGTACTACGATCGCATCGAAGGCAATTTGATCTTCCCATCACTGAGTAATCCGCCGTACGCCACGAGCGCGCAATTCCAGAACGCAAATTTGTCGAACATCACCGGGGGTTCAACGACCGCGGCGCCGTTCGCGCAAATCAACGCGGTAAATCCGGATCTCGACACGCCGTATACGATGAGTTACAGCCTGAGTCTGCAACGGGAACTGCCGCACGGCATCTTCGCCGAGGCAGCTTACGTCGGTAATCTCGGCCGCCACCTGATTCGCCAGCCGGACATCAACCAGCCGACGTTCGACCAGATTCGCAACAATCTGCCGACCAATGTTCCTCCTGGTCCAAACGTGAACGTCAACGCGTTGCGGCCGTACAAAGGCTACACGGCGATCAGAATGCGCCTGAGTGATTCGACCTCGAACTACCACGGCATGCAGCTCTACGCGGCGAAGCGCAAAGGCGACTTGCTGATGACGACCTCCTACACGTGGTCCAAGGTTCTGACGGACGCAAGCGGCTTCAACGACAACCCTGAAGATCCATTCAACCGGAAATTCAACTATGGTCCAGCAACGTTCGATCGCCGTCACGTGTTTGCCCTGACCTACACCTACACGGTGAGCATGTTTAACCACACGCACGGCGTCACGCGCGCGCTGCTGAACGGCTATGAAATCAGCGGCATCACGCGCCTGCAATCCGGTCCATATTTGACAGTCACCGCCACCGGAAACTCGGCGCTCGGCAATCGTCGCGCTGACTGCGTCAGCAGCGATACGCTCTTCCCGGACGGTGAACGTGGACCAAACAATTGGGCGCGACGCGAGGCGTTTGCGGCGGCGCCCGACGGCCGCAGAGGCACGTGCGGCGTGGGCACTTTGCTGGGCCCCGGCGCGCAGACGTGGGACTTCTCAATTCGTCGCCGCTTTGCTTTGACAGAGCAGTTCAAGTTGCAATTCCAGGCGGACATCTTCAATGCTTTCAACCGCACGAACTTCCGCGACCTGGAGAACAACCTGAGCAACGCATCGTTTGGCACGATTTCGACATCTGGTCCACCGCGAAATATTCAGTTTGGGTTGAAGCTGACGTTTTAGGCCACAGATTACACGGATGACACTGATCAGGGCAGTTTGTGTCGGCTTGTTGTGCAGTTTGGTGGCGACGGCGCAGGCCAACACTGTTTCGACCGCGACTCTGCGCGAGGATGTGAATACCTTTCTCAGCAGGGAACTCGCGGCGCATCTCAGCGCGATCAAGTCGCTCGATCCGCCACCCGATCGCGTGCTTGGTGTGCCGACAACGGGTGAGTACTCATGGGGCACGTTCATGCGCTCGCTGGCGGCTTACGCCGAGACGACGGGCCAGCATGATCTCGCCGGAAGGGATCTGGCGAAGTGGGTGGGCCAGATCGGCCTGATTGAGTCTCGCGCCGGCAGCAAAGCCTTCTCGCAACTCTACGCGGCGCTCGCGTTGCGCCACTTCGGACGCGATCTGAAGACGAATGCGTTGTGGCAAAGCCTGTCGCCGGAAGAGCAGAAGGCGTGGCTGTCGTTACTTAATCCGGAACGTTTCTACGATCAGAAAACCAATCGCGTAATCAATCTCGCCGAGAATTATCTCGGCGTGGCGGCGCGCATTGCGAGCATCGGTTATGAACTCGGCGTCTCGAAGGATCGAGAATTTCTCGACAAGTTGATCGATCGCGCGGCGGTGCAGTTTCTCGAAGGGAATCTCTACGCTGACGATGCGCCGCCGACGGGTCGTTTCGATCGTTACTCGAACGAGTATGCGCGTTACGTTTGGGAAGCGGCGGAAGAATCTGGCCGCAAAGACATTCTCGAGAAGTTGCGGCCTTCGTTGAAGGCGCAGATGCGTTTGTGGTGGGACGTGGTTTCGGAAGATGGTTACTGTTACAACTGGGGGCGCAGTCAGGGCGTGGTCAGTTATCTCGACACGCCCGAGATTGCGGGCTTTCTCGCGACGCACGCCGAGTTCAGACCGGCGCCGCTCGCCGACATCGCCGCGTTGTATTACCAGGCGTGGAATTATCTGCTGCACGACTATCGCAGCGACACGCACCTGCTTAACCTCTTTGCTTTTGGCCGCGGCAACTATTCGTACATCTCTCGCGACCGCGAGTGGCAACAGACCACCGGCTTCTTCGGCAAGCTCGCGAATTCGCACACGCCGATCATGAACGCGTTGGAGAAAGAAGGCGTCACGGCCTTTCCGGTCGTGCCGGCGTTGCCGCCGGTTGCGCGTTTTGAATTCTTCCGCCACACGCCTGAGCGTTCGGCTGGTGTTTGGGTTGTGCGTGAGGGCGCGTTGCGTTTTGCGTTGCCGATCACGACTGGTCCAAAGCCGGGCATCTCGGATTATTTGCCGGCGCCGTATGGCCTGGCTGGATTCGCCGCGCCGGTCGAGCAGATTTATCCGGTGATGACGCCGCAGATCGAACTTGGTGACGGACGTGTTGTGGTCGCGACTGATGGCGCCGACGTGATCGAGCCGGCTGCTGACGGACACAGTTTGCGTGTGCGTTGGACCAAATGGGCGGTGGTTGGCAAGCCGGCGGGACATCTTGAGGACGTTGGTCTCACGACCGAAGTGACGTGGCGGATCGAAAAGGGCGCGCTCATTCGCGATGAAACATTGAGTTCAAAGCAGCCGGTTAACATTCGCCGCTGGTGGCTGGCCGTGCCCACGTCGCATGATAAGGTTGAGACGGAAAACGCGGGCGGTGTGCGCGTGGATCGATTCAGTTCAAAGCGGGGAACGCTGGCAGTGAAACTGTCGGGCGCGACGTTTCCGGTGAACACGTCGGTTAGCGCCGGCAGTGACAGTCCACTCGGACGAGGCGTGCACGGAGCGATTCCGTTGCACCTGATATTCGAGTCGCGCGACGTAGTGGTGAATCCCGGAAAGCCGCTGAAGTTCAGCATTACTTTGTCAGTCAATTAAGGGGAGAGATTTGATGGAGCAGGAATTGCGACAGAACCCAATCACGCCGGAAACTTGTTTCGTGCCGAAGACGCATGAAGGTCGCGGACGCCGCACCGCGGTCGCGCCGGGCGACACGGCCGCGCGTTATTTGCACTACGGCCGCATCACGCTGAATGCCGGCGATCCGGCGGAAGAGTTCAGCAACAACGATCACGAGACTGGTCTGATTTGTCTGAAGGGCAACGCAAAGGTCAGCGCCAACGGCGAGTCGTTTCAACTGGAACAGTACGATGCGGTTTACGTTCCGCGCGACTCGGCGATCAAGGTGGAAGTCAACAGTGACGGTGGCTGCGATCTCGCTGAAGTCTCCGCGCCAGTCGAGAAGCGCTATCCAACGAAGTTTGTCTCCTACAAGGAAGTCAGGCAGAACCCGAAGCTGCATTTGATCGCGGGCAAGCCGCCGGCGGAAAGAGATCTGAATGTACTTATCGGCGCGAATGTCGAAGCGGGCCGCATCATGGCGGGGGTGACGTTTTCGACTCCCGGCAACTGGACCTCGTGGCCCCCGCACGAACACTCCAGACTGCTGGAGGAAGCTTATTTGTTCATCGACATGCCGGCGCCTTCGTTTGGCGTTCAGTTCGTCTACACCGATCCGAACAAGCCTGAACTCGTGCAGGTAGTGCGCGAGGGTGATTGCGTGTTGATGCCGCAAGGTTATCACCCGAACGTTGCCGCGCCCGGCGGGCAGATCAATTTCTTGTGGATGATGGCGGCGGTTCGCGAAGGTGAAGATCGACTTTATGGCGTGGTGAATGTGCAACCGGAGTATGCGGCAGGTGGATCGGGTCTCGAGGCGGTCAGCGACAAAAAGTAGAGGACCAGAAAATGTCTAGCACGGCCACAGACGACAACGCGAATGGAAACGGCGCCGGTCAGGGCGTTGCGCAGCATTTGAACTGGTCCACGATTCCGGTGGAGCAGCCGGCTGACGGCATCGAGCGGCAGATGTTTGTGGGCAACCGCATGATGATCTGCCGGTTTCGCTTCAAACCGTTTCTCGTCACGCCTGAGCATGATCATCCGCATGAACAGATGACGATCGTCGAGCGCGGGCGGGTGCGGTTTTTTATTGAAGGCAAGGAACAGATCGCGTCGGCCGGGGACGTGCTGCATTTCCCGTCGCACTGTTGGCACGGGGCCACGATGATGGACGAGGAGGTCGTGCTGATCGACATCTTCTCGCCTCTGCGCGAAGACTTTCTCAAGTAGACAGGATTCACAAAATTTACAAGATGCTTTAGAGGAAAACTTGCAGAGTCACCTTCAGTTTCTGTCAAAGCTCTTGTTAATTCTGTAATCCTGTCAAAAAGAGCATCAACGGCCGAGCCAGCCGCCGTCGACGACTAACACGTGCCCGTTGACGTAATCACTCGCTGCCGAGGACAAAAACACTGCGGCGCCGGCGACGTCTTCCGGTTCGCCCCAACGGCCGGCGGGAATGCGTTCGAGGATCTGGCGGTTACGAACTTCGTCAGCTTGCAGCGCCGCTGTGTTCGTCGTGCGCATGTATCCCGGCGCGATCGCGTTCACATTGATCCCGTGCCTGGCCCACTCGTTCGCCAACGCCTTCGTGAGTTGCGCCACACCGCCTTTCGACGCTGCGTACGCCGGCACCGTGATGCCGCCCTGAAACGATAGCAACGAAGCGATGTTCACGATCTTGCCGCCGCGTCCGCTTTCAATCATGTGCGCCCCGGCGAGCTGTGAAAGACGAAACACGCTAGAAAGATTTACTTCGATCACGGTGGCCCAATCGTCTTCGGAATACTCCACTGCCGGCGCGCGACGAATGGTGCCGGCGTTGTTGATGAGAATGTCGAGCCGGGCGAACCGCTCCAGTGTTTGCGCGACGAGGAGCTTCGGTGTCTCAACACGACTGAGATCGCCGCTGATCGCGTGTGCAACACCACCGGCGTTGTTGATGTGCTCGCAGGTCGTTTCCGGCGACCGCGAGTTGCCGTGACACACGACTCGCGCGCCCGCTTCTGCGAGCGCAATCGCGATCGCAGCACCCAGTCCAGTTGACGCGCCAGTAACCAGCGCGACGCGATCATGTAGTTTGAAATTGTCGAGAATCACGCGTAAAGGTTTGACCATTTATCGGCATTAGGGCACATTAAACCATCAGGTCCTGGTTATGGCTAGCATCGAAACGCCACGCGCCGCTCAAATCTCTGAATACGCCATCATCGTCAATCCAAACGATAACGTCGCAGTCGTCAAGAAGGCGACAGTCCACGGTCTCGGAGTCGTTTTGCCTACGGCCGTGTTCATCGAAATTCGCGATGCCGTGCCTCCGGGCCACCGCTTTGCCACCCGAGACATTCCCGCAGGCGAATTCGTTTTGCAGTTTGGCCAGCCAATCGGCACCTCGCTGGGTATAAACAGCGGCGAACAGATCACGCACGCAAACATGTCGAACGAAGTGCCGATTGTTCGTGAACTGCCTGCCGACTTGCACACTCCGCCGCCGAATTACCTATCCGAAGCAGAACGCGCTACGTTCATGGGCTATCGACGCCGCGATGGCCGCGTTGGCACGCGCAACTTCGTGCTGATCGTTCCGACCAGCATGTGTGCCAGTCACGAGGCGCAACAGATTTCCACGATTGCCGAGTTCACTCTCTACAATCGCGAGAAGTTTCCCAACGTCGACGGCATAGTAGCGATCCCGCACAACAAAGGCTGCGGTTGCCAGGACGGCTCGACCATCGACGTGATGCTCCGCACGTTGTCAAACTATGCCGATCATCCAAACGTCGGCGGCGTCATCCTGATCGATCTCGGTTGTGAAAAGACCAATCTCTCGCAGGTCGAACGCTATCTGCTCAAGCGCGAAAAGTCTTTTGACAAACCCGTCGCCAAAATCGGGATTCAGGAAGTCGGCGGCACGCAGGCGGCGATACAAAAAGGTTTGCAGGAAGTGGAACGAATGCTTCCTGAGGTGAATCAGATCGAGCGTGAAGAATGTTCTGTGAGTGAATTGGTGCTGGGCGTGAAGTGTGGCGGCTCTGATGGTTTCTCGGGCATTTCGGCAAATCCGTCGCTCGGTCGCGCGGCGGACCTGCTGGTCCAGTCAGGCGGCACGGTGCTCATCACTGAAGTGCCGGAGTTTTGTGGCGCCGAACATTTGCTGGCGACGCGCGCCAAGGATGTTGACACGGGACGCGCTGTTTACCGCCTGGTCGATTGGTATAAGGAGTACGCATCGAAGTTTGGCGCGGTCCTTAATAACAATCCGAGTCCCGGAAACATCACCGGCGGTTTGCTGAACATCACGATCAAGTCGCTGGGTGCGGTCGCGAAAGCCGGCACGACGCGCGTCGAAGGCGTGCTGGAATACGCCGAGAGCGTGAAGAATCGCGGACTGAATCTGATGCAAGGCCCAGGTTACGATCAGGAGTCGACACCCGGACTCGTAGCAGCGGGAGCGACCGTGGTGGTCTTCACCACTGGTCGCGGCACGACCATCGGCAACGCGATCGCGCCTGTGATCAAGCTTGCTTCAAACACGCCAATCTTCGAACGAATGCGCAACGATATCGATCTCTCCGCCGGCGGCGTCATCGATGGAACCGAAACAATCGACGAGGTGGGCCAACGGGTATTTGCAGAGATTTGTCGGGTGGCCGGCGGCGTCGAAGCCAAAGCGGAGCAGCACAAGCATCGAGAGTTTCAGTTTTGGGCTGAGCAGACAGTTTCGCTTTGATCGGTTTTAGCTGTGTCAGACTTACTTACATTGAGCGTGGTAGGTGAGAGCTCGACTGATGGCCTCAACCTGTCCCTTCTCACCGGCATAGTTCACGAGGCGCTGGAGGTCATCCAGCCCGGCGAACGCGTCCTCGCCATCATTCCTGACAAAACTCGTGACGACAATACAGATTTTCTTTTTCCCGTGGCGGCCGACTTTCTCGCTCGCCGCGGTGTTGCCTCCTTCGATCTGCTCGTTGCGCAAGGCACTCATCCGGCGATGTCGGAAGGGCAAAAGCTTTCCAAGATCGGTGCCGCAGATTTCTCGGGCCGACTCTTCGACCATCGCTGGGATGAACCGGAAGAATTGATCGTGCTTGGAGAGTTGAGCGCAGCGACAGTCAGAGAGCTGACCCGTGGGCTGATCGAACAACCGGTTCCCGTGAGCGTCAACAAATTACTCGCGCCTGGTGTTTACGACACAGTGCTGGTGTTTGGCGCAACGGTGCCCCATGAAGTCGCTGGCTTCGCTGGTGGCGCCAAGTATTTCTTTCCGGGTGTTGCCGGGCCGGAGCTAACGCACATGACCCACTGGCTCGGTGCGTTGGCCGGAATTGAAAATATCATCGGCGAAGTCGAGACGCCGACTCGCAAGCTCATTGAAGCGGCCGCGGATTTAATTGCTGCGCGCGTGATTTCGATCAACTCAGTGGTGTCACGTAACGCGAATGGAGAGCTGATCACCTACGCTTTGTTCGCCGGTGAGATTTGCGAGGCGTTTCGTCGTGCGGCTGAAGTCAGCCGGCGCGTTCACATTCGCTATACCGGCCGGAAGTACAAAACAGTCGTGGCGTTGCTGGATCCGCACTACGACGAGATGTGGGTGGGCGGAAAGGCGAGTTACAAGCTAGGCGCGATCGTCGAAGATGGTGGCGAACTGATCATCTACGCGCCGCACCTGACGAAACTTTCAGAAACACACGGCGCTCTGATCGAAAAGTATGGCTATGCGCCGCTTGAGAGTGTGCGCGACATGTTGGGCGCTTCGCAGGAGTTGCGCGAGAACCTCTGCATCGCTGCGCATCTGGCGCATGTGGCGTATGCCGGTCGAATGGACGAGCTGGGAAGAATCGTTCCTCGTTACCGGATCACGATGGCTACTGGTATTGATGAAGAGACTTGCAAGCGGGTGAATCTCGGCTACCTCGATTACCGCACGCTCGATCTCGATGCAATGACTCCACAACCCGACACGCTTGTCGTGAAAGACGCCGGCCGCGATCTCTACAAAGTAGATGGCTTTTAAGCGACGAGGGCCATATCGCGGGAGCTGTCCAGGGTGCAGTCGGCTATGAATTGATCAAGCTGTCGCGCGCCGAGCGGCGTTGAGAACAGGAAGCCCTGTCCGTTCTCGCATTCCAGTTTCCGCAACAACTGCAACTGATCTTCAGTCTCAACCCCTTCCGCGACTACGTCCATGCCGAGGTTCTGGGCCAACGCGACGATCGTTCGCACAATTGCGAGGTTCTCCTCGTTCTCCATCATTTGGGTCACAAACGAACGATCGATCTTCAGCGTGTCGATGGGGAAGCGTTGCAGGTAACTCAGGCTCGAATAGCCGGTGCCGAAGTCGTCGATGCTCAACTGAACGCCGAGATTTCGCAGTTGCGTTAACAGTTTGACCGCAGCCTCGATGTTATCGCTGAAAACTGATTCCGTGATTTCGAGTTTCAGACAACGAGGCGGGAGCTGCGACTCTTCGAGCAATTGCGCGATGTTCTCAACCAGGCCGGGTTCATTGAACTGTTTGACAGACAGGTTGACGCTGACAAACAACGGCGGTTGCGACGGATACGTCTCCTGCCATTCGCGCGCCTGACGACACGCGGATCGCAGCACACTTTGACCAATCGACAGAATCAGACCAGTCTCTTCCGCGACCGGAATGAATTCCTTCGGCGGTACCAGACCAAACTCCGGATGTCGCCAGCGCACGAGCGCTTCGAAGCCGATCAGCGTTCGCTTTTGCAGCGACACGATCGGTTGATAATCAACGAAGAGTTCGTCTCTTTCACAGGCACGGCGCAGATCAGTTTCCATCTTCAGACGGCTCGTCAACTCGCCATGCATGTCGTGGCCAAACACTTCATACCGCGCCTTGCCGCTTGCCTTCGCGCGGTGCATCGCGGTCTCCGCGTTGCGCAGCATGTCGGAAACGTCGTCAGCGTGTTGCGAACTGAGCGCGATGCCGATACTCATCGTGGTGTAGACCTCCTGCCCCAGCAGATTGAACGAGATTGCCAGCGCCTGCTGAATGCGCGTCGCCACTGACGACGCTTCTTCTTCACCTGACACGTCATCGAGCAGCACCGCAAACTCATCGCCGCCGGCGCGCGCCAGCACGTCGTTCTGGCGCAGGCAGGTCTTCACACGCTGCGCGATCTGAATCAGCAACTGGTCCGCGCTGGTGCTGCCAAGACTGTCGTTGACCAGCTTGAACCGATCGACATCGAGCATGAGCACGGCGCACTTCGCTTCCTTGTTTCCCGATTTGCGAGCGACGCGCAACTTCAACAGATCGTAGAACCGCGCGCGATTCGGCAGTCCAGTCAAGGTGTCCTGCGTCAGTTTCTCTTCGGCACGCTTGCGGTCGGTGATGTCCTGAACCTGGAAGAACAAACGCTTCGTTCCACTTTCCGACTCCTTCAGCAGAGACACGTGCCACTGCACCCAGACGGTGTGTCCCTGTTCGTGGATGTAGCGTTTTTCCTGTTCGTGACTCTGAATATAACCCTCAATGACGCGTTGAATGTACGACCGCACCTCGCGCAGATCGTCGTTGTGCGTGAGACGCTGGAAACTCGTGGCGCGCAGTTCCTGTTCGGAATAACCGAGCAATTTGCAAAGCGCTTCATTCACCTGGAGCCAACTGCCGTCGAGTGAAACGACGGCCATGCCGATCGCGGCGTTGTCGAAGGTGCCCTGGCTTCGACCGGTGTTTTGCGGTCCGGTCGAGAGTGCGAACGGAATCGAGTTCGCGGCGAATGGTGAATTCGTATCGGGCGCTTGTTCGAGGCCGAATTGCTTGTTCTGGCTTCGCTCGTCCGCGCGGCGCCGCTTCATTCGTTTTTGTTGGTACATTGCCTGGTCGGCCTGCTCGAGCAGTTCTTCGAAGCACGTCATACGTTCGGGTTCGAGGGTCGCGACGCCGATACTGAAAGCGAGTTTATGACCGCGCGTTTCGGAGGCGTTGTAAGCTTTCAGACTTTCATTCAGGCGCGTGATCGCGTCTTCCTTGTTGGCGTTCAGATCGGTGACGAGCACGGTAAACTCGTCGCCACCGAGGCGCGCGATGATGTCGGAGCTGCGGAAACTGCGATTGAGAATCGCGGCCGTTTGAATCAGCGCGTTGTCGCCTTCGTTGTGGCCAAACTCGTCGTTGATCTTCTTCATGCCGTCGAGGTCGATAAAGAGCAACAACAGTTTTTCTTTTTGGCGGCGCGCGAAGTCGAAATAGGGCGCTGCTTGTTTAAGCAAGCCGCGACGATTGAAGAGTCCGGTCAGGTCGTCCTTGAGCGAACTGTTGCGAAGTGTCTCTTCGAGTTTTTTACGTTCGGTGATGTCGCGCACGACCTGCACCAGGCCGCCGCCGTCGACACTTGAAATCGAGATCTCCAGCGGCAACGTGCCGCCGTTGACTTTCAGACCGAGGGCTTCGCCGCGCCACGATCCGTCGCGCCAGACGGCCGGCATGATCTGTTCTTTGAGGCGCGCCAGTTCGTCGCTGAAGAAGAACATCTCCCAACTGGCGCCAATCAAACGTTCCGGATTTGCGTAGCCGAAGATCTTCGCGTAAGCGTCGTTCAGATAAGTGCAGACGCCGCAGTGATCGATGATCGCCATGCCGTCCATCGAGGCTTTCATCGCGGCAGATTGTTGGGCCAACGAGCCCGCGGCTCGCTTGCGTTCGGTGATGTCGCGCGCCACGACTGACGCGCCGGTGATTGTCTTTCCGTCGAGAATGGGGCAGATGGTGAGAGAGACGTCGATTGGGGTGCGACCCTTTTTCAGGTGGACCAGTTCATGTTGCGTAACGTTTTCGCCGCTCGCGACCTTTCCGAACAGCAGCGTGGCTTCCTGGCCGCGCCGGTGATCAAACAGCATTGAGACCGGCGAGCCGAGCGCTTCCTTCGCCGTGTAGCCGTAGATAACGCGCGCGCCGCGGTTCCAGCTCATGATGACGCCTTCGGGCGTGACGCCGATGATCGCGTCGCGCGAAACGTCGACGATGCTTTGCAGTGTTGAGAGTTCAAACTTCACGCCGGTTAGTTGTTCGTCAGTGCCTTGCCAGTTTTTCAAAACGACAGCACTCGCGACTATTTGGACCACGGATAAACCGATAACAAGTAGAGTCAGACTTGGGCCAAGCAGATTGGAAGCGAAGAAGCAGAATCCGAGCAGGCCGGGAATCACGAGGATTGGGAGGAGCCGCAAGAGGCGGCTGACGCGGGAGATGGAAAGGTTGCTAAGCGAAAGCATTGGGGGAACTTTCTGGGCCGAGTTTTCAAAGTTGCTGCGGGCGAACGCCACTACGGCCTTTAGCTACTCGTGTGCCAGCGCTTGTTGTGGGGAAAATAGCAGGGAAGACCAAGTCAGCCGGTCACGCTGACCGACCTTTGGAGGCGTCTATTTCAAATCGACATCGGGGCCGGCCTTCGCGGTCGCAGTGTTCCTCGACCGGGGCTTTGACGATCTCGGCGATGAGAGTCTCGGCGAGCCGGCAAACTTCCGGGTGAACCGATACAGCGGCAGCCAAGGGACAACTGCTACTGGCAATCACGAATTTGTCGTCGTGTTGCTCCACCTCGGCGGCGCCACCAATCGCTGCCAACACCTTCACCGCGCTGTGCACGCGGCTCTCGATACTGGCGTTTGATTCTGCGGGCGCGTCAGCCGCAAACGCGCGGCCAACTTCGCGGAGCACTTCTTCAAGCTGCGCAGGGTTCAACCGATTCTTCAGGACGCCAATGAGTTGATTGAGTAGATCGTCGTAGGCCTTCGGAAACAGCCGGTCGGCTTCGGCCGTCAATGTGTAAGTGAAGTGTGGCTTTCGCGGGCCACGGCGGAGGCCGCTCTGCCGGACCAATCCGTCGCGCTCGAGCGTGGAAAGGTGCGCGCGGACGGCGTTGTCGGTAAGGTCGAGTTTTTCTGCCAGCTCATCGACCGTGCAGGCGGAGCCCCGCAGGATGGTGACGATCTGCCCGCGTGTGCTTTCAAAAAAGCGTCTGTCCAGCTTCATCCCCTCCAACGGCTGACTACCTCCCGAGCCTCATTCTAGCCTGTTTTCTCAGAAAACACAAAAAACAAAATAATTCCTTGACTTATTAGGGAAGAGGAGTATTTTGATAGATCTCAGGCAGTAACAAGTAATTCAAAGCAGGAGAACGAGGAACATGGCACACGCATTTAGTAGTTCAGCGGGATTAGCTTCCGTCGATACCGAAAGTACGAGTGCGGCGAGTCCAAGCCGCCAGGCATATCAAATTCTCAAACTCGGGTTTACCGTCGCGCCGATCGTCGCGGGACTCGATAAATTCTTCCATCTGCTGGTGAACTGGGACCAGTACCTGCCGCCGGTCGTCAACAACCTGACGCGTGGTCACGGCCACCAGTTGATGCTCGCAGTGGGCGTGATCGAGATCGTGGCCGGACTCGGAGTGGCATTCAAGCCGCGCCTGTTCGCTTACGTCGTCTCGGCGTGGCTGCTTCTGATTGTGGCTAACCTGCTCATGATTCCCGGCTACTTCGACGTGGCGCTGCGAGATTTTGGTCTCTCACTCGCCGCGCTGGCACTCGCCCGGCTCAGCCAGGAATACGACCACCGTTAGCCAAGGGAGGTACATGACGATGAACGCAACTGAATCGAGACGTAATTCGAAAGAACGCAGACTGACGAAGACGGCCCTCGTGCTGCTGAGTGTCGCTGTAGTGGTGGTCTTCGGGGGCGTTCGCAGCAACGCGAGCTGGCTCGCTTTGAATGCGCAGAATGGCAACCGCTCGGAAAACACCACTGAGAGTGAGCGGCAGACGGATGCCAATGCGCAGCGAATGCTGGACGAGGGCAAGCAAACGTTTCGCTTCGACACGTTTGGCGATGAAGCCTTTTGGAGTGACGCTCTGCAACTCCATCGCGCGCTGGCCGGGGAGGCATCAGGCGGTGTTGGACCAGGTGTCAGCCCGAAGACGGCGCTTGCGGTCGGGCTGAAGGTTGACTCCGAAGCGCTGCCGGAATCGCTCATCTCGCAGTTGAAGCACGGCCGCGTCAATCTTGATGATCCGGCCACCACGCTCGCGCTGCTCAAGCTCGATGCAGTCGTCGGTGTGAAGGGCACTTTCAAAGATGATGGCAGTCTTCAGTCGGTCGGCATCACTTGTGCGCTCTGTCACTCGAGTGTAGACAACTCGTTCGCGCCCGGCATCGGCAAACGTCTCGACGGATGGGTCAACCGTGATCTCAACGTCGGCGCGATTGCGGCTCTGAGTCCGAACCTCAAGCCCGTTGCGGATCTCCTCGGAGTGGACGAGGCGACAGTGCGAACTGTCTTGCAGAGCTGGGGGCCGGGAAAGTTTGACGCGGAGTTATTCCTCGACGGCAAGGCTTTCAGGCCCGACGGCAAGTCAGCCGCGACGCTCATCCCGCCGGCTTTTGGTCTCGCGGGCGTGAACCTTCACACGTGGACCGGCTGGGGCTCCGTGACGCACTGGAATGCATTTGTCGCTAACCTCGAAATGCACGGACAGGGTACCTTCTACGATCCGCGGCTGAACGACTCGACCAAATTTCCAATCGCGGCGCGCGCGGGATTCGGCAATGTGCGCAGCAATCCCGACCTGATTACCGCGAAACTTCCCGCGCTTCAGTTTTACCAACTGGCCATTCCCGCGCCGGCGCCACCGGCCGACAGTTTCGACCGCGCGGCGGCAGCACGTGGCGAGCTGGTGTTCAAGGATCAAGCGAAATGTTCCGTCTGCCACGTGCCGCCGATCTACACCGAGCCGGGATGGAACATGCACACCGCGGCAGAGATCGGCATCGATGATTTCCAGGCGAAGCGCTCGCCCGACGAACGTTACCGGACTGCTCCGCTCAGGGGACTCTGGACGCACCAGACGGGCGGCTTCTATCACGACGGACGTTTCCCGACGCTCGAGGCCGTGGTTGAGCATTACAACACTGTCCTGGGAACGAACTTGAGCGCGCAGCAGAAAGCGGATCTGGTTGAGTATCTGAAGTCGCTGTAAGCCACAAAGAGGCACAAGAGGCACAAGTCAAAAATGGCGCTCAAGTTAATTCATTCCAACTCCAGAAGAGGGACGCGCATCGCTGCGAACTCAATCCAGCGCGTCGCTTCGACAACGGTCGAGCGCGTCGCTGAGGCACGACTGCCGACAGAGACCGGTGAGTTTCGCATCATCGGCTTCCGCTCGCTCGTCGCCACGGAAGAGTTCGTGGTGCTGGTTAAAGGTGAACTGCGCCGGAATCGTGCGAGTCTGGTGCGCATTCACTCGCAGTGCATGACCGGCGACGTGTTCGGGTCAATCAAGTGTGATTGTGGCCGGCAACTTGATGCAGCGTTGAAACTAATCGAGCAGGCGGGGCACGGCGTCATCGTCTATCAGCAGCAGGAGGGACGCGGCATCGGCATCATCAACAAGATCCGCGCTTACGCCTTGCAGGACGAAGGTGCCGACACTATCGAAGCCAATGAGCGGCTGGGCTTCGAGGCGGACATGCGGCGCTACGATCAGTGCGCCGAGATCCTGCTCGATCTCGGCCTGTGCGCTGTGCGCGTTATGTCCGACAACCCGGCAAAGATTCGCGCGCTGCGCCAGGCCGGTCTCGACGTTATTGAGCGCGTGCGGCTTGAAATCGAGCCGCACGATCTCTTCGCTGACTACCTCAAAACCAAGAAGGAGAAGATGGGCCATCTCGTCAGCGTGGCCTGACACACAGAATGAGTGTTAAAGAAGTTCACCTTGCCAATACCTCCGACCTGCACGACGGCGAGATGAAAGAAGTCTCGGTTGGCGAGACGCGCATCTTGTTGGCGCGCATCGGTGGTCGCTTCCATGCAGTTAGCGCGACGTGTCCTCACTACGGTGGTCCACTTGCCGAAGGTGTCCTTTGCGGCACGCGGGTCATGTGTCCCTGGCACCACGCGGTCTTCAACGTGGTCAACGGGGATCTGGAGGAACCTCCGGCACTCGATGCACTTGCCTGCTATGACGTGTGCATCGAGGGTGAGAGAGTTCTGGTTAGCGTTCCGGAAACGCCACACGATCGCCGGACGCCCGCGATGGCCCAACACGACGCGCTTGCCGATCCGCGGCAGTTTGTCATTCTCGGAGCGGGCGCGGCCGGCTATGCGGCGGCGCAGACGCTGCGCGAAGAAGGTTTTCGCGGCGACATCGTAATGATTACGCGGGAAAACCGTGCGCCTTATGATCGACCTAACCTCAGCAAAGACTACCTCCACGGTCACGCCGAACCAGAGTGGATGCCGCTTCGGTCCGACGAGTTTTTGAGCGAGCACAGGATCAATCTCATTCGCAACCGAGAGGTCACACGCGTTGACGCACGCGGGAAGACGATAACTTTCGACGGTGGCGAGACGATGGATTACGATGCGCTACTCGTCGCCACGGGTGGCGCGCCCGTGCATCTCAACATTCCCGGATCAGAGCTGAAGAATGTGTGCGTGCTGCGCAGTTTTGCGGATGCAGATTCAATCATCGAGACAGCCACACACTCCCGACGTGCCGTCATAGTCGGTGCGAGCTTTATTGCGATGGAGGCGGCTTACAGCCTCCGCGAGCGGGGTCTTGAAGTTACCGTGGTTGCGCCGTCGCAGGAGCCTTTCGCGGCCACGCTTGGCGTGGAGGTTGGTGCGCTATTCCGCCGTCTGCACGAGAGCCACGGCGTGCGCTTCAAACTCGGCTCCATCGTCTATCACTTCGAGGGCAGCCACAACATTGAAGCCGTCGTGCTTGACAGTGGCGAGCGCATCGAAACGGACATGGTTGTGGTCGGCGTCGGCGTGCGGCCAGTCACGCACTTTCTTGACGGTGTTGAGCTGGACCAGGACGGAGGCGTCGTGGTCGATTCACGGCTGCGCGTGACTGAGGGAATCTATGCCGCGGGCGATATCGCCAGCTTCGTCGATCAGCGGACAGGCGAGCGCGTGCGCATCGAGCACTGGCGCACGGCGTTGCAGCAAGGACGCACCGCGGCGCGAAACATGCTCGGTCGGGACGTGCCGTTTGCGGGCGTCCCGTTCTTTTGGACGCAGCAGTTTAACGTGGGATTGCTTTACGTCGGCAGAGCGTCTTCGTGGGATGAGATCGTTTTTCGCGGCGACGTCGCCGCCCACGACTTCCTCGCCTTCTATGTAAAAGATAATCGTGTGCTGGCGGTCGCAGGCATGAATCGCGATCGTGAAATGGCGGCCGTTGAAGAGTTGATGCGCGTCAATCACTTGCCAGCACCTGAACAGCTTAAAGTCGAAAATGTGAATCTGTTAGAAATGCTCCAGTGCCCAGTGGTCTAAAACTCACCTCCCGTTAGGAGTTGAAATCTATGACAGTCGCCGCATCCTCTGTCGCGACATCGTTCGGAACTCCTCGCGATAACGAGCGCGTGCAAATCTTCTCCGGTCTATGCGCCGAAGAGATGAGCCGGATCGCAACGTACGCGCGCAGCTTGCGGAAAGCACGCGGTGAGTTCATCTACATGCCGGGCGATCGCGCTGATTTCGTCTACATCCTGAGGCATGGGAGAGTGAAACTCTCAGTGTTGTCGGAGTCGGGCAAGGAGATCGCCATCGATATCATCCAGCCGGGCGAAATCTTCGGTGAGTTTGCGCTCGTGGATGAATCACCACGGAGCAACATGGCCCAGGCGCTCGATGAAATGCTCATGTGGGTCATTCCCAAGCTCGATTTTACGCGTCTGCTCGCAGCTCAGCCCAAGCTTGCACTTAGTTACATCCGACTCGTCGGCGGCCGGCGGCGACGAATGGAGCAGAAGCTTTCCGACATCACGTCGAAGGCTGTTTCGGCTCGAGTCTGCGAGTTGCTGCACGAACTTTCAACCAGCGCCTCGGAAGTAGAAACCTCAGCCGGCGACTATCTTGTTCCGCTTACGCACCACGATGTCGCCAGCCTGATCGGAGCGGCGCGCCAGACCACCACCACGGTGCTCAACGATCTCGAGCGTCTCGGCATTATCGAGCTCGGGCGTGGCTGGGTGCGTGTCAAGTGTTTGAAGGAACTTCAGACCTACGCCGGTCTGATACTCACAGTCGGCGTCCAGACTTTTTTCGCACTTGTGTCAGCGGGGTGACAGTCGTGTCGCCTCGCTGACATTCCCGCAGCGCTTTCTCCTGCATGATGGCCCTCACAGCTCCTCGCATTGAGAAAAGACAAGCATCAAGGAGAACCATCGATCATGAGAACCAACATGAGTACCTCAAATTGTAGAGTCTGGCTCGCTATCTTCGCACTGGCGTTCACAGCGCTTGCTGGACTAAGTCTCAACTCGAACGTTTCCGCGAGTGGCGGCGACAGTCCTGGCACGTCGCCTTTTGACTTCAGCGACGCCGCGTATCGCGCCCATGGCATCGTGCCCGAAAACATCGTCTTGCGGGTTGGCACTGCTTCCCGCACTGGCGATTTCGTCATCGACAACACCAATACCGACCCGAACCGCAGGAACGTCCGCACGATCGAAACAACTCCCGGCACCACCGGTTCGAGTGGTTTGACCTACGCCAACATCTTCGGCGTGCTCAATTCGACGAGCTTCGAACGCAACGCTTCCGGTCAACTGACTGCACACGGTCAGGCGGCATTCGATACTGCCGAGCGTTTCCGTGTTTTCATTTTCCCGAAGGCGTCTAACGGCTCGATCCTCGATCCGTTCCTGCCAAACAAACGACAGGACAACATCTTCGACACTCGCGACGGCTACTTCTCAAACGATCCGCTTGGAATGTGGCTCGCCGTCTGGGTGGTCTACACACCGAAGGCTTTCACGGCAGAGGGACACAAGGAGCTCGATCCGATCGCGGCCACGAACGGTCGCGACCTCGACGGCACGGCCATACTGACCAGCCCGTCGCAGATCGATAACCTCGCGGCAAAAGGTCTCATCGAGCTGCGCACGCGTCCCGTTGACGATGGCGTTTTCCGTTGGGTCATCTGTCCGATTCCGGAGGATCCGCGCAACGGTTTCATCCGTCCCGATGCTTTCATCCGCGACGTAAAACGTGCCGACGGCACGGCTGTCTTTCCCGCACTCGGCAATAACTTCCGCTGTTTGCAGCAGTCAGGCGACTGGTGCAACTAAGCTCGCATTTCTTCTGCGATCTCCGTGTCTCTGTGCCTTTGTGTTGACTCACCAGCAGAGAGAACCACAGACACAGAGACACGGAGACTGCGCAAGCACCCACAAGGAGAACACGCTATGGCTAATATCTCGAAGATTGATAGAACAGCGGAGAAAGAGAAGCAGCAAGCCGCCAAAAACAGGCGCGAGATCGTTGCAGCCGGCCTGAGCCGTCGCGAAATGCTCAGGATGGGTCTGCTGACCAGCGCCGGTCTGCTTATTCCGATGTCGGGCTTGAGCGTAAGAGCGCGCACGAGCGCGGGCCGATTGGTGAGTGGTGGCAGCGGCAGCGGCAGTGGTCCAGGTAGTCCGCCGACTCGTCCCTTCGTTCAACCATTCACGCGCATGACGGTCAAGCAACCGAGCGCGGTGCTGAATCCAACGCCGACGATCACACCCAATACAGCGGGCGGTGAGGGTCGCGTGATTTCGCACCAGGCGTTCAGTCAATTTCCCCCCGCAAGGTTTTATGAGATCGAACAGCGGTTGGCGAACATCGTTACGCATCCCGATCTTCCGGTTCAACCGCTCTGGGGTTTTGACGGATTAGTGCCGGGACCACTTTACGTCGAGCGCTACGGTCGTCCGGTCCTCGTCCGCAACCACAACAGCCTGCCGGCCAACAACGGAGGCTTCGGCAAGAACCTCGTCACGACTCACTTACATAACGGCCACACGCCGGCGGAGTCAGACGGAAACCCTTGCGACTTCTTTGGACCAGGCAAGTTCTATGACCAGCATTATCCGAACGTTCTCGCCGGTGTGAACTCGACACACAAGGACGTGGGGGGCGATGTCCAGGAGTCGATGAGCACACTCTGGTATCACGACCACATGCACGACTTCACCTCGCAAAACGTCTACAAAGGTCTGGCAGGCATGTACCTGCTCTTCAACGATCACGACACCGGCGATGAGACGACTGGCTTTCACCTGCCTTCGTTCGGTGATGGCGTAAGCGATGACAGCAACTTCGACGTGCCCATGCTTTTTAGCGATCATCTGTACGATTCAGAGACTGGCATCATCACTTTTGACACGTTCAACTTCGACGGCGTGCTCGGCGATCGTTTCCTGGTGAACGGAAAAGTGCAGCCGGTCATGCACGTTCACCCGCGGCGTTATCGTTTTCGCTGGCTCGACGCGGGACCGTCGCGCTTTTACCAACTGTTTTTTACCGACACGAGCAATCTGAACCAACGCATCAAGTTTCACCAGATCTCAACCGATGGCAATCTGCTTGACCATCCAGTTGAGGTCGAGAGCATCCGGCTCGGAGTGGCGGAGCGCGCTGACCTGGTCATCGACTTCTCGGAGTACGCCGGCAAGACGCTCTACATCGAGAACCGGCTGGAGCAGGTGGACGGCCGTGGTCCAACCGGCAAGGTGCTGGCTGCCGGACAGGGCAACTTGATTCTCAAGATCGTCGTCGACCTGCCGGCGATCGCGGATAACAGTGTGGACCCGGCGACGATCACGCGTTTCTACGGCCTGCCTGACAAAACTGCGGCGCCGCGCATCACCCGCACGTTCAACTTCGATCGCTCGAACGGTCTTTGGACCATCAACGGCCGCTCGATGGATCCGGAGTGTCAGGAGGTGCGAGCCCGCGTGTCCAGGAATTCGGTCGAGCACTGGATCGTCACGAACAGCTCGGGCGGCTGGCAGCACCCGGCACACATTCACTTCGAAGAGTTTCAGTTCCTGTCCATCAACGACGCGCCGCCGGCGTCAAGCGGCCTGGTGCTGAATGGACGCAAGGACGTCATCCGGCTGGAGCACAACATGCAGACCAAGACTTTCTTCCGCTTCCGCGACTTCGTCGGCCGTTACCCATTCCACTGCCACAACGTCGTGCACGAGGATCACGCGATGATGCTCATCTGGGAGATCGTCGATGGCGACGGTGACAACATCACGAATCCATGAGAAAGGAGAGAACGAAACATGAGAAGCAGATACAGAAAAACGTTCATTGCCTTTCTCGGCATGGTGCTGCTGGTTGCGGGCGGCCGCATATCCGGTTCGTCGCAGGAAACGAAACGGATCAAGACACCGCGCGAAAGGCTCGCGGAGCGAAGTTTCCCGAACGTGACGCTAACGACGCACGAAGGTAAGAAAGTCAAATTCTACGACGATCTGCTAAAGGACAAGATCGTCATCATCAACTTCATGTACGTGAAGTGCGACGGTATCTGTCCCGGAACGACAGCGAACCTCGTGAAGGTGCAGAAGCTGCTGGGTGATCGGGTCGGCAAAGACATTTTCATCTACTCGATCACGCTCAAGCCGGCGGAGGACACGCCCAGGGATCTGGCCGCGTACGCCAGGGCGTACAAGGTTGGGCCAGGTTGGCAGTTTCTCACCGGCGACCCCAATGACGTCGAGCTGATCCGGCAAAAGCTTGGTTTCATCGATCGAGATCCGGTGCGCGACGCGAACAAGTCAAACCACATAGGAATGCTGCGATGGGGAAACGAGCCGCTCACGCTGTGGGCGGGCTGCCCAGCCATGCTCGCGCCAGGCAAGATCGTGAAAGAGATCAGTTTGGTTGACTGGCCAACGGAAGACGACGCACGCGAGCGACGACAGACGAGAGGAGGAGACAGATGAGAGTGAACCGCTTGATCAATGCTGTTCTACTGTTCGGGATCTTAATCACGGCTGTCGCATTGCAGGCACAAACGTCGACCCAGTTGGCGCCGGCGTCGCCTGCGGCGTTCACGGTTGGTCTTGGGCCGGAAGGGATTGCTGCCGATGGAGCGAATATCTTTGTGGCCAACCAGTTCAGCAATACGGTTACGAAGCTCAGCGCTAGTGACGGGACCGTGATTGGAACTTACCCGGTGGGCCACCGACCTGTGGCGCTGACTGTCAGCGGCGGCTTTCTTTGGGTGGCAAACTATCTCAGCAACAATGTCATGAAGCTCGATCCTGCAAGCGGTGCGGTAGCCGGTACTTACGCAGTGGGTGAAGGACCGGGTGGGCTCCTCGCTACCAACGGCAACATCTGGGTCGCAAACCGTGTCGCGAACACAGTAACAAAGCTGCGCGCTTCTGACGGCCTGACACTAGGAACCTACGAAACAGGCACACGTCCGATGTGCATGGCAACAGACGGAACGCACATCTACATCACGAATAACAACAGCGACACGGTGACGAAGCTGCAAGAATCGAATGGGGTCGTAGCCGGTGTGTTTGCGGTCGGCGATGGTCCATTCGGCATTGCCTTCGATGGTGCCAGCATTTGGGTGAGCAACTTTGGTAGCGGAAACGTGATGAAGCTGACAGCCGATGGGATGGTGACCGGCACGTATAAAGCTGGTGATGGTCCCGTGTCCGCGGTCGTCAGCGAGGGAATCGTCTACGTTGTTAACAACGGCGGCGATAACGTGACGAAACTCAGTACGACCGACGGAGCGAACCTGGGCTCGCTGGCGGTCGGACGAGGCCCAATCGGGGTTGCCGTATTCGGCGCGAACGTTTGGGTGACGAACTCGGGGGGCAACAGCGTCACGAAGCGATAGTTGCACTTCCGCAGCTATCGATCCTGCGAGCGAGGCATCAGTTCCGCCTCGCTCGCGGCTTTTCAGCGCACTCGCCTCACCTGAGCGAGGTCAAGCCGAACTCAATTTCGAATCTGGCCGCCATGCGGTAAAGGGTCTTGCGGTTGATGCCGAGGATTTCAGCCGTCCGCTTGCGATTGTTACCCGTGGCGTCCAGAACGTGCAGGATGTAACGGCGTTCTATCTCGTCGAGATTTGGCAAGCCGGAAAACAGTGCAGCGAGATCATCCGCGGAAAGCGGCGGCGTACCGTTTGATTGGGGCAGACGAATGCGCGGCGGAAGATCATCACTCGAAATAACACCACCTTGACTAAGGGTGATCGCACGCTCGATGACGTTTTCCAGTTCACGTACGTTACCTGGCCAGGCGTAAGTCGTAAGGCAGTGCATCGCCTTCTCGTCCAACACCGGCGTTGGGCCCTCCGAATGCTTCCGCGCGAAGTGCGCGACCAACAGCGGAATATCTTCCCGTCGTTCGCGCAACGGCGGGAGATGCAGTTGAATAACGTTCAAACGGTAGAGCAAATCTTCGCGGAAGGCGCGGGTAGCGGACAGCTTCTCGAGATCAGAATTACTGGCAGCAATTACTCGCGCTCCGACCTGGATCGGTTCCGTACTGCCAACCGGAACGACCTCACGTTCCTGCAAAACGCGCAACAACTTAACCTGTAAACCGGGACTCGTCTCGCTTATTTCGTCGAGAAAAACGGTGCCGTCAGCGGCCTGTTCGAAGATGCCGCGCTTGTTGGCAATCGCGCCGGTGAATGAACCTTTCAGGTGACCAAACAACTCTGACTCAAGCAACGTCTCCGTGAGCGCTCCGCAATTTACTGCGACAAACGGCGCTGCCGAACGTGAGCCATGATTGTGAATAGCGCGGGCCACGAGCTCCTTGCCCGTGCCGGATTCACCGGTAACCAGCACGGCGGCGCGTGAGTCCGAGACCCGCGCGATCATCTTGTAGATCTCCAGCATTGCAGGAGTGCGGCCAATCAGACCAGAACTCCTTTCCTCTTCCTCATCAACGTCAGACGCGAGTTGCTTGCCCGGTCCCTTTGTCAGTGCGCGCCGGACAATCGCCACCAGTTCGTCAATGTTGAAAGGCTTGCTGATGTAATCAAAAGCACCTTCCTTGACGGCACGCACGGCAGTCTCGATCGATCCAAAAGCCGTCATCAACACGACCGGGATCGACGGATACTCGCGCCGGACAATCTCCAGCAGTGCCAAACCATCAAGCCGCGTCTTCATCCGCACATCCGTGAGCAGAAGATCCGGACGATGCCGCGCCACCTCCACAAGTGTGTCTTCACCACAGTTTGCGAAGGTGGCAGCAAAACCCTCGCGAGTGAAAACCTCGCAGAGCAGTTCGCATGTCACGGGGTCATCATCAACTGTCAGGATGTGCGGAATCTTACGCGGCATCTAAACTCACCTCAGCAGCTTCCGGCGCGTCACAAATTGCTTTTATCACCGGCAGGACCACGCGAAACTCGGCGCCCTGGGTTACGTCCGTGACGCAATCGATCTGGCCGCCATGTTCGACAATGATTTCGCGCGCGATGGCGAGACCCAGCCCGCCGCCGGATTTCTTCGTGGTCCACATTGGCTCGAAAAGATGGTCTTTCGCGTCGTCAGGGATGCCGGGACCGGAATCAATAAAGCGGACCTCAATCAATCCCGCGTACGCGAGATAGTTCGTGACAAACGTCATCTCGCCACCTTCGGGCATCGCCTCAAGACTGTTGTTCACGAGATTGAGAAAAACCTGATGCAGGCTTTCGCGATCGGCAAGAACGCGAGGCAAGCGCTTGTCGAAATGCTGCGAAACGCGGATGTTGCGCGATTCGAAGATCGGCGCGACCAGCAGCAACAACTCCTCGACAATTCCGTTGATGTCCGTCGGCTGCGGATCGATCGTGCGGCGATGAGTGCGCTCGAGCAGGCCCTTGACCGTTTGCACGATCGAAGCGAGTTGCGAGTTGATGATCGTCAGCCGGCGTTGCGTATCACCACAACCCGGATGGTTACGAGCCAGCAGTTGCAGGTGTCCCGCCATTGCATTTAACGGTGTGCCGATTTCATGTGCGAGCGACGCTGTTACCTGGCCAATCGCTGCCATTCGCTCGGCGTACGAAAGGCGCTGTTGCGTGCGAATCAGGTTTCCGTTGGCGGCGCGCAGTTCAGTGGTGGCGAGGTTCACTTTCCTCACCAGTTCGTTATTCAAGCTGCCGATCTGATTCAACAACTCCTCACGCTCGCGGGATCGCGCGGCAATGTCGTCCATCATTTGGTTGAAGCCAACAGCGATCTCTCCCAGCTCGTCGTCTCGATAAACCAGGGCTCGAGCCGACAGGTCGCCGCGCCGAGCATTGCCCATTGTCTGCACGATGTCTTTCACGGGTTTGCGAAAAAAGTAGATGAACAGGAAATAGAGCAGGATCACCGACGCCGTCCCGGCGCCGATGAGCAGCAGGTTGTATTCGCGGTGCAGACTGCTGACGAGCTTATGACGATAACTCTTGAGTACCAGCGCCTTGATGAACCCATGATGTTGTTGGTTCACGACCGAGGCGGTAATGAGCCAGTAGGCGGCATTGTCGCGATTGATCTCCGTCGAAGTGACGTCGTTGTTCTCATCTGGATTCGCCGAATCCCAGGCCGCCAGCAGATCGTTGGTGCCGGTAGCACTCGTGGCAATTAACTGCGGCACGCCCTGGCGGTCTTCGTAAACGTCGATCTGTTTGAAATCGGGCCGCGAACTGATAACGAGCTGCATCTCCTGCTGGATGTCTTCAATGTCCGAGAAATAGTCGTACTGGGCGATCCGATCGCCGAGGGCGAGCGTCTGGCTGACCGCGTTGTCGTAATGGTCCTTTTCGATCAACGATCGAGTTCTGCCGCTGTGGAGATACGATGACGCGAGAACAATCAGCGACATCGAGCCGGTGACGAGCAGAAGGATTTTTTGCTGAAGGTTGAGCCGGACACGCATTACGGCCAGGGTGCCGCAATTTCAAAGCCAGCCACAAAAAGGCACAAGAAGCACAAAAGCATTTGGGGAAAAGCGATATAACCTGTCTAGGTAGTTTGTTCCTTTTGTGCTTTTTGTGGCTATGAAGTGTGGCTATTTGGGATCACACGAACAAAACAGCCACAGTTATTCGCCGCCAGAGTCGATACCGTAACGTTCGATCATGCGGTAGAGGGTACGCCGATCGATGCCAAGGATTTCAGCCGCTCGAGTGCGATTACCTCCCGCGACGTCGAGAACGTAAAGCAGATAGCGACGTTCGAGCTCATCGAAGGGCGGGAGATCCTCGAAGAGCGCTGACAGTGGTGAGCGAGCCGCCGCGCGTACTTGAGGTGATTGAAGTCTTGCCGGCAAGTCGTCCGGAACAATCTCGTTTCCGCGTGCGTGCAGCACCGCATATTCGATCGCCGACTCAAGCTCACGCACGTTTCCGGGCCATTGATACGCGACCAGCGTTCTGACCGTCTCTTCCGAGAGCGTCAACGGCTTATATCCTTCTCGTTCAAGCACGATTCCGAGAAAGCGCTCGGCAAGTAAGGGAATATCGGTGCGACGTTCGCTGAGAGCCGGAACTCGCAGCGTAACCACACTGAGCCGGTAGAAGAGATCTTCTCTGAACTTTCCTTCCTTTACTTCGCGTTCGAGGTTTCGGTTTGTGGCAGCAACGACGCGAGCATCAACCTGTGTCGAGCGCGAAGCGCCAACACGCCGGATCTCCCCTTCCTGTAAAGCGCGCAGCAGTTTTACCTGCAACGCCGGACTGGTCTCGCCTATCTCGTCAAGAAAGAGCGTTCCGCCCGCAGCTTCTTCCCAGAGCCCGCGGCGATCGCCGACGGCGCCCGTGAACGCGCCGCGAACGTGACCGAAGAGCTCCGCTTCCAAAAGTGTTTCCGTAAGCGCGCCGCAGTTAACGGCGACGAATGAACCAGATGATCGCGTGCTGTGTTGATGAATAGATCGCGCCACCAGTTCCTTTCCGGTGCCGGAGTCGCCGATGATCAGCACGGTTGAGCGAGTAGGCGCGACGCGTGCGATCTCTTTGTAGAGTCCGATCATGACCGGAGAGCGGCCGAGTAATCCGCCGGGTTCATAACGTGCAGAGAGTTGATCTGCTCCGCGCTCCGTGCTGCTGCTTTTGCGATCCTGTTCCAGAGCGCGTCGCGCAATCGTGACGACTTCCTGCACCTTGAAGGGCTTCGAAATGAAATCCCACGCGCCTTCTCGGGCTGCTTCAACCGCGGAGTCGAGCGTGCCAAAACCGGTTACCAGAATTACCGGACACTGCGCCCGTAAATCCTTAAGCAGATCCAGTCCTGATTGATTTGCTTCGAGGTTGACGTCGCTGACGACGAGATCAATCTTCTCTTTCTCCGCCAGACTGAAAGCTTGTGCGGGAGTTAGTGCGGTATCGACGTGCCAGCCTTGCGCGCTGAAGATCTCGCGCAGCAGTTCGCACGAGTCATGATCATCGTCGACAACAAGAATGCGTTTCATCTTACAGACTCAATCTCAGCAACGTGGTTCTCAACCGCAGGAACGTCGTTGGTTATCGCAGCGAACGACAATCGAAAACTGGTGCCTTTTCCCGGTTCGCTCTCCACTTCCACTTTGCCTCCGTGTTCCGACACGATTTGACTAACGATCACCAGGCCGAGGCCGGTTCCCTGACCGCGATCCTTCGTCGTATAGAGTGGATCGAAGATATGGCTTTTGACTTCCGGACTCATTCCCGTTCCCGTATCAGTAAAGTCAACCACAATGCGTTGCGCCTTGCCGGGTTTGCCGTTGATGTAAGTGCGAATCCTGACCTCGCCGCCTTCCGGCATCGCGTCGAGGCTGTTGTTAACGAGATTCAAGAACAGTTGCTGCAAGCGATCCGACGAACCGGCCATTAGCGGAAGATTGGGAGCCAGATTCTCAACCAGCCTGATGTGGCGTTTATCGAACGCAGGCGACATCGCATCGCAGAGCTTCTGCAACACTGAATTCAGATCGAGTGGCGAAAGCTCGGCTTCAAAACGAGTCTTGTCGAGCATCCGCCGAACTATTCGCTCGATGCGCTCGATCTGCGCGCTGATCGTTCTTATTCGCGACTCCGCATCACGCGGATCGCGATCGAGATCCGACTTCAGCAACTGAACGTGTCCGCTGATCAGGTTGAGCGGAGTTCCCACTTCATGCGCGAAGTGAGCAGCCGTTTGACCAGCGGCTGCCAGCCGTCCCAGTTCGTTCATGCGGCGGTTGGTGCGCCAGAGTTCGAGGTTTGTTTCCTGGAGTTGTTGATTTCGTTTCTCGAGTTCGATAGTGGCGGCACTGACTCGATCGCGCAGGATGTTCTGCTCGATCTCGAGCTGCGTGGTCAGCTCCATTTGCCGGAACAGCAGGTAAGTACCCACCATTATCAAGGTGATGGCGATCAACGACATCCAGATCACGTTCTTCAAGTAGCGAAAAGCGACGGCCCAAATGCTGTCGAAGTGTTGGACAATCTCTACCGCCCCAACTGGCCGTCCGTTTTCGAAAGTCGTTGCGAACACCCGATACAGCGATCGATCTGAATTTGACGGCGTCGCATTGACAACCGTCGGTGCTGAACCTCGGCGCAGCGCGTTCTTCGTATCTTCCGGTATTGCCGTGGCTGGTGCGCTACCGGAAGCAACAGCCTTCTCGACAAAGTCGTTCTGCGAAAACTCCCAGATGCGCACCGCGACCACTCCTGGGCGCGAGCCTTTGATTAGATTCGCGGCACGCGTAAGAGTTTCAGTGTCGCGAGCCGGACCAATGTCACTGATGTGTTGCGCGAGATCGCGAGCCTGAATCTCAGCCAGCGCCTGATCGTCGTTGCGTTCGATGTTCGCGATCGCCGCGCCGGTAAGCACCAGTGCTCCCACCAGCATCGCCACGACAATTGCGGCGCTGAGCAAGGCAGTTTTGGTATGGAGCTTACGCGCTGGCATGGTGCGGTTTGATTATCCCTTTTACGAGGTGCGCTCGCTAGTTGCTGTGCCCTGCAATGCCCTCCGCCCGAGCCGCTGAAGCAAGTGAAGGATCAGACCGACGACAGCAACAGCGA
>DASXRE010000114.1:0-5280 GCA_036506775.1 Pyrinomonadaceae bacterium | reverse complement strand
AAGATATCGAGCTCTTCAAACTCGCCGAAACAATTCCTGGCCCATCAACCGAAGTGCTGAGCAAAGTTGCGCGGCAGAAAAAAATCGTGATCGTGGCTTCGCTGTTTGAGAAGCGCGCAGCGGGCGTTTACCACAACACTGCGGTGATGATCGACGCGTCGGGAAAAATCGTCGGCAAGTATCGGAAAATGCACATCCCCGACGATCCACTCTACTACGAAAAGTTTTATTTCACGCCCGGCGATCTCGGCTTTCAAACTCATGATACGGCTTACGGTAAAGTCGGCACTCTGGTCTGCTGGGACCAGTGGTTTCCCGAAGCAGCTCGGCTGACCGCGTTGGGCGGCGCCCAGTTTCTTTTCTACCCCACCGCGATCGGCTGGCTGCCGGATGAAAAACCGGAAGTCAATGAGGCGCAGCACTCCGCCTGGGAGACCATTCAGCGCGCCCATGCGATCGCCAACGGAGTTTACGTGGTAGTGGTGAATCGCGTTGGCCGCGAAGGAAAGCTGACCTTCTGGGGCCAATCGTTCGTTGCCGATCCTTTTGGCCGCATCATCGCGAAGGCCTCCGCGGATCAGGAAGAGGTGCTGGTGGTCGAATGCGATCTCTCCCGAATCGAAGAGACTCGCCAGAACTGGCCCTTCCTCCGCGATCGACGCATCGACGCTTACGATGGTCTGCGCTTCAGATTCGGTGATCAGTCATGAGTTACGGGCTGCTGGATCTCGTCGGCAACATTGGCGTCGTGCTGCTGATGATTGCTTACCTGATGCTCCAACTCAACAAACTCAGAAGCGACGAGCTGGCCTATTCCCTGCTGAATGCCATTGGCGCAAGTCTCATCGTGATTTCGCTACTGGTTAACTTCAATCTCTCCGCCCTGCTGATGGAAGTTTTCTGGGTTCTGATCAGCTTCATCGGAATCTATCGTTACTTTCGCCTCAAAACTCTGAAATCCTGAGACGTGATGCCCGAACCACAGCGCCAGACTCCGGCTGAACTCGGCTTTTACATGCCCGCGGAGTGGCATCCGCACCAGGGGACCTGGTTGACGTGGCCCAAGGATCCGGAAACCTGGCCCGGCAGGGTTGAACAGGTTGAGGAGATCTATCTCGAAATAATCGCCGCGCTAGCACCGCACGAAACCGTCAACGTCCTCGTCGACGACGAAACGACCGAGCAGTCGGTACGCCGCCGCTGTAATTTCACCAGTGCCGAGGACGTTCGCTTTCATCGCCTTCCCACCGTCGATTCGTGGATTCGCGACTACGGTCCAAACTTCCTGATTTCCGCGAAGGGCGCCGGCGCGTTCAATGATTGGGTCTTCAACGCGTGGGGCAACAAGTACGAAGCTTTGAAGCAGGACGACCAAGTGCCACGGTTGCTGGAGCCGGTGCTGCAATTACGACGTTTTGAACCCGGCATCGTGATAGAAGGCGGCTCGATTGAGGTTAACGGAAACGGTTGCGTCTTAACGACGGAGCAGTGTTTGCTAAATCCCAACCGCAATCCAGACCTCAGCCGCTCAGAAATCGAAGAGTATCTGAAGAACTATCTTGGCGTGACCAAAGTTTTATGGTTGGGCGAAGGGATCGTAGGCGACGACACTGACGGCCACATCGATGATATCGCGCGCTTCGTTTCACCGAACGTGATCGTATGCGCAGTCGAAGACGATCCTGAAGATGCAAATTACGAACTGCTCCAGGACAATCTCGCGCGACTCAGACTGATGACTGACGCAAACAATCGTGCCTTTGATGTTGTTACCCTGCCGATGCCCGGTATCGTTGGCGGCGAAAGCACCAGCATCCGCAATCTCGATCGATTACCAGCGAGTTACGCAAACTTTTACATCGCCAACCACGTCGTTCTGCTGCCGGTGTTTGGACATGCTAACGACTCACGCGCGGCGGAAACCTTACAACGAGTCTTTCCTGATCGGCGCGTGATTCCGATCAATTGCGAACCACTCGTGTGGGGCATGGGAACCATTCACTGTCTCACGCAACAACAGCCAAAACTCAGGCGGGGCTAAGCAACTTCCTTGCTTCAGCCACCGCTTCCTCAACCGTGCGCACTCGCCCGTCTAGCTGCATCTCGTAAACAGCGCGCGTGATCTCGCCCATCGTTGGTCCAGGCTCGACGCCCAAAGCCAAGAGATGCCGGCCCAACAGCAACGGCTCCGGCGCGCGTCGCTCCACGTCCAATTCTCTCGCGCGTTGAATAAACCACTCCTGCGCTTCCGATCCGTACCATTTTTCATGCGGCACCCACGGTGCATTGCGTCCCAGCGAATCGGCCTTCGCCACTCGGTACAACAGATCCGGTTCGCAGCGACGCGCCAAACGCCGAAACGCGCCCTCGCCAACTTCATCGCGCTTCTTGAAGAACTCACCGGGTTTCAGATGTTCGCGCACCAGCGAGATTACCTGGTCACGCACGTCGTACCCGTCGATCGTGTGAATGTTGATGCGTCTGAGGAACGATTCCGCCGGCGGCACACCTGCGGCCTCGTGTCCGCGCGAACGCAACCGGCCGTCGGTGAACTCCGTCGTGGCGGGCTTGCCAAAGTCGTGGGCCAGTGCGGCCAACATGACCGTAACCTGTCGCGCATGAGAAAGCTCGTCGATCAACTCGCGCGCTCGATCGATCGTCAATCGCGTGTGCACGAAGACGTCGCCTTCCGGATGCCACTCCGGATCTTGCGGCACACCGATCAGCGCGTTGATTTCCGGAAACAGTTTTTCCAGAACGCTGAGCGCTTGCAACCAGCCGAGTCCAATAGACGGCTGTCTCGCTCGCAACAACAACTTTTGCAGTTCGCCCCATATTCGCTCAGCCGGCAGATCGCTGAGATCGATCGTTCGGCAAAGCTCTACCGTCTCCGGAGCGATCCGGAATTCAAAGCGCGCGGCAAACTGGGCCGCACGCAACACACGCAAACTGTCTTCAGCGAAGGTTTCGACCGAAACTGCGCGGAGCACGCCCTGATCGATGTCGCGCTGTCCACCAAATGGATCGATGATTTCGTTGGTAAGTGGATCCTCAAGAATTGCGTTGATCGTGAAATCGCGGCGGCGAGCGGCCTCGGCAAAGCTCATCGACGGATCGCCTTCGATAACAAACGCACGGTGACCGCGTCCTGACTTGCGTTCACGCCGCGGTAATGAAACGTCGAGATCAGAACCGAGTTTGTAAACCGTGAAGGCTTCGCCGACGACGTTGACCGAGCCGAACCGATCGAGAATCTCACGCAGACGTTCGGGCGCTACGCCATAGACTTCCAGATCCCAGTCCTTCGGCTGCGCCCCCATTAACGCATCGCGCACACAGCCTCCCACAAGCAGCGCGCGGCCACCCGCGTCGCGGATCGCGAGAGAAAGATCGATGACTTTTTGCGGGAGATCCATGACCAAAACCATAGGACGTAGAGGACCTATTGTTCCGGCTCTTCTACCATTACTTGCAGGCCGCGCGTAGAAGGCAGGCAGCTAATCACCTGCGCTCGATCAATCCGGGTCAGATCGGTCCCCGCCGCGTGCCAGAGCTTGACCCAGAAAGTTCTTGTCGCGCCGTGAATCGCGAAGGTCGAGCCATCGAGCATGACGGGCACCGGCTCAGCGATGGTCCCGGCGCGAAGAGCTTCAAGCAATTCGGGGATGTAAGGCTTGAACTTCTCAAACTGAACCAGCACTGCGCGATCGTCTATCTCGGCCGGCGGCAACTCCACTGGCTCCGCCGATTCAAGTAACAGGCGAGTCTCGGTTTGCAGATTTCTTTTCTTGACGACTGGCATAAAAACTCAAATGTCCAAACTGGATGTTCCTGCCACGGGTTGCACCGGCGAGGCCGCTTTCAAGCGTCGCTGCAAGTACTCGGCCAACTCAGTCACTTTCACTCTTTCCTGCTCCCACGTGTCGCGATCGCGCACGGTCACTGCTTCGTCTTCGAGCGATTGATGGTCCACTGTCACGCACATCGGAGTTCCAATCTCATCTTGTCGCGCGTAGAGCTTTCCGATGCCGCCGGTGTCGTCGTAAACAGCGCGTAGCACTGGTTGCAGTGAACGCTTGATCGCCTTTGCCATGCCGACAATCTCAGGGTTGTTTTTCGCGAGCGGCAAGATCGCCGCCTTGATCGGCGCGAGTTGCGGACTAAGCTTCAGGATCAGTCGCGTTTCGCCTTTGTCGTTGGTCTTCTCCGAGTAGGCATCCATCAATACGGCGAGCACCGTGCGATTCACGCCGGCCGCCGGCTCAATGACGTGCGGATAGAAGCGCTCCTTCGTCGCCTCGTCGAAGTATGAAAGATCCTGAGTGGAGTCGACATTGATGCGCTGAAGCTCGGAGTCCGTCGCCTTGCTTGAATGCGCTCGCAAATCGAAGTCGGTCCGGTAAGCAATGCCCATCAACTCTTCCCACTGTCGCTCTTCTTCGGCGCGTTCGGGGAAATAGCGATACATGATATCGACCGTTCGTTTGGAGTAATGCGCCAGTTCCCCTCCTGGCACTTCGTGCAACTGCAAGTTCTCGCCGCTGATGCCGAGACTTTTGAACCACTCGACATAAAGGTCTACCCACTCGTCCACCAGCTTCAAATGCTCAACGTCAGGCTTGACGAAATACTCTATCTCCATCTGCTCAAACTCGCGTGTGCGCAGAATGAAATTGCCCGGCGTGATCTCGTTGCGAAACGATTTTCCGACTTGCGCGATTCCAAACGGGAGCTTGCGCCTCATAGTCGTTTGCACGTTCAGAAAGTTAATAAAGATTCCTTGCGCTGTCTCCGGACGCAGATAAGCGAGGGCTGTCGGATCGTCCTCTTCGGCCGCGGCGCCAATCGTCGTCCGAAACATCATGTTGAAAAAACGCGGCTCAGTCAGGTTAGTCGAACCGCAGTTCGTACACTTCCCTTCGATCTTGTCCGCGCGCATTCTGAATTTGCACTCGCGGCAATCAACCAGCGGATCGTGAAATGTTGCTTCATGACCCGAATACTTCCACACCAGCCTGTTCAGGATGATCGACGAGTCGATTCCCTCAATATCGTCACGCTCGTAGACCAGCCAACGCCACCAGGATTGCTTGATGTTGTTGCTGAGTTCGACGCCGAGTGGACCATAGTCCCAGGCGCTACCGAGCCCGCCGTAGATCTCGGACGAGGGAAAAACGAAGCCGCGCCGCTTGGCGAGAGAAACAATCGTGTCGATATTAGGTGCAGGCATCGTGAATAGTATATAGCCACAGATCACACAGATTGTCATCCGTGTAATCT
>DASXRE010000113.1:0-14751 GCA_036506775.1 Pyrinomonadaceae bacterium | reverse complement strand
GACTATCAAATCGACGAGATTCACGGGCGTGAAGAAGTGGAAGCTGCGGGCGGGAAGGTGATCCCGCTGCCGTTTGTTCCCGGCGCTTCCACTACCTCGTTGCTCGACGCGATGCGCAGATTACGGAAGGCATGAGACACGTTACCGAGACGCGTGAGTACCAGCAGCTCCTGGCGCAAGTGCGTGCGAATGCACGCGTGATCTCGATCAGCGGTCTGTTTGCCGGATCTGCACGCGCGCTCGCGGTCGCAGCGTTGCAACGCGAGACCGGCAAGACCTTCGCGGTTGTCTCACAAGCGACGCGCGACCTGGAGCCGTGGGAACAGGACCTGCGCTTCTGGTACTGCGCCCTCGCCGGAAAGGAAACCCCTGGCAACGAAATACTCGTCCTTCCGGCTTCGGAAACAGATCCTTACGCCGGCATCTCGCCGCACGCGCAAACACTCGAACGACGTGCGCTAGCACTCTGGCGCTTGCAACGGCAGGCGCCGAGTTTCGTGCTGCTCACCGCACGCGCACTGGCGCGCAAGACTGTTGGTCCACCCGCGATCGCTCGCGCCGGCAGCGTGCTGAGACGCGACGAGAATCACTCACCTGAAGAACTGGTCGAAAAACTCATGGCGACTGGTTACGTGCGCGAAGATCCAGTCACGGCTGTGGGCGAGTTTTCCTTGCGCGGCGGCATCGTCGATATTTGGCCGCCGGGACGCGACGCGCCCGTGCGTCTGGAATTTTTTGGCGACACTGTCGATTCGCTGCGAGAATTCGATCCCGAAAACCAGCTCTCGACCAGTCAACTCCGCGTGGTGGAGGTGCCGCCGATGCGAGAGTTCTGGGCCACCGCGCTCGATTTTCAGCTCTGGAGTGAAGCCGCGCGCGAGCGCTGGAACGACGAACGTTTCGCGCGCTCGTTGCGCGACCGTACTGCGTTTGCCGACGAAGGAGAAGCATTTGCGGGTTGGGAGTGGCTGATTCCGATCGCGATGGATTGCACCTCGACCCTGTTCGATCATCTTGGCGATGCGGTCCTCGTAGTCGATGAACCGGGTGGCATCGAGTCGTATCTGAGCGAGTTTTACGAACGACTCGCGGATCGGTATCGCGAGATCGATCAGGCCGACGACATCGCGCTCCGCCCGGAAGAACTCTTCCTCAGCGACGACGAGCTCCGGACACTGATCGAGCCGCGACAGCGCATTGAGTTGCGCACCCTCGGCCGCGCGGCCGCAGAAACGGATCTGAATCTCAAACTCGACGCGGAAGCACCGAAAGTCCAGCTCGGCCGCGATCGTGACGCCCGCCGTCCGGCCTTTGTCTTTCCCGTCGTCGAAACTGCTTTTGAAGTCGAATGGCCCGCACAATCAGCGATGCGTTATCACGGTCGCATTGCGGACCTGGCGGCAGACGTGAAGCGCGCAGCCGAAGAGAGCAAGACCACGTTGTTTGTCATGCCGAGTCTCGGCGTGGCCGAACGCATCGCCGAGATCCTGAGCGAGTACCAGATCGAAACCCGGCTCGTGCTAACAAACGAGACGTCTGACGCCGCTGATTCGCACCCGGTGGTCATAACCGTCGGCCGGCTGAGCAGCGGGTTTGAGTTGCCGAGATCGTGGTTGATCGTTCACGTCGAGTCGGAGATCTTCGACGAGACAGCGGATTCAATCGAGCGGCGCGGCACCAGCACGGAAGCACGAGCGAGAACTGACGGGAAAAGGCGGAGATCAAAAGCCGCGGCCTTCCTTTCCGACTTTCGCGATCTGAAACCCGATGACTACGTGGTCCACATCGATCACGGCGTCGCGCGTTTCGGCGGCTTGCAGACACTCGAGCTTGGCCCGCGCACCGGCGAGTTCATGCTCCTTTACTATGCCGACGAAGCGAAGCTCTACGTTCCGGTTGAGCGGCTCGATCTCGTGCAACGTTATTCGAGTGCCGAAGGTCATCAGCCACAACTCGATCGACTCGGTGGACTCGGCTGGCAGAAAACCAAAGCCAAAGCCAAGCGCGCGATGCGCGACATGGCCGACGAGCTCCTGCGTCTTTATGCCGAGCGCAAACTCGTTGGTGGTTACGCTTTCGCTGGCGACACGCCGTGGCAAGAGGAATTTGAAGATGGCTTTCCTTTCGTGCTCACGCCCGATCAGGAAACAGCAATCGAAGACGTGAAGAAAGACATGGAAGAGCCGGTGCCAATGGACCGTCTGCTTTGCGGCGACGTTGGTTACGGCAAAACGGAAGTCGCAATGCGCGCGGCGTTCAAAGCGGTCATGGAAGGAAAGCAGACCGCGATCCTGACGCCGACGACTGTGCTCGCGTATCAGCACTACGACACATTTCGCACGCGCTTCGCGCCGTTTCCCGTCAAGGTCGAACTTCTGTCGCGCTTTCGCACGACGAAGGAACAGAAAGAAGTGGTGAAGCGCGTCGAGTCAGGCGAAGTCGACGTGATCATCGGCACGCATCGCATCTTGTCGAGGGATGTGGCGTTCAAGGATCTCGGCCTGGTTGTCGTTGACGAAGAGCAGCGCTTCGGCGTGGCTCACAAAGAACGGCTCAAACATCTGAAGAAGAAAGTTGACGTGTTGACTCTTTCAGCCACGCCCATCCCGCGCACATTGAACATGTCGCTCACAGGAATGCGCGACATGTCGCTGATCGAAACTCCGCCGCGTGATCGGCTCGCGATTCAAACGCAGGTGGTGCAATTCTCTGACAGTGTGATCAAGTCAGCGATCGATCTCGAACTCTCACGCGGTGGTCAGGTGTTCTTCATTCACAATCGCGTCGAGACGATCGAGACTGTCGCCGCACTGGTGAAGCGGCTCGTGCCGCAAGCCCGACTCGCCGTTGGTCACGGGCAGATGAACGAAAAAGCGATGGAGAAGGTGATGCTCGACTTCATCGACTACGAATATGACGTTCTCGTTGCAACCACCATCATCGAGAACGGAATAGACATCCCGCGTGCGAACACCATCATCATAAACCGCGCCGATAATTACGGTCTTTCTCAGCTTTATCAGCTTCGCGGGCGTGTCGGGCGCTCGAACCGGCGCGCTTACGCGTATCTTCTGATACCGGGCGAGCAGGAACTTTCACCCATCGCTCGCCGTCGTTTAGCAGCAATTCGTGAATTTTCGGATCTTGGAGCGGGATTTCGCATTGCGGCTCTCGATTTGGAACTGCGGGGAGCAGGAAGCCTTTTGGGAGGCGAACAATCGGGCCACATGGAGGCGCTCGGATTCGATCTTTACACCCAGATGCTGGAGCGTACGGTCGCGGAGTTGCGCGGCGAGGAAGTTGAGGATGAAACCAGCGTCGCGCTGAATCTCGGCGTCGATGTCTCCATTCCGGAAGATTACATTTCCGATATGGGACAGCGGTTGCGGACGTACAAACGCGTTTCGTCAGCTCGTGACGAGTCAACGTTAACCGCCATCAGGACAGAAACTGAAGATCGTTACGGGCGCGTGCCGTTGTCGCTGGATCGTCTGTTTGCGTACGCGCGCTTGCGGCGGCTGGCGGAAGAGTCAGGCATACTTTCACTGGATCGAACACCCGACGGAGTGGCGATAAAGTTTAGTGAAAAGGCGCGTATTTCGCCGGAAAAACTGGCGCAATATGTCAGTCAACACGTGGGCACCTCGTTCACGCCAAACGGTGTTTTGCGCCTGGTTTTGACGGAAGACGAGCAGGATGAGGTGCTCGAGGTGGCTCGCGACGTGTTGCTACGACTTCGAGCCAGCGATTAGAATCATCCGTCTCTCATGCGGGTCCCCGAAACAAACTCTCGTTAGGAGTACGCTAGTGAAACTGAAGTATATAGCTGTAGCAATCATTCTGCTGGTCTTCGCCGGTAACGCCTTTGCCCAGGAAGGCGAGATGCAGGTCATCGACGAGGTGATCGCGCAGGTGAATGACGACGTCATTACGCTCTCGATGCTGAAGCGCGAGACGCAGGAACGGGTTGAGGCGCTGAAGCAGAGTGGCATGACCGAGCAACAGGCGAAGGACGAAGTTGCCAAGCGCCAGGCCGAGCTGATCGCCACACTCATCAACGAAAAGTTGTTGCTGCAAAAAGGCAAGGAACTCGATCTCGCGAACGATATCGAAGCCGAAGTGAACCGCCGCATGTTGCAGATCGCGCAGGAGCAGGGAATCAACTCGATTGACAAGCTCTACCAGGCGATGCGCGAGAGCAAGCTCGATCCAGACGAAGTGCGGCGTACGATGCGCACCGAGATAATGAAGCAGGCGGTGTTTCAGCAGGAAGTCGATCGTCGCGTCTATCTTGGTTTCTCGCCTGACGAAGTCAAGAAATACTATGACTCGCACCTCGACAAGTTTCGCAAACCGGAGAGCGTGAAGCTCTCGGAGATCTATCTCACGACCACGGGCAAGGATGAGGCGGCAGTCAAAGCGCGCGCATTGGAACTGATCACACAGATCCGCGCGGGCGCCAACTTTGCCGCGCTCGCCGCTGCAAATTCTGAGCGCGAGAAGAATGGCCAACGCACTGCGCCACAAGACAAAGGCTACGTCGGCGAGTTTGACATTTCCAACCTGCGCGAAGACCTCGTTGCCGCGCTGAAGAACGTGAAAGCAGGTGGCGTGACTGAGCCGATACGCACGCCGGACGGTTATCAGATTCTGCGCGTTGACGAGCGCTCGGCGGCCGGTGCAACCCCTACGTTCAACGACAATCGTGTGCGCGAGCAGATGCTGATGGAACGTCAACCCAAGGAGCGTGAGACTTACTTGCAGACGTTGCGCAACGAAGCGTTCATCAAGGTCACTGAAGCTTATCGAGCGGGCGTCGAGCCGCTGCTGAAACTTACGCAGCCGGTTGCCGCCAAGGGCGCGGACAAGACCGACGACAAGAAATCGAAGAAACCGTAAGCCACGAATTGACACTGGTGACACTGATAGGTGCCATCATTTCCGTCTGTGTCATCGGTGTTAATCTGTGGTTTCAAACTCCGATTGAAAAACCCCGTATCGTAGTCTACAAGGGCGATCGCAAGCTGGAGTTGTATTCCGGCCAGAAACTGCTGCGCACATACCGCGTTGGTCTGGGTTTCAATCCCGTTGCGGACAAGAAGCGTGAAGGAGTTGTACGACGCGGTTACCGTGGGAACACCGGTAACGGTCAAACCGTGATGCCGGAAATCAAGCCGTTCAAAATTCGTGACGTCGAGATCAGTCCGCCGCTTATTCTGTCGCCGATGGCGGGCGTGACGGACGTGTCGTTTCGGCGCTTGATCAAACGGCGCGGTGGAGTCGGCCTGTCGGTTTCTGAGTTCATTTCGGTTGAAGGTTTGACGCGCAACAATCCGAAGTCGAAACGGCAGATGCGATTCTACGAAGATGAGCGGCCGTTTGCGGTGCAGATCTTCGGCGGCCAGCCGGAGCGCATGGCAATGGCCGCGGAGATGGCCCAGGAAGTGGGCGCCGACATCCTCGACGTGAATTGCGGTTGTCCGGCTCCAAAGGTCGTGAAGCACGGTGGTGGTTCGGGTCTGCTCAAGGACTACAGCCGGCTCGAAACGATTCTCAAAGAGATCAAGAAAGTGATCACGATTCCGCTGACCGTGAAGATCAGGGCGGGCTTCTACGACCATACGATCAATGCGGTGGAGACGGCGAAGCTCGCGGAAGACTGCGGCGCCGAGCACATCGCCTTGCACGGCCGCACCAAAGAGCAGGGTTATCGTGGACTCGCAAACTGGGATCTGGTGCGGCAGGTGAAAGAAGTGGTGAGCGTGCCGGTTTCAGGCAGCGGCGACGTGACCACGATCGAAAGCGCGTTTCAAAAGTTTCGCGAGACGGGTTGCGACGGTGTTTTGATTGGCCGCGGCGCGATGGCGAATCCGTGGATTTTTCGCCAGATTGAAGACGCGATGAACGGGCGTCAGATCTTTGAACCAACGCTCGCCGACAAGCGCGCGATCCTGCACGAGTACTTCGACATGCTTCGTGAAGATATGCCTGAGACGCCCGCCATCAATCGCATGAAGCAGTTGGCGGGTCAGTTCACGCGCGGATTACAGGGCGGCGCGCTGTTTCGCACGTCGATTTATCACTCACACTCCGTGGAAGAAGTGCTCGATCGAATCGAGGAATACTTCAGCGCGATCCTCGAAGGCCGGCCGTACTACGGTGAGGCTGGCGCACCCATTGAAGAAGCGCCAGAGCTCGACTCGTGTGAAGCGGCCACCGTCGCGTAAATCCATCCACAGATCACGCAGATTTTTTCTTCTTACTCGGTGTAATCTGTGGTTTGCCTTTCCCGTCGTCGAGGTTCACGGCGACCGGATAGCCCTTCTGAGCTAGCGACGGAACGTCGATCACGACTTCGTTCTTCGGCTGTGATTTAAGCGCGTCCAGCGCTTGCTGTCGCTGCTCCTCAGACAAGTCCTCCAACCGTGCCCCGTTCGCTTCCAGCACGCGCCGCAAGTTCTCTTCCGTGTTCGTGTGTTGCGCGTAGACGTCTTTGTAGATGTGCAGCTTTCCATCTTCGAGCACGATCGTCTCGTAACGAAGTTCAACCGGAATCACATTGGCCAGCTTTACTGACTTGGTGCGAGTCTTGTCCGCCAGATAAGAGTTTATTTCCTGTTCGCTGACGTCGCTGTTAGCGGCGCGCAGCAAGAGCGCGGCGAAGTCTTTTACCTGCGGAGTCGTCAGACCGACACATCCATGCGACGCAAACTTGCCGATCTTCGCCGGAGACTTGCCACCATGAATCAGCGACGGCAAGCCGATCGGAATCTTGATTGGTCCAAGTGGATTGTCTTTGCTTCCGGGTTCAATCGTCTCGCCCGGCGTCGCATTCTTCATCTTCGCCACCCATGGTGAATCGGGCGGCGTCCACGGCGGATTGAAGATTACGCTCTGCGCTTTGCGCAGCCCGAGCGGCAGCGGAAACTCCGGATAACCGATGCCCACTTTGTACGTCTTCACCAGCGAACCGTTCTGAAAGAGATCCATGCGGAACGCGGGAATGTTAACCACGACCCGCGTGTCGGCCGGCACCGCGTTTGGTCCTTTCAACATCTGAAACTGCTCGCTCTTTTCACCTTCTCCCGAAGTGTCAGGCGCACCCTTGGCCCAATACTCATTCGCGAGCGATGCGAGTTGCGTGGCTTTTTCTTCGCCAAGGATGGAACGCAATTGTTGCGCGGCGCGCGTGGGAGCGTCAGTGCCGTCAGTGTCGGTTTTTTCGGCGTTGCTCGCGCGCAGGCGATCGATTTCGGTCTGCGATGCGTGCTTCAGCGAGTCGATCTGGTCGTCGGAAAGTTTCAGCTTGTTTTTCAGTTCGCGTACAAATGCGTCGTCGGCTAACAAGGCGTCGAGCAATGGCAGTGTGACTTGAACTGACGCTTGAGTCGCCGACGGTGATGCACTCGTTGACGCAGCCGACGATGCAAGCGGCGACGCCTGCGTTACGGGCGCATTTGAATTCCCCGGCTGCACGGTGCAAGCCGTTCCAATCGCGAGTGCGGTGGTTAACAAACTGAAGATCAAAAGACGCGGCAGCAGGTTCATGTTTGAGTTCTCTCCTTCGTGATTGTCTGAGGGGAGATGATTAGTTATCGCTGATCGACGAGCAATGAGCGTTCCCTCAGCAAGGTGCGTCTTTTCCCACGGTGGACGGTCGAGGAGCCACGTTTCTGCACGATTAGCGGACAAGTTGGTGGATTGTTCACAGCCGCTACGTGTGCAGCTATTTATGCAGGAGCGGATACGGATTGATGTTTGTTCCTTCCCAGTAACGCTTCGGATCGGCAACGATGGCGATCGAGAAGTGCAGATGATAATTGCCTGCGCCGGCATTGCCGGTGTCTCCGACGTACGCGATCACCTCGCCCTGGCGCACCTGTTTCCCCTCGGTTAGACCATCGGCGTAACGTGCGAGATGTGCGTAGTAGAAGATCATCTTTTGATCAGCGCTGAGCTGATAGATCGTGGTCCCGCCACGCTCGCTTTGAAACAGCTTTTGAATCTGTCCGTCGGCAGCGGCAATTACCGGCGTATCCGCAGGTGCCACGATGTCGATCGCGTCGTGCGTGCGGCCTTCAGATCGGCTGGCGGTGAAAGTGTCGATGAGTTGCTCTGGGCGGACGCCGGCGACCGGGATAATCAGTGACTCTGTGTGTGTTATCTGTGGTACCTGTGTTATCTGCGTGGGAGGCCGGACCACCGATGGGACGGATTCAACAACCGAAGGCGCTGGAATATGACCTGTTCCCAGCCACACGATTGCAACAAACCCCGCCAACAACAACAGAAATAAAAGCTGCAACCGGTTCATCACCCGGTACAGTAACAACTACCGTTCCAAACCAAGTGGCAGGAGTGGCCGCGGAGTGGTTCCTTCGAAGAACCAGCTTGCGCCGACGCGGAGTCGATGATGCCAGGTCGGCAAGCGAGAAGTGTAAAGAGCGAATCGTGCCTGACGCGCTAGCGCGCCTCCGAACGCTTTGCCCCCAGCGAGTACTGCTGCCCGTTCAGTGCCGAGACTGATCGCTTCACCGAGTTCTTCAAAATGCCTGGTGTGGAGTTCCTTGCCTTCGAGAAAAGCCTTGACGTTACGTGCCGCGAGACTCGCTTGCTGAAACGCCAGTTGGGCCGTGCCGGCGAGCGTCGGCGAAGCGTCGGGATAAAACGCGATGTCGCCGAGTGCGAGCACGTTGTCGTGTTGTGACAGTTGCAGAGTCGGTTTGACGACCAGCAAGCCGCGGCGATTCTTTTCGGCATCGAGTTGCTCAACGAGTGGATTCATGCGGACCCCGCCGAGCCACACCACACCCGCGGTTTTGAGGTGTTCCTCGTTTCCGGCGTGCTCGAACGTGACGCCGTCGCTCGTGACGTTGACTACGCGCGTCAACGTGTGCACTTCAACGCGCGACTTGCGCAAAGCATCTTCGACATACTCGCGAATCTGCTGACCCATACCCGGCACAACCTTGTCGCCCATTTCGAGCAGCAGCACGCGTGGTTCGCCATGCAGCGCACGCCGTTTGAACGCGTCGATCAGCAGGTCGGCCATTTTGGTCGAGAGTTCGCAACCACTCGCGCCGGCACCGACGAGGGCGAACGTCAGCTCGCTGCGGACGTCTTGCGGCGGCATGTCGGGTGGAACTCGATCGAGAGCCGCGACCATGCGCTGCCGGAGCGCGTCGGCGTGTTCGATCTTGCGAAAGGGAACGGAGAATTCTTCGGCGCCGTGAACACCGGCGTAGTTCGTGATCCCGCCGACGGCGAGGACCAGAAGTTCGTACGCCAGCGGTTCCGCCTGGTTCTCCAAAGAAACAGTCTGCGCGTTCAGATCGACGCTCATGGCTTTCGCGGTGACGACTCGCACATTGCCTTCGACGAGTTCGTCGTATCGCGGCGCGATGTGCCATTCTTCGACTTCGCCGCTAAAGTACTCGTAGAGCATGGGCGTGAAGACGAAATGGTCCTCGTCGGTGATGAGCGTCACGTCGAGCGAGCCGCCGAGGTCGAGGGCGGTGAACAGTCCCCCAAAGCCTCCGCCGATAATCACGATTCTTGGTTCTGGCATGTTCGGCATAGTAAACCCGCCCCACAAAGAGGCACAAGAAGCACAGGATTGGAAGCCGAATCAACAGATTCTTGTGACTTTTGTGCCTGTCGTGGCTCCCCTTTTGTGCTTCCTTGCGGCCTGTGTTACATTGAACCCGCTTTTTAAGTTTAGCGGTTACCGCCTTTAGCGGAGTTTACTGCAATCCAGGAGGACCATTTACGCAAGTGGCGTTAGCAAAAGAAACCAAAGAGCAGATTGTGTCTGACTTCCGTACCCATGAGGCCGACACCGGTTCGCCTCAGGTACAAGTAGCGCTCTTGAGCAAGAGAATTAACGACCTGACCGAGCATTTCAAAACTCATAAGAAGGATAATCACTCGCGGCGCGGCCTGCTAAAAATGGTCTCGCAGCGACGGAGTCTGCTGGATTACCTAAAGCGCACAGACATTGAACGCTATCATGAGGTAGTTAATCGTCTGGGCCTGCGCCGGTAGCAGATCTCCAAACAATCTGAAAAGCGGGAGATCTTCGAGTCTCTGTTTATCAGCCCACGTCTTTCGAAGAGCTTGTAGCAGTGCCGAACGTGACGGCGATTGACTGGATACAAGCAGACGTGTACGGCCAGCTTCAAGCAATAAAGGCGGCATGAGCTTCACGGTTTCAAGAGGCTCGTGCCGCCTTTGCAGTTTTCCCACCCGCCTCACGTTGGCGCGGTAATGAAATTCCAAGCCCCAGTGCTTGTACGAAACAGCGGGCGGATGAGACGCCCGCGACCTGAAGAAACTCAGGTGTGAATGTCCCAAGGAGACCAAAGAACATGCCAGAAAAGAAATACTTAAAAGAATCAATCAAACTAGGCGACAAGGAGTTGACCGTCGAGACGGGTCGTGTTGCCAAACAAGCTGACGGGTCGTGTGTAATCCGCTATGGCGACACAATGTTGCTGGTTGCTGCCGTTAGTGCGACCACCCCACGTGAAGGCGTGGATTTCTTCCCTTTAACCGTTGAATACCGGGAATCAAATTACGCGGCTGGACGTATTCCCGGCAATTACTTCCGGCGCGAAGGCCGCCCGAATGAGAAAGAGGTTCTCACCAGCCGCCTGATCGACCGTCCCTGCCGTCCACTGTTCGCTGAAGGTTACCGAAACGAAACCCAGGTTATTGCGAGCGTTATCTCCGCCGATCCCGACAACAATCCGGACGTGATTGCGATCACCGGCGCGTCGTGTGGTCTTTACCTTTCGGACATTCCGTTCCTGAATCCGATCGCGGGTGTGCGCATCGGACTCATCGAAGGTCGTTACATCGTTAACCCGACTTACGATGAAGTGCGTGAGTCGCGTTTGAATCTTGTCGTCGCTGGAACCGAGGAGGCGATCGTGATGGTCGAAGCGGGTGCCAGCGAAGTCTCGGAAGAGATCATGGTCGAAGCGCTCATGCTGGCCCACAAAGAGATCAACCGGCTGTGCCGCTGGCAAAAGGAGCTTTACAAGGCTCTCGAAATCCAGAAGCGGGAAGTGACTCCGGCCGCGCTGGACGAAGATCTGATGCAGGAGATTACCGAGAAATACAGCGAACAACTGCGCACGGCACTCGACACGACAGCACAGGATAAGCGTGCCAGCTATGCCGCCGTCGATACGCTGAAGAAAGAAGTCGTCGAGTCGTACCCGGAGGACCAACCGGAAAAGAGACAGATGGCGAAACTGATCTTCGATCATCTGAAAGAAACGATCTTCCGCGACGACATTCTGAACAAACGTCGCCGGCCCGATGGTCGAAGATTTTCCGAGATTAGACCAATCACCGCTGAAGTCGGCTGGTTGCCGCGCGTCCACGGATCATCATTGTTCACGCGTGGCGAAACGCAGGCGCTCGTCTCAACCACTCTTGGTACCAAAGAAGACGAGCAGTTTGTCGACGATCTTGAGAAAGGCGAAGTCAAACGACGTTTCCTGCTCCACTACAACTTCCCGCATTACTCAGTGGGCGAAGTCGGCCGGTTTGGATCTTCGAGCCGGCGTGAGATTGGACACGGCGCTTTGGCGCGCCGCGCGCTGGAAACAGTGCTGCCCGATGACGGCGACTTCCCCTACACGATTCGCGTCGTTTCTGAAATCACCGAATCAAACGGTTCGTCCTCGATGGCGACTGTTTGCGGTGGCACCTTGTCGCTCATGGACGCCGGTGTGCCGCTGAAAGCCCCTGTAGCCGGCGTGGCGATGGGACTCGTGATGGAAGGTAACAAGTACGCCATTCTGACGGACATCGCCGGCGCTGAAGATCACTACGGCGACATGGATTTCAAAGTCGCGGGCACGCGCAGTGGCATCACGGCTTTGCAGATGGATATCAAGATCGCCGGCATCAACGCGCAGATCATGGCAGAGGCGCTTGAGCAGGCGAAGAAGGGCCGTCTTTACATTCTGGGCGTGATGGAGAAAACGCTCCCTGAGCCGCGGCCGCAAATCTCCGCGTTCGCTCCGCGCATCATTCAGATCAAGATCAATCCTGACAAGATTCGCGACGTGATTGGACCAGGCGGCAAGGTCATTCGCTCGTTGGTCGAAGAGACCGGCGCGAAGATCGACGTCGCGGACGACGGCACGATCTCGATCGCGACATCGAGTGGCGAGGCTGCTGACGCAGCAGTGAATCGCATTCGCGGTCTGACGGCGGAAGCGGAAATCGGTCAGACGTATCTTGGCACGGTCTCGCGGATCGTGGATTTCGGCGCCTTCGTCGAGATCTTCCCGGGCACTGACGGCCTGCTGCACATTTCGGAGATCGCCGATCGGCGCGTCAAAGACGTGCGCGACGAGCTCAAGGAAGGACAGCAGATCCTGGTGAAGTGCATCGGCCGCGAAGGCAACAAGATCAAGCTCTCGCGCAAGGCGGTCTTACGTGACGAGCACCGCAAGGCCGAAGCTGCGAGCCAAAGCGAAGCCGAGTAGAGGCATCCACAGATTACGCAGGGAAATCTGTGAAATCTGTGGAGCTTTCCGTCCAAGTTTCAGATGGCAGTCTGGAACTCAGACAAAGCTTGGACCACCAAGTCCAAAAGTAGGCCATTTTTGTGACTTGGAGCGCGGTCTCCAATTTGCACAGTCAGAGGCACCTCGGAGTGTCATAGTGCGGGCGTAGCAGGCTTACGCAAAAACTATCCGTGCGTTTTATACCCCTTCGAGACGTTCCTGCTATCAAGGCGAATCCAGGGTTCAGCATATCGATCGAAAAATAGTCCCAGTGCTGGAGTCTGCCGGTCATTAGCACTCTTCTTGTAGTGAACAATATGAACTTCGCCCCCACTCAACCTTTGAGGAAATCTCCCAGACGCCGTCGCGCCATCCGCGCGTTTACTGCTTTAGCCCTAATCACCTTCGTTTTCACTGCCACTACGGCTCAGGCTGGTCCAGTGCAGATCAACCAGGTGGTCCAGACGCTGAGCAGCTATCAAGGGCCAGTCGAACTAAAGCTAAACACGGTAACGCAGGATCCGGGCTCGGCTACGACAAAAACGTCTACGGATGGACCGCGCAATAATGGGCCAGTGGCCCAGGCTTCCGGCAACGCGAAGCTCGACGAGCTTCTTGCCGGTTTTCCGGTGGTCCAGGATCCGCAAAAACTCGGCGTCGAGATTGTTGAAGAAGCGGAAGTCGAAGGCACGATTTGCGATTGCGGCGATATTTTCGTTGCCGCTGGCGGATTTCCAAAATGGCCGCTGTTGTTTTTGACTGCGGTGCCGCTGGCGTTTATCGACTTCAATGATTGCGAGAGCTGCAACGATAGTACGCCAACCCCGACCCCGACTCCCACGCCGACTCCACCGTCTAATCCGACACCGACGCCGACGCCTGTTCCCGAACCGGCATCGTTGCTCCTGTTTGGCACTGGTCTATTAGCGGCGGGCGCAGGTCTGAGACGGAGACGGAGGAATAGAAACTCGTGATAACGCACAATTTCATCCTCAGAAATTTCAAGCTGGTCTCCGCGGTTCTGCTGGCCTTGTTCCTTGTGGGCGCGTTTTCGTCTACTAACGTTTTCGCCAAGAGCAAGAAAGCCAAATACGGCGTCATCAAGATCATGACTGCGCCCGGCGGCCTGTTGTTAACGATCGACGGACTGCCGCGCGGTGAGACCCTGACCGACTATCGCTCGTTTGAGCTCGAGCCTGGAACTCATAACGTCGTCGTGAAGCTGCCGAATGGTACTCTGTGGACGCGTGAGATCGAAGTTCCGGCCGGCCGCGTGAAATGCGTGGTGGTGAATTATCGGCCGTTGCCACCGCCGCCGAAGTCTCCATGTCCGTTTCCGGTGAATGTTTCGGCGCCGAAGTCTGTCGGTGAAGGCGAGATCATTACTTACGCCGCCGACGTCGCGTACAGTGGCACATCAGGTTTGAAATATACCTGGACCGTCAGTCCCTCGTCTGCTCACGTCATGAGTGGTGCTGGTACGCCGACGCTTACAGTTGACTCGACCAGTCTCGGTGGTCAACGCGTGATTGCAACGTTGTCTGTCGATGACGGTTCTCCCGATCCCGCGTGCCGCCAAACTGCGCAGGCAGTTTCAGTGGTCGCTGCCGAGGAGAAGAAGATCATCGTTGCGCGCGAGTTTGACGAGTGCAACAACTGCACCTTCGACGATCAAAAAGCGCGTCTTGATAACCTTGCAGTAGAACTCCAGAACGATCCGACCACGCACGCTTACGTGATCGCGTATGGTGGCCGCAAGAGTCCGATTGGACAGGTCGAGCGACTCATGACGCGGGCCCGCGATTACCTGATGAACGAGCGCGCCATCGATGGTTCGCGCATCGTCATCGTCAACGGTGGTTTCCGCGAAGAGGACAGCGTTGAGCTTTGGATCGTGCCCAGCGGCGCCGCCCCTCCGCGTGCGACCCCGACGGTTCAGGCCGGTGATTTGAAACCGGCTGGTCCAGTACGCCGGAAACGTGGTTGAATCTTGGTCCGTCCTGAGTAAAATGGGGTCGTTCGCGACCCCTTCCCCGCTTTGCCCCCTGACACAAACTGATTAACAAGAGGAGACCGTCATGGCTGATGAAGGTGGGGGAGGCGGCAGTACGGGCGTCGTCGCTGTTCTGGTCATTTTTGTGATCATAGTGCTGGCAGCGCTGTTCGTTTTTAGAGACAGAATATTTCGCGGTGGTGGAACACAGAAGATCGACGTGAACATTCA
>DASXRE010000112.1:0-4495 GCA_036506775.1 Pyrinomonadaceae bacterium | reverse complement strand
CGATTCTCGGTCTCGACGAACTCTCCGACGAAGACAAACTGATCGTTTCGCGCGCGCGCAAGATCCAGAAGTTCTTCTCGCAGCCGTTCTTCGTCGCCGCGCAGTTCACCGGTCTCGAAGGGAAGTACGTCAAACTCGAAGACACTGTCAGAGGTTTCCGCGAACTCGTTGACGGTAAACACGACGACCTGCCGGAACAGGCGTTCTACATGGTCGGCACGATTGAAGAGGCAATCGAAAAAGCGAAGACCTTCGCGCAGTAAACCTTAACTATGGCGGAGAAGATTCAGCTCGAAGTAGTTACACCTGAGCGGCGCGTACTCTCGGAATCAGTTGATATGGTCACCGTGCCCGGTTGGGGCGGTGAGCTGGGAATTCTACCGGGACACACACCGTTGATTTCGCAGTTGCAGACGGGCGTGCTGACGTACGTTCAGGACGGCACGAGTCTTCCGTTGCACGTTTCGGGTGGGTTTGTCGAAGTTCGCGACGATCATGTTTCCGTCCTGGCGGAAGTCGCCGAACGGCCGGAAGAGATCGATGCGGCGCGTGCGAAGATGTCGCGAGACCGGCTCGAGAAGCAACTGAATGCGTGGAGTGGATCGGAAGAGGATTTCGAAATAGCGCGCGCGAAGCTGGAGCGATCGGTGGTGCGTTTGCAGCTTGCTTCAGCTAGATAAGTTAATCGCCTTTTTCATTTCTGCAACAGCCATTTTCAACCCAACAAAAATAGCTCGGGCGATGATGTTGTGTCCTATGTTGAACTCTGTGATCTCGCTAATCCTCGCGACCGGTCCTACATTTCGATAAGTGAGCCCGTGACCCGCGGCGACAATCAATCCTTTTTCAATCGCGACTTCGGCGGCTTCTCTGAGTCGCTGTAATTCGTGCGCTGCCTGTGCGGCGCCTTCCCCGTGAATGCCGCGCGCGCCGAGTGTCGCTTCCGCGTAAGCGGCCGTGCATAGCTCGACTTGCTGCGCGCCGATCTGTTGCGCCACTTCAATCTGTGCCGGATCCGGATCGATAAACAGGCTCGCGAGGATGTTAGCGTCACGTATCCGGTTTACCGCCGCCTTCACCACTCCGGCGTTCGTTTTAGCATCGAGTCCGCCTTCGGTCGTGATCTCATTTGGTCGTTCGGCAACGAGTGTCACAGCGTCAGGTCTTGTTTGCAGCGCGATGTCGAGCATCTCGTCAGTCGCGGCCATTTCCAGGTTGAGGTAAGTTGTGACGGAGTCGCGCAACAGGCGAATGTCGAGATCCTGAATGTGACGGCGATCGCCGCGCAGGTGGACCGTGATGCCGTCAGCGCCGGCTTCCTCGCAGGCCATCGCCGCGGCGATGACGCTCGGTTCAGGCGCGCGCCGTGCCTGGCGCACGGTGGCAACATGATCGATGTTGACGTTGAGTCGAGCGGTCATTGTCCTGTGTTCCTGGTCCTTTGTGTCTTGTTCTAGCACCGTTTCCCACGTAACACAAAGAACGAAGAACAAAGTACAAAGTTCTAGCGAGATGTCAGCTCGTGCACGGCTCTGATCGCGCTGTCATAGGCCCCTCGCCGCGCCTGTTGCCGGATCAGCCCTACTTCACTAAGCATCCGAAAGCTGTCGCTCATCACGCTCACCTTGCTTCCCTCGTTATGATCCCAGCGCACTGGCACTTCTTTCAATCTCAACCCCGCGCGAAAAGCCAGATACAGCAATTCGACGTCAAAACCAAAACGATCCACTGTCGCTGCTTCGACGAGGGGGCGGCATACGCTCATCCGAAAAGCCTTGAAGCCACACTGCGTGTCCCAGAACGGCAAACCGGTCGCGAGACGCACGGCCAAATTGAAAATCCTGCCGGCCTGCTCGCGTCGCCACGATTGATGGACACCAATCAGTTCGCGATCCAGCGCGCGCGAACCGAAGGTGACATCAAACTGCCCACTCACGATCGGATCCACGAGTTTCGGCGCCTCACTGATCGGAGTTGAAAGATCCGCGTCGGAAAACAGCGCCACGTCGCCTCGTGCAGCCAGCAAACCCAATCTGACGGCGCGTCCTTTTCCGAGATTCGATTTGTAGCTGATAACGGACGTTCGCAAGCTGCCGCTGTCGTTGAAGACCTCGCGCGCCAGCGTAGCAGTGTGGTCCGTCGAGCCGTCGTCAACGACGATCACCTCCGCGTCCGGCGAGCTTTGACGCAGGTAGTTTACGACCGCCGACAAGGTCTTGCCCAAGCGGACCGCTTCGTTATACGCAGGAATAACGACCGAGAGAGACGCAGACATTCAGGTGCTCATTCGCAATATACCACAGCAAAAGCATTGCGAATTGCGAATTGCCGATTTGCAAATTGCTGAGCGCAGGCGGCTCCGGCCCGCAGCGAAGCGCATGAGGCGCTATCGTGACCAGCCAGCGAGCCGCCCGCGCTCTGGTGTGTTATATTTCGAGCGTGGAAGTTGCACAGCAATTCAAGAATTACCGAGCCAAGGCCATTAACTGGAAGTTTGCGATCACCGCTGGAGCCATAGTTCTGTTGGCGGCAATCCTCGGTGGCACTATCGGCAACGCGCGACGTTTCAGCAGTCTGACTTCCGCCGGCGCTAAAAACTCTTATCGCGTCGCCGACGAGATTGAACGCGACTACAACGAAGCCGTTTCAACCATCACTTCGAACTACTCCGGAGATATCGATCACGAGAAGGCAACCCAGGCTGCGATTCAGGGCATGCTTTCCACACTCGATCCACACTCGGCCTACTTCGCGTACAGCGAGTTCAAGAAACTGAAGGAAGATCAGGACTCGCGTTTCTATGGCATCGGCGTCACGATCGTGCAGCATCGTGACGGCGTTTACATTCAGTCTGCTGTCGACGGCACTCCGGCCGCTAAACTCGGACTCAAGTACGGCGATCGCATTCTCGAAGTCGACGGGAAAGACGCGCGCGAATGGTCCAGCGAACTGGTTTCGAAGAACGTGCGCGGCGGCCTGGGCGAGCCGGTAACTTTGAAAGTTGAACGCGCCGGTTCCGAAGCACCATTGTATTTCACGCTCGTTCGCGATGCCGTCCCGTTGCTGACGATTCGCAACGCTTACATGATCCGTCCCGGCACCGGCTACATCGGACTAACCGGCGGTTTTCAACGTTCCAGCGACGAAGAACTGTCGAACGCGATGAAGCGTCTCGAAACGCAGGGAATGCGTCAACTCGTTCTCGACCTGCGTGGTAATCCGGGTGGTCTGCTCGATCAGGCGATTGAGGTTGCGAGCGAGTTCTTACCGCGCGGCCAGGTAATCGTTTCCGTGAAAGGACGCACGGAGTACAGTCAGGCTTATTACTACAAGTCGACCGGTGCTGAGCCCACCACGCTGCCGCTCGTGATTCTCATCAATCGAAACACTGCCTCGGCTTCGGAGATCGTTGCCGGCGCTATTCAGGATCACGGCCGCGGCTTGATTGTTGGCGAAACGAGTTTCGGCAAAGGGCTCGTGCAGCGTATTTTTCAGTTGCCATTTAATACCGGTCTGACGTTGACGACCGCGCGTTACTACACGCCTTACGGACGCTCGTTGCAGCGCGATTATTCGAGCGGCTCGCTTTACGACTACTACACGCGCCACGATCCGGCAGACATGCCGGCACCGCCCGGCCCGCGTAATCTCGATTCACCGCTTGCGCTCGCTTCACCGACGCCACATCCGCACACTGGACCAGCCGTGCAGACCGCAGTCGGTCGGGTGTTTTATGGCGGTGGCGGGATCACGCCTGACATCGAAGTGAAAGAGGCGGCGAGCACGCCGTTGCGTTTGCGTATTGCGGAAGTGGCGTTTCACTTTACGAGACAGTTGGCGGCGGGAGTTGTTCCGGGTTTGGAGTCGTACAAAGTCGAGAAGGTGCAGTACGGCAAGAGTGCGAAGCCCACGGATTTCCCGGTTAACGATCGCGTGCTTGACGCGTTTCGAAACTTCGTTCGCACGCAGCCCGCCAACCAGCTTCAGCCGGCGCAGATCGATGAGGAACTCGAGTTTGCCAAGCTGCGGCTGCGGCAGGAGATCATCACCGCGGCTTTTTCAAACGACGCCGGCGCGCGCGTGTTGCTCGATAGCGACGTGCAAGTGCTACGCGCGCTCGAAGCCCTGCCCGACGCGAAGCGCCTGGCCGACAACGCCCGCAACGGCGTGTGGCAAGGCTAACCTCCTACGCCGAAGGCGTTCACTAACTCCAGCCCAGGGTTGTTTCAACCCTGGGAATCTCATTTCCAAAAACGAATAAACCCTGAAAGGGTTGGCTACCGTTCTTGCTTTGCTGACGCGTAGCGTCAGCATCAATTTAGCCCGGCGTTTCAACGCCGGGTTCGCGGTCGTCGCGGGCGATTGTAGTCGCGTAGCGAGTGGGACCACGCCACCGTTCCGCCTGGTCACCAACGCAACCACCGCACGCGTCTGTTTGCATTCCGTGTGTTAATTTATTTATATTCCCGGCGCGTTGCGTAACACCGTTCTGGCC
>DASXRE010000111.1:0-10343 GCA_036506775.1 Pyrinomonadaceae bacterium | reverse complement strand
AGAACCGGGAACAAAGCGCTGACGAGTCCCGCACTCCAAGGAGGTGTGACTGCTCACTAAGATCAACTATGGTCTTGCCGGTGTGGCTGGCGTGGCTGCCGCTGGATGCGTGCGGTTGTATTCGGTAATGAAATCTTTGGTGACGTCGAGACTGTTCGCGGCGTACACCACCGGCACACGGTTCAGATCGATCAGCAGCGAGATTCCCTTCGCCTGCGCATAAGAGGTCAGCGCGTCGCCAATGTCTTTCTGCAACGGGTCGAGCAGCGTAAGCGACTCTTTCTGATAACTCGCCTGCGCGTCTTCTGCTTTGCGCTTGATCTGCACATCGAGTCGATCTGCTTCTTCCGTCTGCTGCGCCGTCATCTTCGCGTCCTGGATCGCCTGCTTCTTCTGGATGTCGGCACGCATTGTATTCAGCCGATCGCGCATGCCACGGAGTTCATTGCGCAGCGGTTGAAACTTGGCTTCAATCTGGCGCATCGCAGCCATCACGCGCGCAATGCCGTTCTTGTCATCACCGAATGCCGACGAGTCGATCACCGCGATGTTTCCCGGAGCAGCGGCCGGTCTTGTTTGAGGCGCCGCCACGCCGCCGGGTGTCGTCGTCGGTCTGGTTTGCGTTTGGGCCAGGATGGCGAAGGCCGCGAATGCCATTGCCGCTATGGTTATGCGAAATACTTTCATTACGTCTGCTCCTTGATTGAGTTGATGGGCTCGCCGGGGAGGGTCTATTGCAGCGAGAAGCGTCCGTTTTTGTCAATCCTTAACATGTAAACCGGCACCTGCGCGTTGCGATTGGCATCGATCATGATCTTGCCGGTCACACCGGGAAAGTCTTTGGTTGCGGCCAGCGCATCACGCACTGCTGCTCGCTCGGTCGATTTGGCTCGCTTGAATGCTGCGAACAAGAGCCTCGCTGCGTCGTATGCTGTGGCTGCTAACGCGTCCGGTACGGTGCCGTACTTCTTTTGGTAATCAGTGACGAACTGTTTCACCCGCGGTTCCTCACTGCCGACCCAGAAATGATTTGCGAAATAGACGCCTGCAAACGGAGCGGCGCCGCCTTTCATTAGATCGGGTGAGTCCCAGCCGTCACTACCGATCAAGACGGATTTGATACCGAGCTGTTTCACCGTACGTGCCACGAGGGGCGCGGTTGTATAAAAGCCGGGTGCGAAGATGATGTGAGGTTTCATACTTTCAATTGCTCTCAACTGCGCGGATATGTCGGTGTCGGAGGATTGGTAGGTTTGCTTACTGACAACCCGTCCGCCGTGCTTGATAAGAGAGTCTTCGAAGAAACCGGCAAGCACGACCGCATAGTCATTCTTGTTGTCCAGAATGATGGCCGCCGTCTTTGCTTTGAGTTTGTTGGTGACAAAGGTCGCGATGGCCTCGCCTTCAGTGGAACTGATAAAGCAGGCGCGAAAGATGTAGTCACCGTGCTGAGTCAGTTCCGGTTTCACCGAGGCAGAAGAAATCATTACCACCTGATTTGACTGCGCAATGGGTGCTGCCGCCATCGCACGCGTGCTGACTGGCTCGGCGAGCAAAGCGTCGACCTTTGCTTCCTTGATCAGCTTCGTCACGATGGCCGGAACCTCTTGCGTGTTTGAATGGTCGTCTTCGACGACAAGCTCTATCTGTTTGCCGTCAATACCGCCGGAGTGGTTTGCTTCTTCTGTCGCCAGCCTGATGGCGTTCAAAGCAGAGATACCGTAGCTCGCGGTTGCTCCGGTGAGTGACAGGAAGACGCCAATCTTCACGCTGCCGGGTGTTTGCGGTTCGGATCGGAAACACAGGACTAATGAGAGTATTATCAGTAAGACCAGGGTTTTGGGCATCGGTTTATTAAAGCAGTTTCAGAACCAACCGCCAACGATAGCAGCGCTCTGTGTCTCTGTGGTTATCTCTTGTCAAGGCCAGGAACCACAGAGACACAGAGGCACAGAGGAAGAAGCGGTCCAGGTTTTCTTGCCCTGCGCTGCGCGGCTGTGGTAGCGTGCCCCTGCTCGCCCCTCGGCGTCCCGAGATCTACAGGTACGGACAGCCTTCTTCCCGAGGTGACACTCGTCTGTTTTCAAGAACTTCTGAGTTGGGAGAAACAAGATGAAAATACGAGTAAGACTAGTACTCCTGCTTACCGCAGCCCTCACTATCACAGCCCTTGTGCTGGTACCCCGTATCATCGAGGCCAAGCGCGCCAAGGCGGCACTGGACAACAATCAGCCCGCCGCGGCGGAGCCGGTCCAGGGCCGGAAACCCGAAATCACGGTCGGCGCCTCCGTTCGTAACGACACTTCGATCCCGCTGCGGGAGATGAAGCAGAAGCCGCTGGATTTCCGTCCTGAGCGTGAAGCAAATCCCAACCCGAGAGTTCCGCATTACCACCGAGACGCTCCCGATCGCGTGGTCCAGAAGTCAGACACGACTCAGCTCGCAGCCGCAAACATGCCGAGCACGCAGCAGAACTTCAACGGCATTCAGTATCCCGGAGTCGCCTGCAATTGCGCACCGCCTGATACAAACGGTGAGGTTGGGGCGACGCAATACGTGCAGATCGTCAACGAAGGCTTCCAGGTGTTTGACAAGAACACCGGTGCTTCGCAGTTAGGACCATCAGGCATCTCGACGATCTGGCAAGGCTTCGGCGGCGTTTGCGAAACGAGCGGCAGTGGCGACCCGGTCGTGCTTTACGATCAACTCGCCGACCGCTGGGTCATCTCGCAATTTGCCGGCAGCTCTGTGCCGACTGACGAGTGCGTGGCGATCTCAGCGACCAGCGACGCCACCGGCTCGTATCATCGTTACGACTTCCATCTCGGTTCGAACTTCTTCGACTATCCGCACCTCGGAGTATGGACCGATGCTTATTACATGAGCATGAACGTCTTCAATTCGAGCGGGACGTCGTTTCTTGGACCACAGGCTTTCGCATTCGATCGGACCAAGATGCTCAATGGTCAGGCGGCAACTTTCGTGACGCCGGGAGTTACCGGTGGCGCGCTCGAAGAAACTTTTCTGCCCGCCGACCTCGACGGTTCAACTCTGCCACCAGGCGGTGCGCCGGCAACGTTTATTGAGTGGCCGGGCGGTAGTACGTATCGCATCTTCCATTTCCACGCGGACTTCGTTACGCCCGCGAACACCACCTTTACACTCTTCGCCAGTCCATCCGCGGCTGGCTTCACCCAGCTTTGCCCGCTGACGCGTTCGTGCGTACCGCAAAGTGGAACCACGTCGCGTCTCGACGCGATTGCCGATCGGCTGATGTTCCGGCTTACTTATCGCAACTTCGGAACTCACGAATCGGTCGTCGGCAATTACACCGTGAGTTCGGGCAGCGTGGCCGGCATTCGCTGGTTCGAGTTGCAAAATGTGACCGCTGGACCAGTGACCATCGCTCAGGAGAGTACTTATCAACCCGACTCAATCTGGCGCTGGATGGGAAGCGCGGCGATGGACGGCGACGGCAATCTGGCGATTGGTTACAGCGCTTCGAGCTCGACGATGTTTCCGGAGTTGCGCTACGCCGGACGTCTCGCTTCAGATCCGGTAAACGTTCTCGCGCAGGGCGAGTCGCTGCTGTTTGCGGGCACCGGCAGTCAGAGTGGAACCGGCAGCCGTTGGGGCGACTACAGCTCGTTGACAGTCGACCCGGTTGACGATTGTACGTTCTGGTTCACCAGCGAATATTACGCAACGACCAGCAGCTTCAACTGGCGCACGAGAATCGGTTCGTTCAAGTTCCCGGGTTGCGGTGGTTCTCCAACCCCCACGCCAACTCCAACACCAACACCGACTCCAACTCCGACACCTACGCCGACGCCTACTCCGCTGCCGGTGCCAAATGCGCCGAGCAATCTGAGCGCGACGGCAGTTTCGCCGACGGCGGTCAGTTTGTCGTGGACTGATAACTCAGGAAACGAAAGTGGTTTCCGCATCGAACGCTGCACTGGCAACAACTGCACGAACTTTGCGGAGATTGCGACAACCGGTACAAACGCGACCAGTTTTGCGAATAGCGGGTTATCGAGGAACACCTGGTATCGGTACCGAGTGCGAGCTTTTAATGCCGCAGGCAATTCGGCTTACTCGAATATCGCTACCGAGAGGACGCCTAACCGCTAGCTAAGCTAGCGATACTCCTTGGAGTGCGGCGACTGGTCGCCGCCTTGGCCAAAGCGGTGACAAGTCCCCGCACTCCAAAGTTACTGCACGGTAAACGTGATATCGTCGGCGCTCTCCGACAGCTTCTTGTCTGACGAGTTAAAAGCCTCAACCTTCCAGCGATAACCTCCCTGCTCCAACGCCTTCGTTGCCTTGAATGAATTGCCGTCTACGCGTTGATTCGTGTAGCGCGATTCACTCATGTGGTTGTCAGGCGTGAGCGTTAACTTGTAGTAGGCTGCATCGGGATACGCATCCCACTTGAATTCGAGGTTCTGGCCACTCACCGTCGATCCGGCGGTCGGATTCACGAGTTTGAGATCGGCTTTGAACAGGTTCGTGGGATCGATAAACAATGTCTTGTCAGCGACGACGTTGTACTTAGTCGCGCTGATGCCGGCGATGCCGCTCGTCGCAAACACATACCCATCAGTGTCGAAGATGCGGACCGTCAGCGCCTCGTACTCTTTCGGTGGCACGTTGGTGATGACGTAGTCACCATCCTTGTCAGTCTTGGCGGTATAGGTCTTCCCGCCACAGCCGCTCAGGAAACGGCTGAACGTCTCGCACAACCGCACATTAATGTTCTCAACCGGCTTGCCGTTGTAAAGCACCTTGCCCTGCACGTTGCCCGTGCCCGGCGCCGGCTTCACCTTTTCAATCTGGTTCTTCGTCTCCGCTACATTCGTGTTGGAGTTACTTGAACGTTTGGCACAGCCACCGAAAAAGAGCGCTAACGAAACGACAACGAGTATCAGTCTTCTTTGCATGTAATTTTCCCTCTCACTCACTAACTCGATTCATCCCAAACACCCGATCGAAAAACGCCGCCACTGCCGCATCAACTTTCACCAGATTCGCATGCCGCAGAAAGTGATGCGTGTCGTCCGGAATCACCAACTCCTCAAACGTCACGCCGGCTTTGTCCAGACGTCTCACGAGATCCGTGGTCTGGCTGAAACGAACGTTGCGATCGTCATCGCCGTGAATCAACAACACCGGCGATTTCCAGTCGCTGATTGACGACACAGGTGACGACTGCCAGGCTACATCGAGTGCGCGTTGAGTGTCCGGCGCCTTCTCGTAACGATTCTCGAGCAGCGACGCCGCGCGCTCGGCGGTCCAGTTGTGTACGCCATGAATATCAACGCCGGCAGCGAAGAGTTCCGAATCGCGAGCCAAGGCGAGCGCCGTCAGAAAGCCTCCGTATGACCCGCCATAGATGCCTATTCGCTTGGCATCGACCTGTGGCAGTCGCCCCAGATACTCGGCACCCGCCTTCACGTCCTGATACTCCGACGCGCCCTGTGCGCCCGCGTTTGGTGGCCGGTGAAAGTCGTGCCCGTAGCCGATGCCGAGTCGATAGTTGACTGACAAGACGATGTAGCCGCGGCTCGCGAGATACTGATTCAGAGCGTACGCGTTCGTGTAGTAGTCAGAATAGTGCCAGCCGAGCAGCATCTGCCGCGGCGGTCCACCGTGGACGTAAACGATCGCCGGCTTTTTCGCCGCTCCACCCGCGGCTTCAAACAACTGACCGTGAACGTCAATGCCGTCAGGCGCCTTGTAAACGACCTTCTTCGGCGTCACCAGTTGCGTGACAGGAAAATCAGCCGGCACTCGATCCTCGGCCAGCAATTGAGGCTTACCACGATCGACTGCCATCACGGCCGGCAATGGCGGCCGCTGAGCCGTTGCGCTGATATAGACCACATACTTGCCGTCGCCGGTAGTAAATGGTGTCCATTCGAGTCCCTTGCCTGGCGTCATTACCACTGGTTCGGCTTTATCAACCGGAACCTTCACGACGTGCCGGCGGTCGATGTCATCAGCATCGGTTCCGGCATTCGCGGCGAACAGCATGTACTTCCGATCAGCGCTGATCGAAATGTATTCCGCCATGAAGTTGCCCGGTGTTAGCAACAACGGTTCGCCGCCGGTTTCTGCAATCGAGTAAAGATGCGGCCAGCCATCAAGGTAAGAAAGAAAAACGATCCGTCCGCCCGCGGCCCAGTGCAGATTCGTGCCACCCTCGGTTGTGGGCGGTGAGCCTTTGAGAGTGAACGGACTCTTCCACAACTGGCTTGCTTCGCCGCTCGTAGCATCTCCGATCCAGATCGACCACGCCTGTGGCCGCTGTTCGAGAATCGCCTCCGGTGGTCCACCGTTGCCAGGGCGTCGCACAAATGCGATCCGTTTGCCGTCCGGGGACCAGCGTGGACTCGAATCGCGTGAAGTCGAAGGCGCGAGATAGAGAATGGGCGTTGAATCGTTCGTGTAGACGCCGATAAACGAGTGATCGCCACGACCGGAAACGAATGCCAGACGTGAACCGTCAGGCGAGAACACCGGTGAATCTGCTTCGCCGCGCGCGTAGAAGAATCGCTTGGCTGGAGTCGAGCCGTCGATCGGCACCGACCAGATCGCCCGCTCTTTCAGAAACACAACGCGATCGCCGTTCGGCGAGATGACTGGTTCGTCGCCCTCGCTTAGCAGCTTCGGTTCTCCACCGGCAAAGGGCACACTCCAGATTTGAACTCGCGTTTGTGCCGGAGCCATCACCGGATTGACGCCGCTCGAACTCTCCCAGTTCGAACCGTGATCGCCGCCGCGCACATAGATCACGTACTTGCCGTCGCATGAGATCGCGAGACTCGTGAGTTCCTGCCCGTCGTCCGTCTGATAGCTGGTCAGGCGCCGCGCCTTGAAGTCTGGTCCCTCCGCAACCCAAATGTTTCGCGCCCCGCGCTCGTTGAATGCCCAGGCGACACGCGAACCGGTAGCAGCCGCGGTGAGCTCGTTCGGAAACGGATAACTCTTGATCTTTTCGACCGTGAACGAAGCGAATGAGCTTGCCGCAACGTGCGTGGAGTGAGATAAACTGAGCGCGACGGCGACGGCCGTCACCATAGCCAGGACAAACATCAAGCTGTAACGGGACGTACGCATGACCAATCTCCTTTTGAGTGCAATCTTTTTAGTCGGTAGCTTGCCGCTTTTGCCGGTCCAGGATTCAAGAGAGACCTTCTGGCAGCAATTCAAAACAGCCATAACCAGTCGTGACGTGCAAACAGTAGCGCGGCTGTCGCAGTTTCCCATTGGTATGTCGTACGGCATACCCAATATCAAGACGAAAGCTCAGCTAACGAAGCGTTACCGGCAGATCTTTAACGAACAAACTGATGCCGCAGCTTGCTTCAGTAAAGCAAAGCCAGAGGTGGATCCGGCAAACTCGAAAGCGTTTACTGTAGCCTGTCCTGACTCGGCGGGCAATGAAGTTGTTATCTATCATTTCAAGCAAACAAAGACCGGCTGGAAATTTAGCGGCCTTGACAATCTGAACGAATAGTCGGAGCTGAACCCATGCGAAAGTCTACTTTCCTCTTCGTCTCACTGATCGCAGTCCTCGCTCTCGTCACCACACCGGCGCGTTCACAACGAACGAGCGTGTCGCGACAGTTTCCCGTCTACGACAATGCCGGAAAACCCGACCTCGTGGTCGACCCACAGCGCTTCGTTTCCCAGATGGAGATTGTTGATCGGCTCTTCGAAGCCGGCACGTGCGCGATTGAAGAAGGCGCTGTCGGCGGCACTGGCTACCGCCGCATCCTGCGCTTCGACACAGTCGTCATGAACAGCGGCGACGGCGACCTCGTTGTCGGCGATCGCAGCGATCCAAATAATCCCTATGCTGAGTGGTTCGTGTTCGCACCTTGTCACGGTCACTACCACATTCGCGACTTCTCGGTTTACGAACTGCTGAACACGGATCGCACGGTCGTTTTAGCCGGACACAAACAAGGATTCTGTTTCGAAGACTCCTTCAAATACGACGGCGGCAAAAGCAACGGCTACAACTGCGGCTTCCAGGGAATTACCTCCGGCTGGGGCGACTGGTATTACAAGCAGCTCACCGGCCAGTGGATCGACATCACCGGCATTCCTGAAGGCGACTATATAGTGCGCGTTACAGTTAATGCCGCTGGCACTTTCGACGAAGGCTCGAACCGTTACACGAACTCGGTGGAAACGTCAATCCATATTCCTGATCCGCGGAAGAAGGTGACGATCGACAATTCACCGGAAGTGATCGATAAATAATCCTGTTCACGCTTCTTGTAGCGAGGGTGCTTCTTCGTGTTTAGCGTATTTGTCCAGGCCCAGCCCGAGAAAAATCGTTCCGAAGATAAACGCTGACGCAAAGAAGTAAGGCGACTTTGCGCCGAGCAGATCAAACGACCACCCAAAGAACAGCGGCGCGATCGCTCGCGCAGCGCCACCGTAAGTTTGCTGCATTCCCATAAACAGCCCGCGCTCGCGCGGTTTGATGATCCGCGATAATAGCGCCGTCACACAGGGAAATGTGAACGCGGTGCCGAGCGGTATCAGAGCCACGGCAAATGCCAGCGTCCCGAGATTCCACGCCAAAGGCATGCCGAGCACCCCGAGAGTCAGCAGCACCAAACCGAGCCGCGAGAGTTTCGCCTCGCCCAGCCAGTCGACCATCCGTCCGAGCAGCAGTACACGCGTGAAGACTGAGATCGATCCCACGTACATGAAGAAGTAACCGATCGTTTGTTCGGTGACCTGAAACTGAGTATTCAGAAAAAGCGCGAGCACGGAAAAGCTTCCCTGAAACGCGCCCATCGAGATCGCGTAGATCCAGATCAAACGTGACGATGGTTCGCTCGAATGTGAAATAACCCGCCAGATGATCTGTCGTGAGGTGCGGCGCACTTCGCCGTCGACGTGCACGTGATCGCTCGGATTGCGAGACTCGGAGAGATATCGGGCGGCAAAGACAATATTGATCAAACAGAGCGTGGCCGCGAGAATTCCCGGCGCCGCATGGCCCATCTCGAGATGTGTCGGACCGGGTATCAAGTCGCGTTTGCCTAACGCGATCGCAAACGAGCCCACTACGGGTCCGATTGTTACGCCGAGGTTGGTGACTGCGGAAAGCCAGCCAAGCGCGCGGGCGCGATCTTGTGGTTCGGTTGAATCAGCTACGTAAGCCTGAATCACGCCCACCGTTCCGCCACCCGCCCCCTGCACCACACGCGAGAGAAACAGGAGCAACAATGAATCTGCAAAACCGAAGATTAGATATGCGACTGCCGAAGCGCTCAAGGCAATCAACAGTGTAGGACGCCGGCCGACGCGATCGGAAAAGCGGCCCCACATTGGCGCACTCAGCAGTTGGGCCACAGTGAATGCCGAGACTATGAAGCTGGTGATGAGTCCGATGCCGACGTGAAAGCCGAGCAGGTTGACGCCAGATTCGCCGAACTTTTTCACGTAGAACGGCAGCAGCGGAAAGATCATCAACACGCCGACCATGTCAACGAACGCCGTGGCCATCAGCGTCAGCAGTTTCGCGGGAATCTTCCGCACCTCGCGCCAGAGGATGTATAGCAGCCCGACACCGATCGCACCGAGAAATATGAACACGACTGGCGAGTGGAACGAATGCGTAATATTTTGCTGGATCAGCATCCCGGTTTGTAACGACTGGCTTCTGGTTGCTAGATTCTCATAACGTGGTCAAAAAATCATAATGCGAATTTGGGGAGGCAGTGATGAAACTGACGGAGTTTTTTCGAGAGGAACTCGATCGCGAGGTAGAACGTTCGCGCAAGGCGCTGCAAGAGGTTCCTTCAGGGAAATACGATTGGAAGCCGCACGAGCGATCGATGATCTTCGGCTACCTGGCGGACATGGTCGCGACGATTCCGATGTGGATTCAGATGGAGATCGAGCGCGACGAACTGGACGTCGCGCCGGGTGAAGGAAAAGGAATGAAGCCGGCGCCCAAAGAAAACAGTGAGCAGTTAATCAAAGCGCTTGATGAGGCGGCGGCCGGTGCTCGTGCCGCACTTGAAAAGACGACCGATGAACATCTGCGGACCAACTGGAAGCTGCTCGCCGGCGGAAAAGTCGTGCTCGAAGAGTCGCGTTACATGATGATCCAGGAGACGATCAATCACTGGGCACATCACCGCGGGCAGATGACGGTGTATCTGCGCCTGATGGGCCAGAAAGTCCCCGCGCTCTATGGCCCATCGGCGGACGATCAGAGCTTCTGAACCACAAAAGCTTGTTCCACAGGGCGTCTCCTTGGAGTGCGGCGACTCGTCGCCGCTTTGGTCCAGTACTATCGCCTGCGACAT